>MGTA01000097.1:5654-7022 GCA_001799225.1 Deltaproteobacteria bacterium RIFOXYD12_FULL_50_9
ACTGCCATTCGAACGGTGGTCACCCAGGCGTTGGGACAAAATCGTTCAGCGTCAGCGGCAAGACATACACCTTGGAATGCATATCCTGCCATAACGTCCACGTGGTGACCGGAACATACTCGCAGGCGAATCAGAACAAGAGTCCGGTGACCAGGCTTACCGACATCACCAATGTCTGGGGTGATGTGGCTGGCGAAAAAATGAGTGCCTATGCTGGTTCCGGCACATACAGAACGCCGAAAAATGAGTCTTTCACAGGGGCTCAATTGCCTGATTATCCGACTTTCTGTCTGACATGTCACAGTACGGACGGCAACGGCAGTATCTATTTCGGAATTAACTGGGATGGCGACCCGCATGGCAGGCAATCCGCCAATGAACCGAACGGTTACGGCACCTGCCCGAACTGGTTTGTCTGTGGTAAGGCCTTTGGCTGGGACAACGATGACTGCATCGGGACCCAAGCTGAGTGCTGGCCGGTGATACCAAGGGGCGCTGGGGATCAAATTTATTCACGGGAAGCCTTTACCCATACGGACCGGATCGCCGGAGCCAACTTTACGCTGTCATGCACCGACTGTCATACCGGGCATGGGACAGGCACCTTGGGTAGAGCGAACGTCAACGGCGGCTCGTTTACCTCAAACTGGAACAGCATGTGCAACAACTGTCATTATTATTACTCGGATTGGCACGCCGGTATGGGCTGCGGCAGTGCCAGCTGTCATGTCTCGACCAGGATGAACAACACCGGCACCTCTACCCTGCACTCTATGGTAAGTTCCTCAGGCTCCGGGGGAATCAGGTCATCGCATGTGCCTGGCCTGGTATTTAACTATGCATTTGAGAATAATCTCAATGATTCAAGCGATTTTCAGATGGATGGCAAGTGGTATTCTACGGCTGGATCGTATGCCGCAGGTAGATCCGGACAAGCAGTTGTGCTCGGCGAAGACATTGGTGTGCAAGTAGGGACACAGAACGGTACTTGGTCGACTGACGAAGGATATCACGGGACATGGAAGTACACCGAGATGAAGTATAACACAACCCTGGAGGCATGGGTTTATCCGACCGATAGCGCCAAGAGCGAATATACGATATTTAACAAACATGTAGGGGTCAGCACCAATGGTGGTTATTCATTCACCCTTAAAAAAGTTAGCGGGACGTTGCGGGCCACCTTAAACATGGCAGCGGATAATAACGGATTTTCCCAGGACGGCAGGGCAGGAATTAGAGGCGCCTACAGCTCTATCGCAATACCGCTGAACAAGTGGACGCATGTAGCGGCGACTTTCGATACGAGCGGCGCTGACCGGAATCCGTCCGATCCTTCCGCCGGCAGGATAAGGATATATGTAAACG
>MGTA01000097.1:7040-10247 GCA_001799225.1 Deltaproteobacteria bacterium RIFOXYD12_FULL_50_9
AACGTGACGAAGAGCGCTGCATACTTTGCTGATTATGATTCACAATCCGGACCATACATAGCCTCTGTCGAAGGTTTTATAGGCAGCAATCAACTGACAATCAAGTTTTCGGAAGGTGTTTATACAAATACCGGCTCATCAGGTGCGCTTGTGGCTGCTGATTTCGTATTGACGGATACGGGCGGCAATAATCCGAGGACTATTACTGGGGTGACACATACCGCCGGTTCATCCACGGCGATCATTACAATGAGCGCGTCGCTCAAAGTTGCAGACATAGCTTCGGACACTTTGGCGGCTGCGAGCAATGCGATTTATGACAACTATAACCTTGCCGCAGGAACTGAGAGTATAGCAATAGGGCTGTCATCACTGTGTCCGACGTCGCCCATCACTGTTAATTTGAATGAGGCATCCGGCAGCACGTATATCATGGATACCCAGAATATCCTCTATGGCGCGGTGTATGGCGGCGCAGCCACATTAAGCGGCAGCGCTTATTCAGGCGGCGGAGACGGCAGCGGCAGGTATATTCAGTTTGACTATAACTCCTCATGCTTGACTGCTTCTACTGCTATGACCATAGAGACGCGGATCAAGCCGACCGGTCTGGCAGGCACGGCAAATTATATTAGACGTATTCTCGCCAGAGACGGGGGCGGCAATTTCCAGATTTCTATCTGGCGCAACAATACTGCTTATCCAGGTTTATATAATGCTCCATCCGGAGAGGCTTCCATTGCCTTATGGGTATATCCGGTTAGTCCCGGCACTACCTGGAAGCCGGTGTTGACCAATTACACGGGGGCTAAGACCGGTTCTGAGAATAACTGTCCGATCGTGTCCGACCACTGGTATCAGATAAAGGCCGTATGGCAAACAAACAAGTCGGGAGGAACACCGGGGCAGTTTTTTACGCCCGCCGATATCTATATAGATGATCAGGGCACGGACGGGGCCGGTGCCGGTGAAATCTGGAGCGGTTATATCAACTGTACGGATTCAGATCAGTCGCTAAAAACGGATACCGTAAAATTTTATACCGGTGATGTTATGAAAACAGCCACCGGCGAGAACTTCACAATCGGTGCTGCCAGGGCTAATCCTGCCAACAATCTCTTCAACGGCTTGATCGACTGGATCTCTTGGAAAGATACTGCTGAATGATAAACTGTTTTGGGGACGCCGGACACTGCGGTTGTTGAATGAAAACAATTAGATTGTTTCGGTTTGTTTGCGGTGCATATGAGAGATGATCAGGGGAGAAATTGTGCGCGTTCTATCGGAGGTGAGTATTCTGTTGGTGCTGTTGTTGAGTCTGTTGGTGGCGGAGGTGTCTGCCGACCAGCGCGGTCTTGACTATCCGCACAACAGTGCCCAAGGATATAGCTGCGACTCGTGTCATTACGTGCAGGGTTCTTCTCTGCCGTCCTGGGCAACCGAAGGACTTGATGAAGATGACCTTGATGACACGCGATATAACAGGATGTGCTGGAGTTGTCATGATGATGGACGGGCACCATTTATGGCGACCCATTCGAACCAGAGCGATAATGCGGTTCAAAAATACGGGGCAAAATGGTCGATAGAGTGCCGGGTCTGCCATTGGCCGCATCACCAGAAACAGCTCCGGACATACGGAGTATTGAGCTACCTGAAGAGCGGTACGACCACCCTGGTTGGGACGAATTATATTAAAACCGGCACGGTGTTGGTTACAGATGCTCTGATCGGCAATATTCTGATCCCAAATACAAGCAAGATAACCTATCAGTACAAAATAGTAGACAACACGATCGACACGATCACGGTAAGCCCGAATTTTGATCCTGGTATCGTCAGTGTCGGCAACACCTTTGCGGTTATCTACGGAAAGCTGATCAAATCAACCATCAAAACCCCGAACAGCGGGGAAAAGGCCGTTAAGTTTTTCCGTCCGACCGGCCCGAATTCCTTTGCCGATGGCGGAGAGATTCGGGACGGCATCTGCGAGGTCTGTCATACCAAAACCACCCACTACCGGAACGATGGTTCGGGCACGGACCAGAGCCATGATAATCTTGATGGAAAAAACGGGACGGATTGTTTTGACTGTCATTCCCACAGCGTGGGATTCAAGCATGGCGGCAGCGGCACAGGGTGCGGCACATCAACGACTTGCCATGGGACAAGGGGATCGCATCCGACCCATGTAAACAATGCCGGTGGCAAGGGCCTGTCTGTCGCCTGCTCGCAGTGTCATAACACAACAAATTTCCCGACCTTCAGGTCGAAGGCCAATCCAAATGCGGAGCTTACTCTTACTCAGACGGACATCTGCGATGATTGCCACAGCCCCGGCGGAACATATAACGGAGTAGCTGATACGGTAGTCGGGGCTAGAAACAACTGGGCGAGCGGAGTTTATTCAGGTTCAAGCCTTGCCGAGGGCAAAGAGAAGTGGTGTGCAACGTGCCATGACGAATCCCCCTCCTCCATCAGCAGCATCAACGCGCCCAATATTGTTGGCGACGAAGACGGCGCCTATTCCTACGGCAGCGGCTGGGGGTATTACAAGACCGGCCATGGCCTGGCCGCCGGAGAGAATTATCCCTCCAAGGGCGGGGTGCAGACCCTGGCCGGCCGACCGGTCAATTGCGACTCCTGCCATGATTTTTCCGCCGGACACATTGACGGCCTGGCCAGAACTTTTGATTGCAGTGGCGCCGGCTGCGACTCAACCGAGTATCAGATAAGTTACAGGCTTAAACTGATAGGCGGACAAGCTCCCATGCAAATCCCGCTCACCCCGCTCAACGGGACTGTGAATGACAGCAGTCAATCCAGATTGTGCTATAGCTGTCATGATCCCGGGCCGTTTACCAATGCCGGAAACATGAACACAAACCTGAAAATCGCCGGCACGAACCACCATGTGTATCACCTTAGCATCGGCAATGGACAATACCCCGCAGACTACAACTTCAGTGGCCCCAACAGCAGCAGGTTTAGCTGCGTTACCTGTCATAATGTCCACGGCTCGACCCGTCTTGCCATGGTCAACGACGGCAAGCTGACCAACAGGGAGCCGGGATTACGGATATGGTATCGCAACGACGATATTGTTACGTGGACCGACACGCCGCCTCCGGTTCCGGAAAATCTACCGCTTTCCGCGAGCACAGGTACTCTCCTTATCTATGGAAGCGCAGCGAATCTCTGCGACCA
>MGTA01000097.1:10289-13605 GCA_001799225.1 Deltaproteobacteria bacterium RIFOXYD12_FULL_50_9
GCAGCAGGTCCCGACCCTTGCCTGGACCGGACAGACCGGCTATGCAGCGGATGGGGTCAATCCCGACAGCGCCCCCGGCGGCGGCAGTTTCAGGTTCCGGGTCAAATATACTGATTTGAACAATGATGCGCCGACGCTTCATCAGGTATGGATAGATCTGAATAATGATGGTGATTATGACGACGCCGGCGAGAAACAAAATATGTCTCCTCTGAATGTGGAAGACACGAACTACCTGGACGGCAAGATATATACCTGTTCGACAACGCTTTCAACCGTCGGCAACCTGAATTACGTGTTCAAGTTTGCCGACGCCTCTTTAAATGCAACCGGAGATCCGGCTTCCGCCCATCAGGTTACGGTAACCAACCATGCGCCGACGTTATCATGGACAGGAGAAATGAATTATGAGACTGACGGCGTAAGTCCTGACAGCGGCACTCAGGGCGGACACTTCATATTCAGGGTAAAGTATATTGATATAGACAACAACCCACCGTCCGAGATCAAGGTCTGGTTTGATGGCAATGCTACAACGATGACCGAGGTAAACGCCGGCGATACGGTCTATACGGACGGCAAGCTGTACTCTGCGGATATCGTCCTGCCTGCAGCCGGAAACTATAATTACAGTTTCAGCGCAAAAGATTCCAATAATTCGAATGCCACGGGCGATCCTACTTCGAACAAGGCCCTCACCGTGACCACCGGAGCAAATGCGCCGATCCTTGCCTGGACCGGCGAGACCGATTACTCGGCAGACGGGGTTGATCCTGACAGCGGACCTCGGGGCGGGCACTTCATGTTCAGGGTAAAGTATGCTGACATAGACAACAATCCGCCGTCGGAGGTCAAGGTCTGGTTTGACGGCAGCGCCACAACAATGACCGAGGTGGACACGAACGACACGGATTACGTTAACGGCAAAATGTATTTTGCGGATATGGTCCTGTCAACGGCCGGGAACTTTAATTATAGTTTCAGCGCCAAGGATTCCACAAATCAGGACGCTGTCGGCGACCCGGTCGGGAACAAGACGGTTACGGTTTCCAACTCGTTGACAGTATGCGCTTCGGGCGCGAATTATACTCTAATTCAGGCGGCAATAAACGCGGCCTCCGCTGGAAATTACGTCGTTGTTTGCGACGGCGTTTATAGTGAAAAAATTAATTTCAACGGCAAGGCGATTACCGTCCAGTCTGCAAACGGGGCCGCATCTACAAAGATCCAGGGGGATAACACGAACAACCCGGTTGTCACCTTCAGCAGTAGCGAGACCTCAAGCGCCGTGCTGAAAGGCTTTACAATAGACAACCAGTATGAAAACAATACGCTTACCAGAGGTATATATATATCAGGCGCGGCGGCTCCCACGATCAAGGAGTGCATTATCCAGGGGAATAAACTCTGGGCCAACGGCGCAGGCATATACATAAACAACGGCTCGGCAACCATTGAAGGCACAACTATCGGTGGAGATTCGGCCTATACGAATACATGTGACAATGGCTGTGGAATTTATGCCACAGCGCTGTCCGCCCCGCTTTCCATCAACAACAGCACGATCTCCTGGAATTCCAGCGTCGGTGCCAGCGCCGGCGGCGGCATCCATCTGGCGAATGCCACAAAAACAACAACCATTTCAAATACGAAAATCAGCAATAATTCGTCTCAAAAGGGCGGCGCGATCTACAGCACAAACTCACCGGTCACCATCAGCAACTCTGCCTTCAGTAATAATAATACGATTAGTTATTCCGGCGGCGCTCTCTATCTGGAGAACGCCTCGACAACCGCGACAATTACCGGCACTACTTTCAATAATAATACTTCTGCGGATAGCGGCGGCGCGATTTATGCGTCCTCGGCAGGCGCACTGTCAATTAACAACAGTAGCATTAATTCAAATAGCGGGCTAGGAAACGGGAACGGCGGCGGAATGTCGTTGAACAATATGAACGGCGCAACCACAATCAGCCATACAAGCATCAGCAATAATAGTGCAGGTGGTCATGGCGCCGGAATATACTTCGCTACCACGGCAGCGTCCTCGCTCTCATTGAGCAGTTGCAGTGTCAATAACAATACGGCTCAGGTTTGGAACGGCGGCGGACTTTCCCTGTCCGGCGGTTCCTTGTCCGCAACAATTTCGGACAGCATCTTCAACGCTAACTCCGCCCCAAATGGACATGGCGGCGGCATCTATGCCGGCGGTGGCACGGTCAGCGTTAACAATACCACCGTAAACAGCAACATCGGCGGCGGGAACGGTGGCGGTCTGTATTTCTCAGGCACAACGCTCACTATTTCAAAAGGCGTTATCAGCGGCAACAAGACGACATCGAACGGCGGTAGTGGAGGATTATATATAGGTTCGGGCTCTGCCACGGTCACCAATAGTTTTATAACCGGTAACGATGGCTATGGTAATAATGGCGGCGGCATTTGGAATAACGGCGCTACGTTGAATGTAAATAACAGCACAATCGTTGGTAACTACTCCTCGCGCTCCGGCGGCGGGTTAAACGGCGGCGGCACAATAAGGAACAGCATCATCTGGGGTAATACAAATGAAAGCGGATGGGCCGGGCCGCAAATTAACGGTTCTCCTACCGTTACTAACTCTGATATCGGCCAGTCAGGTTACGCCGGCAGCAACGGCAATATTAATTCCGATCCGTTCTTTGTGGATTTTGTGCAGGCAGGCAGCGGAGCGCCGACTGCGGGGGGCGATTTCCACATCATGCCGGACTCGCCGGCAAAAAATAGTGCAAACAATTCCTATGCCCCTGCCGATGATATTGACGGCCAGACCCGGCCGCTTACCGGCGGCGACCCCGCTGATATGGGTGCGGATGAATATCTGACTCCTGAAGCGGAAGCACCGGTTGTAACCGCATTCACCGCGACATCGCTCTCAAACAGTCTTGTCATCCCGATAACGGCATTTACGGCAACCGACAACGAGGGGGTGACAGGATATCGGATTACCGCATCGGCGACACCCCCATCAATAACAGGCGGAGGCTGGTCGGCTATTGCTCCGACAGCATACATTGTTGAATCCGATGGTACACACACCCTGTATCCATGGGCCAGGGACGCGGCGGGGAATGTTTCCGCACTGTCCGGTACGCCGGTGACCGTGGTTGTAAATACGGGAGCTCCGGCTGTAAGTTCCACGACGCCTACAAACAACGCGACAAATGTGGCGCGGAACAGTGCTGTGACCATCAACTGGAATGACAGCGTTGATTGCGCAACGGCCAATATATCGACAAAAACCATCAACCCGTCCATCGGATGGACAAAGACC
>MGTA01000098.1:0-6691 GCA_001799225.1 Deltaproteobacteria bacterium RIFOXYD12_FULL_50_9
CCTTTCATCACTTATCTTGCACATTTTATGCGATACTTCCATTATTTATCCTGAACGCTCTCAATTCCTGGAAAAATTTGAAGCAGGCCAACTTGGGGACGAGGCTGATTATTTCGATTGGTATTCCTATGCGCAGCTCCTCAACGAATGGCAAACGTCCCGTTCCGCCATCCATTCCGCAATTCGATGATCAAAAAGTTCATTGCTGATGTCGATAAAGCCCTTGATTCTTCTCCAATCATCTTGTCGTCGGACATCCAGAAACACTTTGGCCCCAATGGACTTTCCGTATATTTAAAGGCCAGATTAGATTCATAGATTCATCCATATTGGAAATAGCCATATTTACCACCGAATCACCCCTTACCCTCAAAATCGATAAATACAGATTCCATTACATGACCGACAACAGACAGATGCTCTTTCGTTATGACAATGCACCACATCATCCAGACGTAAGCTCATTTCCCCATCACAAACACACCTCGACGGATGAAGTCCAGTCAGACATTCCATCAATAAAGGACGTGCTGAACGAAATAAGCGCCATGATGGTAAGCAGATCTTATTAGCCACAGTGAGCGCTATGCCTCTCTGTAATCAACAAAGCCTATTACGCGCACGCCTCAAGGCGTTCCGCAACCCAAATTCTCAGTCACTAGTTTCCCCCTTGCGCCTTACTCTGCTTTTTCTCTTGCAACTTTTCACAAAACAGCCGAACACGATCGGAATCATAACAATCCTTTTGACATTTAATTGATTAAATGAAATAGTGCTCAAAATTTGTTCATACACTTATATGAAATGTTTCCATGGCACCTCGGCAGAATATGTACAAAAAACAGACTAGGGATATTGACCATATTAGGCCAACATGCTTTATTGTCATGGTGACCAACGTGACTTTTATTTAAAATACAGGAAGTTACGTCAATATCAATTTAAGATATTTTCGAGATTAGCTGGCCTGATGGTATATTAACCGGATCTGATCAAATACGAGTTGTTTTTGAAATCAAGCTATAAATCATTTTGTGAAACCATCCACCGGAAAGGGAATGTACTGATGAAATGCACATTTGGTTTACACCACGTTTTTAACATTTTCACTGTGTCGCTAACACGATGAAATCTCTTGTCGACTGGCTGTACAGGCTAGCCGCAGTTACACCGGAAGTCGTTCCCGAAATCGGATTCTTTCGAGTTTCTGTTTCAGGGATTGAGCCACTTGATGTCGAAAATTGGCTTCTCTCAATTGATCCCCAAGGACTGTTGAGCAATAGTCTGCAAGCGACAGGTCCAGAGTCGTGGTCTGTCATGAGACTGCCGGATCTTCCTCGTAAAGAAGTGAATCTTCACGACCGCCATCGACTAGGTGCAGATCTCGCCTGCGTTTTGTCGCTTGCCTTAGACCGTAGAGTTGTAATTCCAAACGATTTTGCCATGCACATTCCGCAGCTTGAAAACGTGGTCTTTCAGCCAGTTTCTCAGGTCGTTGACCTAGGCATTCTGGGTCCGTTACCCCCTGACGCCAAGCAACGAATAAACGCATACATTTCCTCGGTGGCGGGGCTGGCAAAGGAAGACCAAGAGGTCATCGGCGCTGCATCTTCTGCATACCACGGGGCAATTCTTCTGTTTGATAGAGAACCACGCGCAGCGTACACGTTGTTGGTTGCAGGTGTCGAAGCTCTTTCACGAAAGTATGGTTCGCCTCCTACTGGATGGGCCAATTGGGAAGAGTCGGCCAACTGGGACAAGCTGTTTGACACGCAAGGCCTGACGACCGGACAAGCCGAGGCATTTCGAGACCGACTTATGCATGACAGGCAACTTCGCCTTGCAGCTACGTTTCAAAACTATGCGTCGACTCGGCTTGGAGAAAATTTCTGGAGCAAACCACTAGACCAGTGGGTCTATGGTATCGATGCAAATACTGGTGCATGGCTGTCGCCGACCAAAGTCAAGGAGTGTCGCGTTTCAGATTTTTTATCCTTAGACCGGACCACACTCAAAAAATCGCTTGCTAAGAGCTACAACCTACGTTCAACCGTGGTACATGAAGCCCAGTGGGTTGAACTAATGACCCTCGCTCAACCTCCTGTGAAGGCTCCACAAAGTTCACGTATCCTCCCGTTTCCCATTCTTCGAGCACTGCTTGCGGAGCTTATTTGGATCGAAATCTCCGCGCATGCATTACCTACTGCTTTACCAGACTTTCTGCTGTTGCGTGCACCTAAAACCCCGGGAGGCGGTAGCCCTTGACACGAAACAAAAATGAAAATCGGAAATAAACGCGAGGTTCCAACCAAACGGGAGGACCGGTGAACCCGGTCACCCGCTGACCCGTTATGCAACTAAAGAAATAAAACTTATGCGAAAACTAACTACGGAACAATTTATTTCCAATGCGAAGAAAGTTCACGGTGATCGCTACGATTATTCTGAGGTTGTCTATGCAGGCAATAAAGCAAAAATTACAATTATCTGCCCGGAACATGGAAAGTTTGAGCAGGCGCCCGTTGAGCACGCTAATGGCAGCGGTTGCCGCATCTGCTCCCACAGGAGAGCTGGCGACAATAGACGAACCAGCAAGGAAGACTTTGTACTTAGAGCCGAAAAGATCCACGGTAGAAAGTATGACTACTCACTGGTAAACATTGAGACGCTTGCAACAAGGGTCAAGATTATCTGCCCTGAACATGGTGTGTTCGAGCAAGTTGCTAGTGGTCATGTGGCAGGCAGTGGCTGTAGGCAGTGCGCCAATAAGATTAGAAATGACAACAACAGACTGAGTCTGGATGGGTTTATACGTAGAGCGCGAAAGGTACACGGAGAGTGTTACGATTATTCGGCAGTTGTGTATGTTGGCATAAATATTAAGGTGACGATCTACTGCCCAGTTCATGGCGTGTTCGAACAAGATCCATCTAACCATTTGCATGGGAGTGGTTGTCCCACTTGTGCCACAAAGAAAAGGGGGATGAATAGGCGTTTGGCACACTCTGAGTTCTTGCGCAGAGCGAGAGAAGTTCACGGGGACAAGTATGATTATTCCCATGCCAATATTGAAAACAGTAAATCGAGTGTTAAGATCGTGTGCCCCGAGCATGGGGTGTTCGAGCAAATCCCTTCTAACCATTTACTGGGGAACGGATGCCTCCTCTGTGGGTTCAAGAATGCAGGTCAGTACCACAAGAAGAACACTACTTCTTACATTTTTGAAGCGCAAAAAATACATGGTGATCGATACGACTACTCGGCTACTGACTATAAAGGGGCAAGAGAAAAACTAACGATAATCTGCCCAGAGCACGGCCCCTTCGACCAGGTGGCCCATGTCCATTTGCGGGGAGCAGGTTGTGATCGGTGTTCCTACGAGGCAAGAGGTGACCGCGCAAAGATGCCTTTCGCTGAGTTCCTTCAAAGGGTAAAGCAGGTTCACGGGGAGGTCTACGACTATTCACTAGCCGAAGACCAGTACCAAGGTGCTTCCTCTAAGATAACTATCATTTGCAGGGAACATGGGGAGTTCAGCCAGATTACGCAAGCACACTTGCAAGGGCAAGGTTGCGCCACTTGTGGTGACATCAGGACCGCTGCAATACTCCGCAAAACAACCGATGATTTCATTCGTGATGCAAAAGGAGTCCATGGCGACAAGTATGACTATTCAATGGTCGACTATAAAGGTGCTTTTGAAGGCATTAAGATAATCTGTAAGATAGATGGTATATTTGCACAGAGCCCCACTGCCCACCTTAGTGGGATCGGT
This sequence comes from Deltaproteobacteria bacterium RIFOXYD12_FULL_50_9, assembly GCA_001799225.1. Lineage (GTDB taxonomy): Bacteria > Desulfobacterota > Desulfobulbia > Desulfobulbales > CALZHT01 > XYD12-FULL-50-9. Next base: position 3,776 of record MGTA01000098.1, read on the forward strand.
TGCCCAAAGTGCAGTAGACGGGGGCAAGGTGCCCCACGGAATTTGACTCGCGCTCTACGTGGTGAGTTCGATAAGCCACAGGACTCGTTTATGTATATCATAACCTTCACGGCGCCTTACTCCGCTACGCCGCTCCACAAAATAGGCAGTGGTACGGGGAGCCGGGGAGACTCGGTGCAGACACAAATACGCAGGGCTTGCGGGACTGACATATGTGCGGCACTATACCAATTTAAGACTATGGGCGAAGCGATTGTATTTGAGCATCTTGCCCATGAGCAAGTACGCGATTATCAGTTTGTCGTACCAGTGGAGTTCAAGTTCCCCGGCCATACGGAAGTTTTCTCAAAGCTTCCGGATCTTGCTGCCGTCCAGGATCATCCTACGCTGTCAAGGTTCAGGGCCGGTGAACGGTGGAATCATAAGAGAAGGAACACAGGAGAATAGGGACTTTGGGGTCATCGGGACCGATGCATAAGAGCTGAATTTACCGGTGAAGGAAGCTGGTAGAATTTTTGGAACCAGAAAATACATAATAATCATTGATCGGTAGTAACATATAGGATACCATTATCGCATGAGTTATAAGGTCGAAGAATATCTCCGCGAAGACGGAACAAGCCCTTACGAAGAGTGGTTCATGAGGTTAGACACCGTCGCTGCGGCAAAGATTACGATCGTGAAACTTAAAATGGAACAAGGCAATCTTTCCAACGTAAAATGGTTTGGGGGAATTGGAGAATACCGGCTGGATTGGGGGCCTGGCTACCGGGTATATATCGGCAAAGACGGTGACAAGCTGATTATTCTACTCGGCGGCGGAACCAAAAAGGGACAGCAAAAGGATATCGACAAAGCAGAAGTCATTTGGAAAGAATACAAAGATCGAAAAGCCAACCAGAAAAAGAAATAGATTTAACAGACATAGGAGGCAAAAATGGCTCTTACAAGAGACTTCAAAGAAACAATAAAAAAGCGGGTTGAATGTGACCCTGATTTTGCAAAGTCACTACTTCATGAAGCGGTCGATTTATTACTGGATGGTGATTCAGCAACCGCCAAACTGATTCTACGCGACCTCATAAACGCAACTGTCGGATTCGAGCGATTGGCTGAAGAAGTTCAGAAACCTAGCAAAAGCCTTCACCGCATGCTTTCCACATCCGGCAATCCTACCATGGAGAATCTATCGGCTATCTTTGCCACTATGAAAAAAACACTGCACGTCAGGATAGATACTACAGTTACTGCTGTTTAGTGCCGCACGTCCTGCCGCGCAATGGTGCCACCATCCTGTCGGAAAAGGTGAAAATCCTATGCAGCTTGCGAAAGTGGCTGTACCTGACGCATCTTCTGAACCAGTGTTTTTTCAGCGGTCTTCAGATCATAACTGGTTTGCAGGTTCATCCAGTAGGTTGGTGTTTGATTAAATACCTTGCCAAGAAGCAAAGCCAGCTCAGCCGTAATCGGACGCGAACCCTTGATAACATGTGATATTCGCATAGGTGAAACGTCAATTGCCTGAGCAAAAGCGTTTTGCGACATGCCAAGTTCATCAAGTATTTCTTTCAGGAATACTCCGGGATGTATGGGGGGAAGGCCATTTTTGATCGACATAAGTTATGCCTCAACCTCTGGCATCGGTTGTATGGTAATGGTCAGTCCCATACCATGGAGAATGTTAAATAGGCTGGTAAGTTCCGGATTACCTCGTTTGGAAAGCATCTGGTAAAGACTCTCGCGTTTTACGTGTGATCTTTCGGCAATTGCTGTCATGCCTCCGTTAGCCTGCGCCACTTCCCGCAAGGCTAACAGCATGGCTGACTTATCACCCTCCTCCAGAACCGCGTTAAGATATGCAGCTGCATTTTCGGGGGATTTCAGCCATTCATGAAGATCGGATTCATAGTCGGTCATATGTTTCATTTTCTTTGCTCCTGATGGTTTTTCCAAAATCTCTGGGCGATTTCGACATCGCGTTGTTGAGTCCGTTTGTGGCCGCCGCACAAAAGAAGAATAATCGTTCCGGCATCAATCGCATAATAAACTCTGTAACCGGGACCATGGTCAATCTTCAGTTCCACAACACCTTCGCCGACATTGCGGACTGGACCAAAGTTTCCTGCTTTCACCCGTGTCAAGCGGGCGCGGATGCGTACCGCTGCTATTTGGTCGCGTAAACCCTGTAGCCATTCTCTGAATGGCTTGTTCCCTTGTTCGTCGGTGTAATACGCTATTCGGTATGGTTCTGTAGGCATTATCGATATTGTAAGTTATATCTTACAGCAAGTCAAATAATTCAATAGATGAGGATTCGTGCTCATGCTGCAATGATGGCTGAAGCAATGCCGAATGGGGTCTGGGCACGACAACTAAATGATATGACAGTGTAATGCTGATTTATGCGTTCTGTAACTAGTTGATATTATTAGACCACATAATCGATTTTTGGGGCTGAAACGAAAATTAAGCAATGCCGACAATAACTGTCAAATTTTCATGGCCAGAGCATTAACAGGAAAACGCTATCATAATGTGATTGCGATTTTAAAATCCTCGCATAGATCCAAAGAGCGATTAATTTAATTGCCTAAAACAAATTTTTACGATCCGGGAGCAGCAGACTGCTTAATTCCCGAATCAGCTCGGCCTTCGGCAAATCATAAAAAATGCCGCAATCCGGTCCCTGCCGGATATCGACTCCCCGCAAAAACACATAATAGACCCCGCCGAAATCCCGCTCGTAGGAGTAGCCCGGCAACCGCAGGGCCAGATGCTGATTGAGCGCCACCGTGTAGATGAGATACTGGAGGGTATAGAGTTCAGACTGCATTACCTGGCGCAAGCGATCAGGGCGATAATCATTCAGGCTTGGCCCCAGAAAGTTGGATTTCCAGTCGAGCAGATAGTACCTAC
>MGTA01000098.1:7008-11362 GCA_001799225.1 Deltaproteobacteria bacterium RIFOXYD12_FULL_50_9
TCCAGATGTTCGAGCAGATCATGCAGGAAGGTGCCGGGCCCTGCCCCTTGCGGAAAGGTAAAGATAGAAGGCTGGCCCTTTTCAGCCGTTTTAATGAGCTCAAGCGGGATTGCCTGAGCATGGGTCCCTCTGGTGTCATGGTCGGGAAGATCGGCCGAACGTTTGCCCTGGGCGATTGACGAAAAGCTGGCGATCCTGAAGCCGGTCTCTATCTTGCCGTGAAACTCGGCACAGGCCAAAAGTTCGTCAATAACCGGTCCTGCAAGACGGGTCGTTGCCAAGGTTGTCGGCATATCCTTAACAACAATGGCTTCAGGGGCTGCCAGCGCCAACTCCAGAAGATCCTGGCGCATCTCATCGTCGGTCATCACCTTGACAGACCCAGGCCGATCCGCGTGATCAACATTTGCCCCATGCAACAAATGGGCAAGCGCTGAGCTCTCGGCCCCACTCAAATTTCCCCAGACCAGATAGCAGCGTCGGGCCGCCCTGGTGATCGCCACATATAAGAGCCGGACGTTCTCGGCCAGCTCTTCCCGGTCAGCCAGGGCTGTATGGGTAGTCAATTGGTCTGAGCCCAGGTCAAGCATCGCTTTGAAATCCTGCAGAGGATCATGAAAAAGCACCTCGCTATCCCCCGACTTACGGCCCCGGCTGCCGGACCAGCAGAAGGGACAGAAGACCACCGGGTACTCAAGGCCTTTGGCCCGGTGAATGGTGACAATCCGGACGCAATCCTTTTCGCGCTCAAGCCGGAGCTGATGGGCTTCCTGTTCGACCTCGGTCTCGGCCAGGCGTTCGGCCAAAAACTTGACGACCCCGGCCATGGTGAGCTGCTGTTCCTGAATGGCCTGCTGGATCAACTCGCCAAGCTGGAGCAGATTGGTCAGCCGCCGCTCGCCATCTGGATAGGCGAGCAACCGGGGCCGCACCTCCTGTTCAGCCAGCAACTCCCTGAACATCCTGATAAAACCGGGCTGCTGCCAGCGCTCGTGATAGCGCCGGAAGGCGGCAAGCCGTGATTCAGAGGCAAAATCGTCCTGAGCCAGATTATCCAGAGCCGCGCCGTCCAGACCAATAATAGTGGTGGCGAGCGCCGCCTTCAACAACCCTTCATTGCTCGGTTCGGCAATTGCCAGAAGCAGTCGCGCCAGCTCCCGGGCTTCACGGCTGGCAAATACGCTCTCGGTACCCTGCAGCAGACTGACCACCCCGCGTTCGGCCAACATTTTCTGGGTCAGGCGACCCTCAGAGTTTGTCCGGACCAGGATGGCGATGTCGCCCGAGCTGACCGGAGCATCGTCAATCAGGGCCTGGCCGGCCCGGCCCAGGGTGAGCAGACGGACAATCTCAGCCGCTACGGCCCGCAGGATTGCCGGTCGCACCACATCCTTGGCCATGGGCTTGTCTAGATCGGCAGGTCGGGCCGCAAACCAGATCACCAATGGCGCCGGCGAATCGCCGGCCACCTGCAAGGGTAGTTTCGGCGCGTCCTGTGGTGGTTTGACCGGAAAAAAATCAATGCCGGCCAGGACAAAGGGCTCAACAGCCCGGACAAACAAGGTATTAACCGCCGTAACCAGGAGCGGCGTCGCCCGCCAGTTGATATCAAGGGTAAAACGGTCGCTAACCAAGGCAGTGGCCTTGAGATAGGCAAAGAGATCTGCACCCCTAAAGCTGTAAATCGCCTGTTTCGGATCACCGATCAAACAGAGGAAACCGGCGTCCCGGCCATAGATCTTGGAAAAGATCCGATACTGAACCGGGTCGGTATCCTGAAATTCGTCAATGAGCGCAGCCGGATAACGGCTGCTGACCGCCGCGGCAAACTGCCGGCCACCCGGCCCGTTCAGTCCGGCCAGGACCTGTCTGAGGAGATCGTCAAAGGTTATGGTATTGGCCCGCTGTTTGCGAAACCGGCTCTCCTGCTCTACGGTTTTGACAAAACCCTGGCGCAGGGCCAGGATATGGGCATCATATAAGCTGACTAATTCGGTGGCTAACTCATTAAGCTGTTCGCACTCGCCGAAAAACAGGTGGTCCGGGACGGCATTCCTTATTTTTGTCCCGCCAGCCACCCCGGTCCGGGTAAACTTGTAAAAATTTTTACTGAGACCAAGCAATGGTTGACAGGCAGTCAGGGTATCCATTTCAGCCAACAGACCTGGAATACTCTCCATTTTATAGCTGGTGCGCTTGAAAGGCCCCTCAGCAAAGATCCGCCCGACCTCTGAACGCGCCTCCGGCCAGGAGTGTTTCACCTGTGTAAACGCCTTGATAAAGGCCGCCTCGATATTTTCCGGAAGCGCGCCAACCGGCTCAGCCGCTCCCGGCAAAATACCGATATCCGCACCGGTCAGAGCAATTTTCGCCAGCTCCAGCAACGGCTCCATCGCCAGCCTGCCCCTGGCATAGGCCACGAACAGAGGCGAGGCGTTGTAGAGGGTTCGGCGCAAAAAATCCGCAATAATTTCCCGAAGCAGGGGCCGTGCGTCGGTCAGCAGCTCCTGATCGAACTGGGCCCCGCTTTCCAGGGCGTATTCCATGAGCAACCGCTGGCAAAAACCATGGATCGTATAGACCGGCGCCTCGTCAAAACCGGCCAAGGCCTCTATAAGCCGTTGTTTTACCAGGCCATTATCGGCACAACCGGCAAGCAGCCGGTCAATAAACTCGTCGCCCGACCCACCCTCCAGAACCAGCAGAACATCTCTGATCCGAGCCCGGATACGCCGTTTGAGATCAGCAGTAGCTGCCTCGGTATAGGTGACCACCAGAATCTGCTCAATGGTCAGATCCTGTTCAAGCAGGAGCCGCAACACCAGACCGGTAATCGTATAGGTTTTACCGGTACCGGCGCTGGCGTCGATAAGGGCCCGACCAGAAAGCGGGCAGGCAAAGATATCAAGCGGTTTGTTCACCCTTCCACCTCCCGATGGGCTAAAAGCGGCGTAAAGAACACTTCCGCCTGCTCGACAAACACTTCGTCCAGACACTCTGGGTCAACAAAGCACAATTCGTTATACTGATCAGCCGCTTCTCCGGGTCTTTGACTATTGCCTTCCCAAATCTTCCCGGCTTTGGCAAGGGCGGTCGGCAAATCATTATCCCTGGCGATTTGCTCGCTAAACGCTAAGGAGCTTTCCGGGAAAAAGGCGAGCGGCTGCGCCATCCCCTGCCAGTAAAGAGCAAGAAGTCTTGCCAGGATGGCCGACGCTTCCGGAACCGGCTGAAAACAGATCACCTTGTCCGTTCCGGCAATCTGGCTCCGGCATGGATACTCTGGAGCGGCGACAATGTTCAGCACCAGATGTCTGATCCAGGCCCTGATCAGATCCTTGGCTTTAAGTTTGGTCGGTCGGAAGGCAACCATCGCCTGTTCCTTGATGTTGAGCAGCCGACCCGTAATATGAAAATCCCCAAGAACAAGATCAACAGGCAGATCAGGTAACGGGGTGGCCAGCAATGGCGCGGTCCGGGCAATGAAGGTCTCTACCGGACCGGATAACCCGGTAAAAAGCGCCTCACCCAGAGCAGCCGGCGGCAAGGCGCCGCCGGCCCTGGCCACGGGGAAATACGCTTCCAGAGTACGACCGGCCAGCCGCCATTTAACCATGTCCGACTCCAACTGATAACGCGACAACCCTTCGATACTCAGAGGCTCCTGGTCTTCAAGCAGGGCATCGCCATCCGTCAGGAGCATGCCCAGGCGGTGGCGGCAGAAATATTGCACCGGATGGACAAAAAAACTGCATAGATCATCGACTGTGACCTGCCGAAAGTGGCCATCCGGTTCTGCAAGCGGCGCACTTACCAGGGGTTGCACATTCAGACGAGGGCCGAGGAGGGCTTGGGCAGCTAAAAAATTCTCCCGGGCAAAGCTCCGTTCGGTTGAGTTTTGCCGGAAATAATCTGGGTCAAAGGGTTGCAGTCTCGCGGACCGCACCAGTCCGTAATACGGATCATCCTCACTCTGCGCATCCCTCTTCTGCGCCCCGATTTTTCCGGCAAGATAGTCGAGCAGGGTGCTCACCAGGACCGAAGGGGATCTTTTTTTCGTGTCCCGGGGCGACTGGCCGACAAAACTGATATAGAGCTGGGCCCGAGCCGACAGCAATGTTTCGAGGAACAGATACCGATCATCATTCCGGATCGACCGATCGCCCGGCCGCGGCTCCTTGGCCATGAGGTCAAAGCTCAACCGCCGGGAGCGCCGGGGATAGTCGCCGTCGTTCATGCCGAGCAGGCAGACCACCTGAAACGGCACCGCCCGCATGGGCAACATGGCGCCAAAGGTCACCCCGCCGCTTAAAAATCCGCCGGAAGAGCGTTCCGCCTCAAACATCTTAACCAG
>MGTA01000098.1:11426-11977 GCA_001799225.1 Deltaproteobacteria bacterium RIFOXYD12_FULL_50_9
AAAAGTCTGTTTAAGCAGGCTAACCCGGTCGGCCAGGGTATCGAAAAACTCCAGGAAACTGCCGAGCAATGCAGCTTGGCTGCCCTGGCCAGCGTCGCAGGGCAGGATACCGGCAAAGGTTTGACTTTCCTCACCGGACATGGCCAGACCAAGAAGCAGCCGATCAATCCCGGCCTGCCAGGAGTATTCGCCGAAACCCGGCAATTTCAGGTCCGTCCGTTCCTGCTGATCCAGGCCCCAGCGGATGTTTACCTCGAAGGCCCAGCTTCGGACAAGGTCGCAATCTCGTTCACTTAGGCCAAACCGCTTGCGGACCGCAGCTGTTTCGAGCAGTCCGAGAACCTTGCTGACCTCAAACCGGCTTTCGGCCAGATCACAAATTGCCAGAAAGGTTGCCGGCAGACGACCTTCGCTGCGCCGACCACGGTCGGCAATACTAAAAGGGATGCGGAGCGGGTCACTGACATCTGCATCAAATACCGCCTGGATCAAGGGGCCGTATGTTTCAATGTCCGGGGTCATGACCAGGATGTCGCTAGCCTTTAAATCTT
>MGTA01000098.1:11990-16612 GCA_001799225.1 Deltaproteobacteria bacterium RIFOXYD12_FULL_50_9
GAGACCCAGCAGATGGTCCTTAAGGGTTTCGACCTCGCGCATAGGGCTGTGGCAGGAGTAAAAGACGATCGAGTTATCCGCTGCCTGATCGTGCGGAAAAGGGCTGGCATCTTCCGGCGTTAAGATATCGGACTGTACCGAGGCCAGCAGAGTCAAATGCCCGGGGTTTTCAAATATCGGATTCTCATAACACTCCTCAAACTCCTGGATCAGTCCAAAAAAATCACGTCCCTGATGGCCGAACTCGGCTAGAAGGCCATTGCCGAGTTCTATACAAAGCGCCTCAGATGATAGATTGCCACTCTTCCGGCTGATTCCGGCTGCTTCCTTGGCCGACTTGATATGCTTCCAAAATTCCCGACATGGATTCATCAAAAAGAAATATACGTCAACATGGCGGGATATCGCTTGAAACAGTTTAAGATGATATGGCGGTAGCGCAGAGACGCCGAAAATCGCTACCCGGGCAGGAAGGTCCTTTGCATCAAAATGCGGCGAGGACAAAGTATCATGACAACTCTTCAGGAGTCCGGCCCGATTCGGCCCCTTTTGCAGTTGAACCAGCCGCCGCCACAATTCGGCCTGGAAACCGCTATCCCTGCCTTGCTCCCAAGAATACAAGAGATCCGGCCGATACATGAGATACTGGTCAAAAAGATCGGCCAGCTGCCAGGCGAACAGAAAACGCTTCTGCTCATCGGCTCCAGACAGATAGCCGGCAAGCTCAACAAAACCGGACTCTCCCTCAACCTCGGCAAGCAAACCCATGAGCCGCCAGGTCATAGTCTGGCGGTCATCGGCAGCCTGCGGCTCATCCGGCAGCACCCGCCCCATGATCTCGCCAAGAAAAACATTGGGGAACGGACAATCAGCATTGGCCCAGACCCCCAAATGACTGGACAAAGACAAAGACAACCAGCGGGCCATGCCTCGGCTCTGCACCACAATCCGCTCCGGCACCAAGGGCGCGAGCGGCTGATCACGAACCATCTCCGCCAACCTCAGGGCCAGTATCTCAAGCCGATTACTGGTATGAAGGAATAACGCCATGCCCTACCTCAAAAAACATTCTTGGAGATTTGACGTTTTTCGTTGACGCATTTTGTCACGGCGGATTTGAATGATCGGATAATGGTGGGGATCGAACCGGCAACGGGTTTATCGAATTGTCCGGTTTGTAGGGGCACGGCATGCCGTGCCCCTACGATGGCAATAATCCCATGAACATGATTGGGCATGACCACGCATTCATCCATTTCTACATAGGGGAAATGGACCAGGATATCATCCCAACATTTTTGGACCACCCGCCCCGCATCATTCAACCACATTTCCCCATCCACGATTTCGCCGAACAAACATTCCCGATTCTGGGCGCAGATGGTGACGAAATACGCCCCGTTCTGGGAATAATTGTATCCATGCAAACGGATAGAACGACGTTTCTTGGGCGAAGAATCAATAAGGGTCATCGCTGTTGCGTCTCACGAATGAAATGGTGGGGATCGAACCGACAACGGGTTCACCGAATTGCCCGGTTTGATGGTGGTGATGGTAGGGATTGTGGGGTTGCCAGGCATGGTGGGGTTGATAACGTAGGGGCACGGCATGCCGTGCCCCTACATTGGTAACAATTCCAATGGCGTTCATCGTTTCAACGCCTCACGGATGATACGAACCACCTCAACGCTGTCCAGGGTTTCCAGGTGGTTGCGCACCGGGTGCCTGGGGTCGTAGAGGCGGTCGAACTCAGTCTGAATAACGGCCAGTTTTTCCTCGTCGCTCATGGTGTCAGTGATGAGTGTGAGTTCGCCCAAATGATCAAGGATTTCCTTGTTGGCGGTCTTGAGCTCTGCGGGAAAATAGAGTTCGTAGACCAGGCCGTCGATGAGCTCCTCAAAGTAGGCGGATTGTAGGGGCACGGCATGCCGTGGCCCTACATAGATTGCGAGAATGTAGTCCACCAAGATATGAAATGTTTTTTGTGATTCCTTTGGAATATTTGGTATTGGCACCTGCTTCCAGTCGTCTGGATACAGATGGATATTACTGCGGCGATGTGTATGCAGGAACTCATGAGCAACGGTAGAGTTCATAACTGCGAGCAAATATTTAACAGTAAAATTTCGACTTAATTCCTCTAGGTCTTCTCGATTCGGCAGGTCAATTCCGGTCGTTTTTTCTGACTGATATCGCGCTGATTTTTTTATAGAGCTATTTATAATACCGGCAAGACTATGCCAAGGGACAACTGAAATCAAAGTATGACTATGATATACCTGTGCAGAATCATAAGCGGCACGATTTATTGCACCGGAGACGTCCGCAACTACTATTTTTTCTACGACCTCGTAAAGTTCTTCAAATGTCGCTCTTGCTAGAAGAGATGGTGATCTATCTGTTTCCCATTCAAGCCAACGATTTTGATTATATATCCACCGTTCTATGTCCTTTGCTTCAATATACGGTTTTGGATGGGTAGCATCCTTTATTGTTGACAGCAGGTCTTTAACTTTAAATAGTCCACGAGCCTTTTTTTCATCACTATTTGGTCTGCAACCAAAGCTTATATAACAAATCTTGGATATCGGTATCACGTTATTATACTTTGATTTTAATGAGCTTTCTTCCGGAAAAAACGCCCGACAATCAAGCTTTCGCTGCTCATCGGTTGCCAAACAAGTCACACTGCCAAACGCTGGTGCATGTACGCGTCGTTCCGGCCTATGCCGGGCACCATCAGCCTTTTGAAAAAAGTAGGTAATATTACGCACACCAGCGTCGAACAGTTGAATCTTACTGAAAAAATCAAGGCGCAACACGCGACTGTTTTTTAGAAACCACTCCTGTGATTTTTTGGCATATTTGGCATGGCAATATGCATCCGAAACAATCATGGTGGTAACACCGCCTTCCCTTAGCAACTTATAGCCCTTTTCGATAAAAGGAATATAAAGGTCCCATTTTTCCCACAATGTTTCATATTGGTTACTACTAAGGATGGCTTTGCGTAGAGCCGAATGTTCTTCACTTCCATCTGCCCTTACATAGGGAGGGTTGCCAATCACCACATCGAAGCCACCTTTCTCCTTGAACACCTCCGGGAAATTGAGTTTCCAGAGGAAAAAGGGTTTTTCCCCACTTTGTTTGATCTGCTGAAGTTTCCCCAAAAATTCAAGCTGCTTCTGTTCCACCAGGGTCGCCTCAATCAACTCCCATTCCAGGGTAGTGATCTGCTGGCGAATTTCCTTTTTCTTCTGTGCCGAAAAAGCCGAGAAAAAGTCTTTGTGCAGCCGTTCGAGTTGGGAGGCTTTCTTTTTTGCCTCACTACGAGTGTCGAACAGTCCTTGTTGTTCTTCTTTAGGGGCTGAACGTAATGCCTTTATTGCCTTTAGAATTTTTTTTGTTTCCTGTTCAATCCATTTTTTCCGGTCAGCGGTCAACTGATTTGCCCCGTGCAGGGCAAAACCCTCGGAATCAATCGCCCGTTTACGCTCTTTCAGACGCTGTATTTTCGCCTCACTCCCATCATCCTCTTTAATAAAATCCTCATTAAAGAGTTTCACCCCCCAATACTCCTCAACCAGACTGTTGCCCTGCATGATTTTATAATCCAGGTTGGGCAGGGCCTCAATGCTGCTGAAATCGTCTTCATCAACAATCAAGGATAGCCACAACCGCAGGCGGGCAATGTCGATGGCGCTCGGATCAATATCGACACCATAGAGACTTTCGCGAATAGTGTGCCGCTTAAGGTCGTAGGAGCTTCTTTGATTTCCGGAGTGGGGAGCCAGGGCCAGACGGGCGGTGACGATCTCGTGCAAAAGACCAACCGGAAAGGCGCCGGAGCCAATGGCTGGATCACAGACCTTGATATCGGCCAGTTTATCGTCAATCAGCTTGGCATTAACCTTGACTGATTGCGGCAGTTCGACTTTGTGTTTAGTTTTTTTCTGCTCGCCGCTTTCAATACGCAGCATGGCCTGTAGCGCGACGTCATCATTTTCGACGAAGAGATGACCCTTGCGGATCAGGGTCTCGATATCATCTTTCGGCACGCGGACAGCATCCCCTTGACCAACTGCCAGGAGATCCAGCTGGCCGTCTTTCTCGTCCAAACTGTTCAAGCCGTTATCCAGGTAGTGGATCAGACTCAGCTGACACATGTAATAGACGATCTCGCGAGGGGTATAAAAGGCGCCCTTGCTCTTGCGCTCCTTGTCATCAAGCATGTTCTCGAAGACCTTGCCCAGCATCTCCGGGTCAACCGCCACCTCTTTTTCCAGCGGTTCGTCTTCCTTGATGGTGAAGTTGTAGCGGTCAAAAACATTAAGGATGCCGGTACCCTCATCGCCCGCTTTGTTCTTTTCGTCATTATGAAAGAGGCTGTCGGGCAGGTCGATGACCTGACCCTGCCAGTCGTATTCCGCCTCGAACAAGCCACCATTCAGGAAGGGAATTTTACAAGCGAAACGCGGATAGTAATTCGGGTCGGGTTGGTCTTTCCGATCCTGAGCCAAAGCCTCGTAAAAAAGGTATTGCAGGAACTCATGGTAGTAGTTACCGCCGGCGACCGCAGTCTGGTCAAAGCCTTGGCGCATGAACCGCCGGGGTCCTGTCCC
>MGTA01000099.1 GCA_001799225.1 Deltaproteobacteria bacterium RIFOXYD12_FULL_50_9
CTTTGGATTATGATTCATATTGACGGACCTCTCTTGGCGTTACTGACCTCGCAGTGATGATTCGGATGTGCTTGTTTCGTTCGGCACAGGCCCCAACAAGAAGCCGCCCGGCTTCACTGCGACCAATAGGAAGAAAAGGGAACTCTCCCTTCCCCCTATGCTGCCGATACCGTCTTGTCCGGCTGTATGGTCATTTTCAACCCCATTCCATGAAGGATGGAAAGCAGGTTGGACAGCGCCGGATTGCCACGGGGGGAAAGCATACGGTACAGACTTTCTCTCTTCACATGCGCCTTTTCGGCAACAGCGGCCATACCACCCTCTGCCTCTGCTATATTGCGGAGCGCCAAAAGCAAGGCGTCTTTATCCTCCTCTTCGATAACAGCATTAAGGTATCCGGCTGCGTTTTCCGGCTCTTTAAGCCACTGAATATGTTCTGCATGATAATCGCCTGTTTTTCTTGCCATTCGCTATTCCTCCCTTTGCCTTTTCCAGTAAGCCTTTGCCGTCTCAATATCTCTTTGCTGTGTTGACTTATCACCACCGATCAATAATAATACAACGGTTTTTCCGCTCATTGCGTAGTAGATGCGATAGCCGGGGCCGTGGTCAATTATTAATTCACTTACCCCATCTCCTACATGTTTAACTATACCGAAATTACCTAATTTTACGCGATCAAGTCGGGCGCGTATCCGGTACACGGTCATCTTGTCTCTGAGCGAATACAGCCAAACCAGAAAAGGAATCTTGCTGTTGTCGTCAATGTAGTATTCAAGGGTGTAAGGTGCTTCAATCATGGCTAACTGTAGATTATTTGCTACAGAGTGTCAAGACGATTAGGTATTCGCAATACAATGGGCCTATTTTACCCAAATATATTTGGCTAGGCTTTTATTTCGCATGGGCACGATGAACCAGTGACCACCATATGCAACTGATATTCTTGAAAATAGTTATCTGCTCTTTAGCTGTAACCTTGGCTGTCTACATAGATTGGATTGCCAAAACGGGAGCGGCTGATGGTTAGTGCTAATCAGCATAAAGGTTAATTTGCACTGTGAACGTGCACTCGGTTGAGTCAATACATTGAGGATGTGGTCCGCGTCTTCGTCTGTGCCGCCTTGACGGAACCATTTTTTGATTGTCTGGCCGTTAATTACTTTGCCGAGTTTATCAGGGTTTCCAGAGAGATCATTTGCTTCGAGCCATTTCGTAAAAACTAAAGATTGATCTGTAGCCTGCTCGTTAATTTGGGGATGAATATTGTATTCATCATAAGCTATTGCCTGAGAAATCCAACAGAATTGTAGGTTGGGTTGAGCACCGCGAAACCCAACAAATTTGTGCCGACAAACAGATCATGCTGCTATTTATCAATGCTGATAAACGTTGGGTTTCGTCCCTCAACCCAACCTACCAACTTCAAACAGATAAACCTCGACACGGGAACCTTCGCGCTCAGTGATCTCTATAGTGGCCGGGGACTTTGAATTGAAAAGGTTCTTGCGCTAGGCAACTTATAATCTGAAGAGCCCCATAGGTTTCATCAACCGTTGGACACGATGAATCCATGCCAAACCTACGCAACTCAAGAGGGAAAAAAAGCCTTGAGGATCAATGCGACGATGCCGCCCATCACCAAGCCCACCATCCATTTAAGCACAAGCAGCTCACGCTCCAAACGGTTGATGTCGGATCTAGTCGCCAACTGTGAGTCCATTGCTTCGGAAAAAGCATCCACCAAGGCTTCGGCTTCCGCCTTAGCCTGTTCGGCAGGCACTCCCGCTGCTTTCAGTCTTTCAACGAACTTCAGAGTATCGAAAGTGATTGTAGTCATGGGAAAAACTTATCAATAGTACATCGTAAAGTCAAGAAAAGGAATTCGCCGGCGCATAGTAAAAACAATTGCGCCTCTGCAAAAGTCCCATATGGTACTATGTCAACGGAGAAATTGAGATCATTGAAAAATTTTCGGCTATCCGGACAATTGCGACATCTCCGGGGCTATTGTAAAAATAGAAACGTGACCGCACCTTGCAACCAAAATAAAATTACCAAACGACTTTATCAATTCTTGTGCTTAAAACCCAATGGTTATCGTCAACGATTGGGTTATTGGCGATATAGGCCCCAATCATAGTATCCAGTTCATCTTTTAAGCCGAGATTGTCATGCAACTGCCAAGGGTTTAGGGTTCCGTAGGTTGGGTTGAGCACCGCGAAACCCAACAAATTTGTACCGACAAACAGATCATGCTGCTATTTATCAATGCTGATAAACGTTGGGTTTCGTCCCTCAACCCAACCTACCAACTCATAAAAATAGAAAGAATAATATTCTTCACAATCTCGTTCTCCAATTTTATGGTCGTGGCCAAGGTTCAATTCCAAGTTTATTGCACTCAACGTTGCGCAATTCAAAAAGATTTTGCCATTTTTTCAAGGGGATCTCTGTGGTAAATGTTGCATTGCTGCTAACATTTTTTGCTCTCTCCTCCCTTGTCTTCAACTTCGGCAGGATGACAGTGAAATGCTCATCATCAGGCATACCGTTGTTGTTATACTCGTACGCCTTCCATTTGCTGAGGTCACTTGCTATATGACCTGGGAAGGCGCCATAGCCTGGCTTAAAAACAATGGCATGCGCAACTTTATCCCACCAACTTACCGGCCTAAATGACCAAACCCTATGAGAGGGTATAGTAAATTCACCAGCCTTATCAGTCATTACTTCTAAAGCGTCTGCAAATACTGAAACCGGGCCTCCTGGGGTTGGGTATTCCGTAAAAATTCGTAAAAACACCACCGCGCCTTCCAGAGGTTCATTTGTCTCTTTATCCACCACCTGGCCCATGTACGGACCGTACTGATGGGTTATGGCGCAGCCGGAGATTAGCAACAATGCCAAAACCGAAAAGATTATCTTGCAAACAACTTTCATTTTGCGCCCCTGTTTTAAAATTGTTCTATCCGCCAAGTGCCGTTTTCATCCTGAACAAAATAGATGTAATAGGTCAGGGTTACCGACGCACCGTTAATTATATGTTGCCGATTTATCCTGTATTTCGTCACGGTGTTGCTACTGAAAATCAGCTCAATGCTTTGAAATTCCGTAACTATTTGCGGAAGATCTATTGCAATTGCGTTCAATGCACCTCGGTATTTCTCCTTTGAACTCTCTAGAAAATATGCCAATGCACCTTCAATATTTCGCGCTGCCAGAGCTGTTTTCATGCCACCCCATTTAGCATTGAGCAGGGTATCGAGCGCCTCCTTATCCATTACCAGGACTGCAACGGAGTCGGCATGAACAATTCCATTCTCATCCAAGGCCTCAACAGTAAAAATGTACAATCCTGGTGTGTTTATCTGAACATCGTAGGTGTTCTCTACCACTGTCTCGGTAATGGTCGCGACAGCTGGTCCGTCATAGCTAACAACCGGTTTGCCGGAAAAAACAAAATTAGCTTCCATACGCAAGGTTGTGGCAAGCGGGGCCAGACCGGATTCAACCCCGGCTATCAATTGAATATTTTCCAGGGAATAATCGCGGCTGACGGTAATGGATTTTTCAGTTATTCTGCCAAAGGAGTCAGTCGCCTTCACAGCAAGAAGGTTATCTCCAGCAACCAGAGACACGTGGTTGGCAAAAAAACGATTGCCGGAAACCAGGGCCACCATACCATTGACCGTGATACTTACTTCATCAGCGACCGTCGTCACTACCCCCTCGACCGTAACCCACGGCCCTGACAAAATATCCTCTTGCAACGGCGAAAGTATCTCCAGGCCGAGCTGAGTCTGGGCAAGCACTGTGACCGTGGCCCTGGCTGTGACGATACCGCCGGGGCCAGTGGCTGTGATGGTATATTCAGTGGTTTGCGCCGGAGAAACCTCTACAAAACTCAGACCGGTTACCGGGCCGACTCCTTGATCGATTGTTATAGCGGTCGCGTTAGAACAACTAAAATACAGCGTTGTTTTTTGGCCGGCCATAATTGTGCCCGGCACGGCTGAAATGGATACCACGGGTGGCGGAGCCGGAGTAATTGTCCAACTGCCCTTGTTTGACCAACCTGAAATCACCCCGGAGTTGTCGGTTGCCCGCATCTTGAGTGGCTTGGCCGCACTCCCGGCATACGTGTTTTTTTGGGGGATCTTCCACGTCACTGTCAGATCACTCCCGGAACCTGAGACAGTAGTCAGCTGGCAGTTAATGCTTCCCTGACTGTTCTCGAGTATTCCGGTGCTCCCCGGAGCACAACCGCCGGTTGTCGGCATTACCCCGCTATCGTTGGCCAGAGTTATTATATTCTCGTTTCGGTCATACCGCGCAAGGATCGCATTCACGGTACCGCCCCCGACCGGAACCACAAGCAGGTTAACACTCTTCAGATTCGCATAACCGTCCGCGTCGCTATAAATTGCCGTAAATGTCTGTTCAACTGCAGCAGCCAAAGTCAGTATTAATTGTCAACAATAAATACTGCAACAGTTTTTTATGAATTACATCCCTGCCCTACCATGCCGGAAGAACCAAACACAAAAGCCCCTTCGGCGAGGGGCTTTTGTGTTTACATGCTATATTTTATCAGCAGCTATTGCTTAGGATGGCATTTCTTGCAATGATTTATCGAGGTCACGCTGAAAGCCTTTTCACCGTTATGACAGTTGCCGCAGTACTTGCCTTTCTTCATATCTTCCATATTGAGATGGCCCTTCTTGATCACATCCTTGCCGACCTTCATGATAAAGACCTTCGGGTGGCACTCGACGCATTTCAATTTTTCTCGCTCGGTGTGCTTCTGATGACTGAAAACCGCTGTTACCGTCGAACCTGGCACAGTCATTGAGAAATCTTGCGGAAAATGGCCGGCATGAACCATCTCCTGCATAGCTTTTGCTTTATCTTCTTTCGCCTTACCTTTTACTTTTTCAGCCTCGAAAATCGCCTTTTCAGCATCCTGAATGGCTTTTTCAGCCTCGACCAAGGCTTTTTGCGCCTGAATTTTGGCGTTGTCAGCCTCGGCCGTCGCCTTGTCAGCACTATTAACGGTTTCAGCCCTGACCAGACCGACAGATCCTGTTCCAAATACAAATACGGCTGCAAACAGCAGAGTGGGTATCCAAAATGTTCTCTTCAGCTTTACACCTTTACACATAAAATCCTCCCCAATCCGAATCATTTCGCCACCACCTTCTCTTTCGGCTCTGGCTTTATCTTACCCTGCTCAACCAATTCATTATAACCTTTAACCCCGATATGGCACCTGGCGCACTGAGTGGTGGTGGAAAAGGAGATATCACCGTTATGGCATGTTCCGCAATATCTTTCGTTACAAAGGCTATCCATATCGAAATCAGCCTGCTTCTGCATGTTCAGAGCTTCCATCTCAAAAACCTTGTCATGGCACCACCCGCATTGCAGACCGAGGTCTTCGGTGTGGGCCTTATGACTGAAAATAACCGCTTTTACCGGCTTGGTATAAATAATATCGCCACCATGTTCCTGGGCAGGTTCATCACCGGCTGATACTGCGCCGGATTTGAATAGCATGGCTGCCAAAAAAACAACTACTAAAAAATATACGATGTTTTTCATCTTCTTCACCTCAAGCTTACACTCCTGAACCGGCTATACCGGAGTCAAGAATTCATGGATTGCCGTTTGCTTTCTCTTATCTCTCTTCCGGTTGCCGTCTGAGCTCCCATGGTGAAGACCGGGTGGCTTTCGAATAAAAGACATTGGGTTTCGTACCTGCCTCAGGTCGCAGAACCCATACCTGTTTTTCAATCTGGTGGACCATTTTATATACGACATTATCAGGATCGGAGATATCGCCGAACATCCGGGTGCCGGTCGGGCAGACATTGGCGCAGGCCGTCAGTTTCTTGCCCTTGGAAAGTCGGGTATCCCAGCAGAAATTACACTTGTCAATGGCATGCGCCTCTTCATTGAAATATCTGGCCTCATAGGGGCAGGCCAGGATACACATCTTACAACCGATGCATTTCTTGCGGTCCATCATTACGATGCCGGTGGTTTTGTCCTTATAGGTCGCCTTGGTCGGACAGGCCCTGGTACAGGATGGCTCATTGCAATGGTTGCAGAGGATTGGAATAAATTCCCTTTGTCGACCAATGGCGTCGGTCACTCTTTGGCGTAACACCCTGGTCCGGTAGCCGTAATCCGGCACCTCGTTGGTTTCCCGGCAGGCCTCAACGCAACGCTCACAGTCAATGCACAGCCCTTGCCTGATCATCATGCTGTAGTGCGGCCGATAGGGATACTGCTCGACAAAATCGCTTTCACTGGCAAAAGCCTCTTCGACGTTGGAAATAACTGACAATAGCTTGCCGCCGGCGAAGAGCCCGGTAATCGCCAGCCCGATTTTCATAAACGCCCGGCGCTCCATGCCGGAGACGGAATCAAGGCCTTCATCTTTCAAGTTATCTAAATCAATATTAATTTGTTTCATTCTTGCTGCTCCTTCCTTCTCTATCTCTGTTCACCCTATGATTAATTATGGCCGTTCCGTCTTGCGAATTCGATGATGGCGCCTCTCGGCATCTTCCTCACTTTCGCCCTCTTTCTTATAATGGATGCCACCGCAACCAGGGCAGATATAGGCACCGGCAGGGACAATCTCATGTTTCTGAAACTGGTGACCGTTCAGAATGCGCTCACCAACCAGAAATGCGGCTGAGGCAAAAGCCAGGCCGGCGGCCACTATGGCGATTTCATGAAAGGACGGAGTATATTTCAGCAATTCGCTGTATTCATCAACATGGAGAGAATGGAAAACCGGCACAATCTGACCGGCCAGCACCAGATCAAAACGCATGACAAAGATACCCACCATCATCATACCGGAAGCTACAAACATCTTATTCAGGTCAATCCCCTTGGAACGGATCAATAAAATGATGGGGATGACCATGCCCAGCAGTATCTCGCCAGCCCAGAAATTAAGAGAATAGGGGCCCCAGACAAAGGCCTTGATGGCCAGATATTTCTCCGGCGCCACCCCGCCGCTGATAATCTTCCATAGGGTGAAAAACATAATCACTGCAATAAGCATGATAGTCAGCTGGCAGATGGCCTTGATACTCCTTTCCATCCGCCGGTTCATGATCTCATGGTCAATTCGCCAGGCTATGCAGGTAAAAAGAATAATGGCGGCGCAACCGGACATCATGGCCGAGACAATAAAATAGATGGGCATATAGGGGCCATACCAGAACTCCCGGCCATGCAGCATGCCGAAAACCGCTCCCAGGTTGCTATGGGCCGCCACCCCGAAAAGGACGCCAAAAAATCCGCAGATCCTTGACATCCCGTGGTTCTGATCGAGCAGGAAGAAATACTCAACTCCGAGAGCCAGGAGATACAGACTGTAAAGTGTGCCCATCCACCACATATTCGAGGTAAAATTGGGCGAAATGACATTATAAATCGTCATGCGAAAAGGGTTTTCGATATCAAAAAAGATAATTATAAACCCACCGAGCATAAAAGTTATGGAGAGGAAAACCGCTCGTTTGGCAATGGGCATATAGGGCTCATAGCCGAACACATGGCCGATGGAAGAGACCAGACAGAGGCCGGTGGAGGTAACAACACAAAAGATATAGCCCGAGATCAGGAGCCCCCAGGGGATCTGCCGGGTAACGCCATAGACATGGCGGTATCCGCTAAAAAAGCCATGCAGGCCGACCGCAAGACCACCAAGCATCAGCAGGCCCAGGGCAACAAGCATGCCAAGTAAAACCTTGTGGGAACGAAAAAGGGCTCCTATGCCGGAATACCCCCATCTTTCCGCTGTTTCTTTACCAATCTGAATCATCTCTTCTCTCTCCTTTGCATTCTATTTCGTGGTTTCGCTAATGGTATGTCATAAAGACTGTTTTCAAAATCCAGCCTGGTTGCCCGAGCAGTTACAATCAGACCAGCAATGCACCGGAGTTAACGCCTCAGCAAAGATGATCAATCGCTCATGATATACCACAATGTGGTAGAAGTTCGGCCGGAAATATGCCATACCATGTTATCTTTTGGCAAGAATTTTCTTTAAAAAAATGAAGCGAATGGAACTATTAATTGGAGATATAAACGTACACTGGCGACGCTTGATTCTATAATAACTTGCCGCAGATAGTTCCATGTCGACAATTCTCCGTCTATTTCGCCAGCCCAGGCCTTTCCAGACTTGACTCCCCGTATTTCTCTATGGTAGCTATGTTATGCAACAAAGGTGGTTTTGACCAATTCTCGTTAACAGGAGGTTTGTGATGGTTCCACAAA
>MGTA01000100.1:0-1084 GCA_001799225.1 Deltaproteobacteria bacterium RIFOXYD12_FULL_50_9
AATTCCAGACCGAGCAAGCGGTCGATCTCTTCAATCCGGGCCGTGACCATGATAATGGGTACGGCCGAAAACGTCCTGATCTCCTTGCAGATCTCCATACCGTCCCGACCGGGCAGCATGAGATCAAGGAGAATGAGATCAGGTCGGTGCTCGCGTACCCAGGGGATAATCGATCCGCCATCAGCGATAAGGAAGGGGGAAAAACCGCTCTGGCGCAGATAATCGCCTAAAACAGCGGCAAGCTTTTCCTCGTCTTCGACGATCAGTATCTTACCTTCCATCAGCTATTTTCCCCCACGGGCAGTGTTATTCTGAGCCATATGCCGCCAAGGGGTGAGGGCAGGGCAATGATCCGGCCGGCATGAGCTTCGACAATATTTTTGCAGATGGCAAGTCCCAGACCGGCACCGCCGGCAGCGCGGCTGCGCGAGGTCTCGGCCCGGAAAAGCCGTTCGAACAGCCGATCCAGTTTTTCCTCTGGAACTCCGGGCAGGCTATCCTGAAAATCCAGGATAGCCTTGTCGCCATCACGGCCCAGAGTGACAATAAGCTGTCCGCCCGGGTCAGTATACTTGAGACTGTTGTCGAGAAGATTGGTCAGGAGCTGTCTGAGTCGCTCCGGATCGCCAAAGATATTGATCGTTGTCGCTGTGACAATCCTGGCTTCAAGGCTGATCTTTTCAGTTTCGAATTCTGGCTGGTAGGCAATCAGTATATCGTTGACCAGACCGGTCAGATCGACCTTCTCTTTGTGGTAGGTAAGGCCGCCCAGATCAGAGAGTGACAGCTGGAAGAGATCATCGACCAGCCGGCTCAAGCGGATGACCTCGCCGTGTAGAGAGTTGATTGACTCGGCGGTGACCGGTCGCACTCCATCTTCAAGCGCCTCGATCTCGGCTCGTAGCACAGCCAGGGGGGTCCGCAGTTCGTGAGAGATGTCAGCCACCCATTGGCGCCTGGTTTTTTCGTTTTTTTCGAGGGTCAGGGCCAGCAGGTTGAAATCCTGGGCGAGCTGGCCTATTTCGTCAGTAGAATTGGCAGTTACCCTGGTGGAAAATTCGCCGGCCGCCATTTTCCTGGCAGC
>MGTA01000100.1:1120-8424 GCA_001799225.1 Deltaproteobacteria bacterium RIFOXYD12_FULL_50_9
AGCTTCTGTTCCTTGATGAAACGCAGTTGGTGATCATCGGTCAGATCGGCCAGCGGCAACAGCCCCAGATAGCCGACAATCTGGTCCTGATGGCGGAGGGGCAGGAATGAGGGCTTGCCGGGAAAGCGTTCCGGCCCGACAACGGTATTTTTTTTATCATCAAGGACGAGGAGGAGCATCAGGAATTGGCGGCCGCTTTGCATAACAGGGCTGCGGGCCGGGTGGCGGTCTCTGGCGTCAGCGTGGGTCTGCGAGGCTGCCATCCCCGGCGGCTGGCATTCCATGCCGGGAAAAACGGCAAGAACCAGTTGGCGCCAGTAAACCGGGTTGTTGCGCAGAAAACCCCAGGAACCCTGACTGGCATAGGCTTCTTCCAGCTCACTGCCGATCCTGGTGAGCTGGATTTGCTCCATCGTATTAACATAACGCAGAAAACCCTGGCCGATACTCCATTGCATAATGAGAAACATGGAGATTACTGCCAGTGTAGTCGAAGCTAAAATCGCCAGGAAGAGGCGATAAGTGATACTGATCTTCATTGTCTTTTCTCACGTTATGGTTTTTCCGGCTCGATGCTCAATATAAGCACGAGATCGATAAGAGAGCAGTGTATTTTTCATGCCATGGCGTATTTCCTCATTTCCTCCATATTTTATCCACAATTCAAAGTTATTATGCAAAAAAGAGGCAGAGTTGTTGTGGCGGATTTTATAATATTAACCTTTGGAGAACAGCTGATGAAACGAACAATAATCATGAGTATACTTCTGGCAATGGTAGTGGCGGGTGGATGGAGTCTGGCGCAAGCCGGACATAAGGGCATGCGGTGCAACGGTCAGCAGGCGGAAGCTAAAGAGCAGGGTTGTCAATCCCGGATGGGCTGTAATGAGGATGGTGTTTGGGGCAGCCATCTGGCCAGGATGACTGCCGAACTTGGGTTGAGTGAAAGCCAGCAGCAGGAGATCGAGGCTCTCATGGCTGCCCAGAAAGAAAAAAACACTCCACTCAGGGAGAAGATCCTGGCCGGCAAGCGGCAACTCTGTTCGGCATCGGGAAAAGATGATATGAGTGATGCTGCAATCCAGGATCTGGCCGACGAGCAGGCCAGGCTGATGAGTGAGATGATGGTCTCCCGAGTCCAGGTCAAGAAGCAGATCTTAGCACTCCTTACGCCGCAGCAAAAGAAAATGGCCGAAAAGTTGCAAGGCGTCTGCGCGGATGGTCGCGGTTGTGGTTCAGCATGCGGAAGTCACGACTGAGGCAATGGTCATTACAGTAGTGGCAAACGTTATCCTTTAACCGCATTTTTTTGAAACAGCCAGACCTCTTGTCATTCAAATAAGCTGGAAAGAGGTCTGGCTGTTAATCATGTCCTGCATGGCGATATGCAGTTATTATTCCGGCTGAATATCGCCATTCATTTCTTTCAGCACAAAAAGATTGTGCCGTGCTGCCTCGAAAATAGCCGAAACCGCCGGGTGCTTGATTATCCGCTCGACCGAGATGGCGTAGTAGCGCTCCTTTACCGCCTGAGTTCGCCCGATGACCTGGACCTGATGCTGGCGCACTACCTCTTGCTCAATGACCGTCGGCGCAACAAAGATGCCGTCACCTTCTTGGCCAAAGACCTTAATCAGGGCGCTGTCGTCAAATTCACCGGCAATCGTCGGTCTGATTCCTAGGGAGGCAAACCATATATCAAGCGCGCCTCTAAGGGCGGTCATTTCCATCGGCAGCAGCATAGGCGCTCCATGGAGTGAGCGGGGGAAATCTGCCTGTAAGCTTTCGGCAATTTTCTGCACCGCAAAAAAAGTGATGCCGCACTCGCCGAGCAGATGGCTGTATGCCTTGACGCTTAAGCCGCTTCGCAAAGGCGAATCACTTAGGACTACATCGAGTCGGTGCATTGCCAGTTCAGCCAGTAGTGCGTCTTCTTTATCTTCAAGGCAAACCAGTCTTGCCTTATCCGGTAGTTGCAAGGCTGGCTCTAAAAGCCGGCGGACAATATATTTGGGCAGTACATCCACCACCCCAACCTTAAGTGATAACGGACCGGCCTGTGGCCGCCCTCGGACAGTATCCATCATCTCCCGGCCCAGGGAAAATATCTCATCGGCATAGCGGAAGACCAGACGACCCAAGTCTGTGGGTTCCAGATTGCGGCCAACTCGTTTAAAAAGTTTGCCCCCCATTGTCTCCTCAAGTCTGGTCAATTGAGCGCTGACTGTTGATGGCGCCAGACTGAGACGGGTGCTGGCGGCAGTCAGGCTGCCTTCGCGCATTACTGTCCAAAAATATAGTAGATGGTGGTAGTTGAGCCATTCCATTAGTATCACCAATTTCGTTAATTTCTAACCATATTAATTATATTTTCTAATTGTTCAAACTATTTTTCTGCAGTATAGTCTATCACTAACATATACAGTAGCACTGTTTTTTTACAGTGACACGCTCTTTATTTTAAAAAGTCCTATTATTAGACGAAAAGTCCTACACCAATAGTGTAGCCTTAAAAAGGAAGGATGTGCATCCTTCTATCAAAATCAGCAGCCACCCTAGACGGTTAGGCAGGTTGAAAAAATAAAAAACCGAACACGGAGAAGCAGGTTCTGGTCACCCCCAGTAATAGGATTGCATTACGTTACTCCCATCCTGGTGGGGATGCTTACTCTCTGCCTCTTTATCTATCCATTCATAAACGTCCTGATAACTGCAAGGAGGTCTCAGCTTATGCACACCCATGATTTTTCTATATGGAAACACGAGCATGTGTTTGATTCCGGAAACCGTTTAGCAGAGCACGGTGCCAAAACCGTCATGTGGATCACGCTCATTATGATGGTGGTCGAAATTGCAGGTGGGTGGTGGTACAACTCCATGGCTCTACTAGCAGATGGTTGGCATATGAGTTCACATGCCTTGGCGCTTGGCTTGAGTGCTTTCGCATACGTGGCTGCAAGGCACTATGCCCGTGATCCCCGCTTTGCTTTTGGTACATGGAAGATCGAAGTGCTGGCCGGTTATACTAGCGCCATCCTGTTGATATGTGTATCCGTCATTATGGTTGTGAGTTCCATTGAACGCCTGCTTTCACCGCAACCAATTCACTATCAGGAAGCTATGCTTGTCGCCGGTATTGGCTTGGCAGTTAACCTTGTGTGTGCTTACATCTTAGGTGGCGCTCATGATCACCATGATGACGACCATCATCATGACTTGAATTTAAGCTCCGCCTATCTTCACGTCATCGCTGATGCGGCCACTTCCGTGTTAGCAATAGTCGCACTTGTCGGCGGTTGGCTGTATGGCTGGACGTGGCTTGATCCAGTTATGGGTATGGTAGGCGCTGGGCTAATCGTGATTTGGGCACGCGGTTTGATCATTGAAACTGGAAAAGTCCTCCTTGATCGGGAAATGGATCATGGCGTAGTTGACGAAATACGCCAAGCAATCGAAACAGGTTTTTCTGAAGGAGGTTCTCGGTTGGCTGATCTGCATGTGTGGCGGGTTGGGAAAAAAGCGTATTCCGCCGCACTGGTTGTTGTTACTCATGATTCAGGGCTTACGCCCGAACGTGTCAAGGCTGGTTTGCGGATATATGAAGAGATCGTACATATAACCGTAGAGATCAATCAGTGCAGTTAAGTACTTCCTTGAGGTGTGTTGATGTGTCGTAAATTTGTGCCCCACTTTGCTAAAAAACAATGAAAGAGGAGAAAAGCAGTATGGCTATCAACAACTTTAAAATTTTGTCCCGTGTTGTCTTTGTCTGCACTATGTCGCTGGCCGGCTTATGGAACAGTGCCTTTGCTGTGGTTGCCGACAATATACCCTCTTCTGCTATGTACAGCCAACTGGAGGCATTCCACGGGCATGTCTGCGCCGGATCAATCTTCGGCGCCCGTCTTGGATTGGCAGCCAAGGAAGCACTCAAGACAGCGGGCGGCACGGGAAAATTCTCGGCCCAGTATTACGAACTTTCCTGCCCGGTGGACGGCATCCAGGTGGCGGCGGGCACCACCTATGGGAATAAGGCGCTGACAGTGCAGGAGCGGGGTGAGCACCGCTTGGTGCTAGCCGCTGAGGAAAACAAGCTCGCCGTAGAGGCCAAACTTACGAAACGGGCGGAAGAATTGGGGCTTAAGAGCCGTGATTTGAGGAAAATGGCAAAAGCGCTCCCAGCCAACGCTCCGGAAAGGTCACAGTTAGAGCGGGAGGTCGAAGAGATACATTCTTGGCTAAAAGGTGCTCCGACTGACGAAGTGGTTATTGTCACTGCGGTTAATATGAAGGTAAAGGCTATCTCTTCAGCCAGGTAATGTAGGTGACAGTACGAACAATCAACAATGGATGTTTTGTTACATCCATTGCCAGTTTCACACAACATCAGACCTGTTGGCGACGATAGCCTTATCATATGTCAAAGTATTGCTTGCCCTGGAGAATAATTATTATGAGCAGCACCGTGCAAACGTCCACCTTTGGTTGGACAATTTTGTTCCTGAGTTGGTTGATGGCCAGCATCGCTACACTAGGCAGCCTATATTTCAGCGAAGTCATGCAATTTCCACCCTGCGTTTTATGCTGGTACCAGCGGGTATGCCTGTTTCCATTAGTTATCATAATTCCCGCAGGCCTCTTTCCTTTTGACAAGGGCATTGTCAGATACGCTCTGCCGCTAACCCTGGCAGGTTGGTTGACGGCAGCCTATCACAACCTCCTCTATACCGGGGTGATCCCTAAAAGTCTTCAACCCTGTAGTAAAGGTGTTTCCTGCACCGAGGATTATATTACCCTTTTTGGCTTTTTGACCATTCCATTGCTTTCATTGTTAACATTTTCATTTGTCGCAGCCCTTTTATTGCTACTAATAACGAAAAGAAGGTCCGTATGAGATATATCATTTTTATTGTTGCAGCTATCAGCCTGGTCTTTGCCTTTGTATTTGCCAGTTCTTTCTACAAAGGGCAGCAGGCCCAAAAAATCGGTGGTATGGCCAAAGAAAGGGCCGAAATCTTTGTGCGTCCGCATTCACAGACCTATGGCAGTGATGACGCCAAGGTTTATCTCATTGAATTTATGGATCCGGCCTGTGAGACATGCAGCGCCTTTTTCCCTTTCGTCAAGCAGATCATAGCCGCCAATCCCGGCAGGATTAAGCTTGTTCTCAGGTATGCCCCGTTTCATGACGGCGCTGATTATTTTGTTAAAATTCTTGAGGCGGCGAAGAAGCAAGGAAAGTACTGGGAGACTCTGGATGTTATGTATGCAACGCAACCTTACTGGGCCAGTCATCACAAGCCTAATCCCGAATTAATATGGCAATTTCTGCCAAAGGCTGGTTTAGACCTGGAAAAGATCAAAGAGGATATGAATGATCCGGCTATCAGGCAACTGATTGAGCAGGACCTTGCCGATGCCAAGACCTTGGGGGTCACCAAAACACCAGGGTTTTTCGTCAATGGAAAGCCGTTACAGACCTTTGGCGATACTCAATTAATAGAATTGATAGATTCTGAAATCAGAGCGAATTACGTTAAATAACATTGAGGAATAAGGCCGTCATGAAAAGAATATCATTTATCGTCATTTGTCTGTGCCTTACCTTTTTTTTAGTTTCTTGCGGTCAGCGCTCCAAAAAGGCGGAGGTAGGCAAACTTGCCCCAGACTTTACACTGATGGACCGTAAAGGCAAGACCTGGAATCTTTCCGAGCTTAAGGGCCAAGTAGTATTTGTCAATTTTTGGGCGACATGGTGCCCGCCCTGCCGGGAGGAAATGCCTTCCATGGAAAGGCTTTACCGCCTGTTGCCGACTGACAAATTTAAAATGTTGGCTATCCTCAACGGGGACGAACCCGCTTTTGCCGACAAAATAGCTGTCAAGCTGGGAGTGACGTTTCCAATTCTTGTTGACCCTGATAACAAGGCAGGCTTGGCGTACGGTTTGACTGGTGTGCCGGAAACCTATATTATTGATAAACAAGGGGTGCTCAGAGAAAAATTTCTGGGACCGGTTGAATGGGATAGCCCGGATGCTCAACAAAAGCTGATGCAATACATTAACGAGTGAGATGTTCGACAAGTGGCTATCATTTTTGAATTCAAAAAGGTCTGCGAGTTCAATGTCATGACACTTAAGATAGCGATTGGCCGAAATAGCTGATTTATAGTAATTTTATACGATAAATGGCAGATATTCATTTCGTTAATTTCTAACTGTATTCATTATATTTTCTAATTGTTCAAACTGTTTTTCTGCAGTATCGTCTATGTATCAAGGGATAACCTAATCATGTCACGATGGAAGCAATCGCTGACTTTTTTACCCCTTCCCACCTCCCCGCCTCATGGATGGGGTGTGACATCCCGAGATCCTCTCCCTTCGGGGAGAGGTAGTTTTTAATATAAAAACGCAACCTGCTTTTCAACTGATGACTGCGTTTATGTCAGAGCACTGACCGGGAGCAAGAAAGAAATTTATGAAAGAATTGATTGAAGGACAATGGCATAATCTGCCAAGCGACAAAGTTGAAGAATTGCTTGGAGTAAACCGGGCAAAGGGACTTTTTCAATTCGAAGTCGAGCAACGTCTAGCCGATTTCGGCCATAACATTATCAGCAGCAAAAAGGGTAAGGGTCCTCTGCTTCGTTTTTTGCTGCAATTCCATCAGCCGTTGATTTACATTTTGATTGTGTCTGGCTTGGTGACCGCCTTTCTCGGGGAGTGGGTAGACTCCGGCGTCATTTTTGGGGTGGTACTGGTTAACGCTTTTGTCGGCTACATCCAGGAGGCCAAGGCGGTCAATGCTTTGGCTGCGTTGGCCCGGACCATGACCACAGAGGCCACGGTTCTGCGCCAGGGGGTGAAGGTGCGTCTTTCGGCCACAGAACTGGTGCCCGGTGATATTGTTTTTTTACAGAGCGGGGACAAGGTGCCGGCCGATATGCGACTTTTTCAGGTCCGCGATCTGCAGATTGCTGAATCGGCCCTCACCGGTGAATCGGTGCCGGTCGCCAAGGACTCTGAGCAACTTGGCCAGGAAACAGCCCTGGCCGATCGGCGGAATATGGCTTATGCCTCGACCTTGGTCACTTACGGGCAGGGCACAGGCATTGTCACGACCACTGGCGACGAAACCGAGGTTGGACGGATCTCCAAATTGATTTCGGCTGCCGAAGAGTTAGCTACCCCGCTTACCCATAAGATCAACCAGTTCAGTAATGTCCTGCTCTATGTCATCCTGGGGCTGGCGGCAGCCACCGTCATGGTCGGTATGCTGCGCGGCCAAACTTTTCTGGATAT
>MGTA01000100.1:8468-11214 GCA_001799225.1 Deltaproteobacteria bacterium RIFOXYD12_FULL_50_9
TGCACCGACAAAACCGGTACCCTGACTGAAAACCAGATGACCGTACAGGAGATCATGGCAGGCGGTCGGTTGTACACGGTTAGTGGCACCGGTTACAATCCCCTGATTGGTAAAATTGACAACCAGGAGGACTCTGCTGTTCTCAGTTCAGCTCCTGCTCTATTGGAATGCCTGCGGGCTGGTTTGCTCTGCAACGACAGCCGACTCATTAAACAGGAAGGGGCCTGGCAGGTGCAGGGCGACCCTACAGAAGGGGCGCTCCTGACCTCGGCCCATAAAGGCGGTTTAAACCTTGAAACGTTGGCCGCCTCCCCGCGTTTGGACACAGTGCCTTTCGAGTCGGAACACCAATACATGGCAACCCTGCATGCTGGCAGCTCCGGGGGGGATTGTCAAGTTTATCTGAAAGGGGCGGTTGAGCCGCTTCTGACCCGCTGCGGAAGGCAGATTGATGCGCAGAGCAATCTTGTCCCGCTTGTCGTGGCAGAGATTCAGCAGGCGGTGGAGGCCATGGCCGCCAAGGGTTTGCGGGTTTTGGCCTTTGCCAGGAAGGAGATGCCACCGGAAACCGGGGCTCTTCACCATGCCGATGTGGCGGCAGACCTTATTTTCCTCGGTCTGCAGGGCATGATTGACCCGCCCCGTCCGGCAGCAGTTGACGCAGTCAAGACCTGTCATGTCGCTGGTATTCAAGTCAAAATGATAACCGGAGATCATCCGCTGACGGCAGTGGCTATAGCCAGACAGGTTGGATTGTACAATCTGGGTACGGCGTCCGCCGTTTCCGTGCTCACCGGTGCGGAGCTTGCCAAATTATCAGACAGTGAATTGATTGACCGGGCTGCAGATACCGTTGTCTTTGCCAGGGCGACTCCGGAGCAAAAACTTCGACTGGTGGAGGCCCTTCAGGCCAGGGGGCAAGTTGTGGCCATGACCGGGGACGGGGTGAACGATGCTCCGGCCTTGAAAAGAGCCGATATCGGTGTGGCCATGGGCATCACTGGTACTGAAGTTGCCAAAGAAGCGGCAGACATGGTGCTTACCGATGATAATTTTAGCTCCATTGAGGCAGCGGTGGAGGAGGGGCGGGGCGTCTTTGATAACCTCACCAAGTTCATTGTCTGGACTTTGCCCACCAACCTTGGAGAAGGTCTGGTAATCCTGATCGCCATCTTTTTAGGAGTTACTTTGCCCATTTTACCGGTCCAGATTCTCTGGATAAACATGACTACTGCCGGTTTTCTTGGCCTGGCCCTGGCCTTTGAACCGAAAGAGCCAGGTATAATGTTAAGACCACCCAGGGCGCCGGGTTCACCGATTTTGAGTCAGAGCACTGTCTTCCGCATTTGCTTGGTGAGTCTGCTGATGTGTGGTGCCGCTTTTTGGCTTTTTGACTGGGAGTTGTCTGGTGGCGCTACCATTGCCGAGGCGCGTACGGCAGCGGTTAATGCCTTTGTGGTGATTGAGTTGTTCTATCTGTTCAACTGCCGTTCTCTGGAAAAATCCGTTTTTCGGCTCGGCTTCTTCTCTAACCTCTGGGTTATTGGTGGCTCGGTCGTAATGTTCATTCTGCAGCTTGCCTATACCTACTTGCCATTAATGAACCGGCTGTTTCAAAGTGCGCCGGTCGACCTTGCTGTCTGGGGCCGGACATTTACCGCAGGAGCTATCGTTTTTCTGATTATTGAGATCGAAAAGATGTTTTGGCGGAAGAAGGGCAAGGGGGTAGATCTGAAGGCTTGTCAATGAAAACGAAAAAACAGGAGTTTAATAATGAAGCAATTTATTCCAATAGTTAGCGTACTGCTATTTCTTGGGGCCATGGGGCTGAGCGGTTGCGATCAGGCTAAAGATATGGCAATGCAGGCGGCGGAAAAAGCGAAGCAGGATGTTGTTGGCGAAATAAGTAAGGCCCTTAAGAATGGGGAACAAACTGAAAAAAAAGATGCCGAGTCGAGCGAAGAAACGGATAAAAAAGACGACAAACAATAATGACATGTAAGGAGATACGCTAATGAAATGCCCGGTATGTAACAATGTAAACCTAGTCATGGCTGATCGACAGGGAGTCGAGATCGATTATTGTCCGCAATGTCGCGGGGTGTGGCTGGATCGGGGGGAGCTGGACAAGATTATCGAACGTTCAGGCCTCCAGGCCCAACCCCAACAACCTCAACCTCAGCGCCAGGTAGAACAGGTGGCGCGGCAGCCTTACCATGATCATCATGACCACGATTATTATAAAAAGAAAAAACACAAAAGCCTGCTTGGCGATCTGTTTGATTTTTAAATTATGGCCGGCATTGTTGGCATGATGCTGGCCGGTGTTTAACCTGTAAAAATCTGAAAAAGCAGAGAATTAAGGATACATCATGTTCGGTAGACATAAGAAGATCGCACTGTTTTTCGCGCTGTTTGTGGTTTTTTCCCTCCTGTCCTTCCTGATCAATTTTTATCTGGACTGGCTCTATTACGTCGAGACCGGTTTCCCTGCGGTGTTTACAACGACGCTGTATGCCAAAATCGGGGCGGGTTTGTTTTTCGCGGCGCTGCTTTTCGGCTTTGCGCAGATTAATTTGTTCTATGCAAATAGAGCAATATTTCCTAATGCCGGAACATTTATCGCCGTAGGGAGTGTCATGTTGCCTCGCCGCGAAGTGCTGCGATTTATCAAGCCGCTTGGCCTCCTGGTCTGCGTCGCTCTGGCTTTTTTTGCCGGCCAGTGGGGGGCTCTGCAGTGGGAACA
>MGTA01000101.1:0-6070 GCA_001799225.1 Deltaproteobacteria bacterium RIFOXYD12_FULL_50_9
TGATCGCCAGATACGAGGTGATGCCAAATAAGACCTTATCCCCTGATCTCTTCACGAATTTTCGGGATCAGGTACAGGCGATCGTGCCCCCGGCGTTTTTGCAGGAGATGGAATTCTACACCCTGTCCAGCAGCGTGCGTTATCTCCGCGGTCTCCGCATCCGGGTGGAACGAGCCCACAGTGCGCCGCTCAAGGATGCCGGCAAAGCCGCTCTTGTCGCTATTCATGAGCAACGCCTGGCAGATTGCCGAGGGGAGGGGAACAGACAATCCGGGCACGGTGCATATGAGAGTCGACGGTTATGGTTTGAATACCGGCATATGATCGAAGAGTATAAATTGTCGCTGTTTGCCCAGGAGATCAAGACAGCCTTTCCGGTTTCGGCCAAGCGTCTGGAAGAAAAGTGGCAGGAACTGGCAAGAAGAGTGCAAAGCGTGAAAAATATCTGAAACTGCTATTGTCCGGCTGCCGTCTGCGGGAAAAGTTGCTTGATCGCTATCCGAAGCTGGCTGGGGCGAGCTAGAACAAGTTGGATATTTTGTTGTTTCGTATATTTTAAGATAATCTCCTTGATAGCCGGAACGTCCGGCACCATGGTTGCAACGACCAAGGTGTCGTGCTTTAACGAGATCGGCAAAACCTGCAGTTTCAGGATTATCTCCATGGGCAGAAGTTCAATAGCCTTTTTGGAGATAGGAGCTTGTTGCAGATCAACATAGGTCAACCTGAATTTCTCGGCCAGGGCTTTAAAGACATCCTCTTCCTTGAGGAGGCCTTTTTCAACGAGATACTGGCCGATTCTTTTTTTTTTATTCTGACTCTGGGTCGCCAACGCCCTGTTTACCTGTTCAGCATTGACCAGGCCTGACTCCACCAGGATCTCACCAACCTTCAGGGCTTTAATACTCTCCTCGTAGATTTTTTGAATCTCATTTTCCAGCAGGATATATTTTACCTGGGTCTGTTCCGACAGGATTCTTCCCAGTTTTTTTTGTTTGAGCTGTTGATGGTCCTCGAGGGCACGATGAAGAACCACCTCGCTAATCACCCCTTTTTCGATAAGAATTTCACCGATATAACGTTTCTGATAATGGGTTTTTATGCTGCCGGCAGGGAAAAAATAGTATCTGTGTTTTGCATATTCCTGGGTGTCGAGTGCAAAAAGGCCATTCTCCTGAGTTTGTAGCGCCGGCAAATAGACCTGATAGCTTTTACCATCAACGGTTTCGACAGCCTCGATCCGGCAGTTTGCATCAAGTTCGGGAAATTCCGAGGGCATCCCCACAGTTCTGATGCATCTGAAATCAGGCAATGGCAGCGTTCGTTCCGTTGATTCTCCAGCCGGCTTAAAGGTGATATCGTTTTTTGTGGGGTGGAAAAGCAGTGCTCCTGAGACATCATCTGTAAGATCTTTATTGAGAAATTCAAGGACGGCTGCAAATCCTTGCCGTTCGGACGGGCTCTTCAGCAGCTCATCATAGACATTGTCAATCTCGGAGGCATCGAGCAGGTCGTTGGGGAAGAGATCGTCAAAGATATTGCTGATCTCTAACCCATGTTGGGCCTTCTTATTGTCTGCACTCGTTTTTTTCGGTTCCATTGGTGCGCTCCTTGGAAATTTATATAATAGTTCCTTCGGATCAATTCAGGACGATCTCACCGGCATTGTGAAAGCGGCCGTTGTTGATCCGGACGATGTACATCGGGCGGATCACATCGCCG
Organism: Deltaproteobacteria bacterium RIFOXYD12_FULL_50_9; assembly: GCA_001799225.1. Lineage (GTDB taxonomy): Bacteria > Desulfobacterota > Desulfobulbia > Desulfobulbales > CALZHT01 > XYD12-FULL-50-9. Next base: position 1,723 of record MGTA01000101.1, read on the forward strand.
TACATGTCGAAGCGCAGGGGGCCAAGCAGTGTCTCGAACGGTGCGGCCAGCAGGGCATTTTTGAGATCTGTGGATGTCGGATTGGCTGAGCAGCGTTTCAGGGCCTCGGCGATGATATATACGGCTTCATAGGCCCGCACCGATTTGGCGCGTGGAAATGTATTATAACGTTGGCGCAGGGCGTTGGCAAACTGTCGGAAGGCCGGGCGTTTGTCGTCCGGATTGACAAAGGTCAGGATAGTTATGCCGTCCACCGCATCAAGCCCGTATTCCAGCAGATCAGGTGTCTGCGACCAAACCGTGGTAATTATTTCACCATTGTAGTTTGCTGCTCTGAGCTTTTGGCAGGCAAGTCCGGTCATCTCGGTTCCGGTCAGCATTACTACTGCCTGGGGATGTTGTTTGAGAATGTTATCGACGATCTTCTGCCAGTCTACAGCTGTTGATGAGTTGACCTGTATGTCCTGAATGGTGCCGTTGAAGTTGGTGAGGGCCAAATCCAGATAATCCTCGGAAATCTTTTTGTTGGCCCGGTCGAGAATTAGGGTAACGTTGTTCATCTGCCAACGATTGAGCAGAGCTGTCAGGGCCTTACCATAGACGGCGTTATCAACCGAGGTTCTAAAGAAAAGGTCGTCTTTGCCCGAGAGTTTAGTGGTTCCGGTGTAGGGTGAGATGAGCAGGGCCTTTTGGGAGGTGACATAGGGTTCGGCAATTATACTGATCTGCGATGTGGAGTGGCCGATGATGGCCAGAACGCCCTCATCAATGAGTTCCTTGTCGGCCTTGAGGGCGTTCTGTTCAGAAACACCATCGTCTTTGACTAATAACTGCAGGGGGCGACCGGCGCTGCCGCCCAGGATGTTGATCTCATCCACCGCCAGTTGAGCGGCGTCACGGACATTAGCCCCTTCCGCGCCGCCAAGGCCAATTAGATTGACCGCCAGTCCGATTAATATTGGTGGTTTTGACCGACTGCAACCGGAACTGATTGTGCCGGCCGCTATTATCATCAGGAGTGCGACCAGGATAAGATTTTTCGTGCGGTACATGGATGCCCTCGGTGAAAACGCACTTAAGGAGTGATGGTCATGAAACAGCCGGTAAAGTTATCAGTAGTCAACGCAACGTGTCCATTCCCATCTGTTTTTGCACGACTCGGTGCATGATGTATCTCTTGAGAATTGAAATCTGTTCATCAGACAGGTCTTTGAAACAGAGGCCAAAAGAACCGGAAGATTGGTCGGAGTGGCGGATAGCCGCCTTTACCCGGATTTTTTCACCCTCAGGCGTGGCAATCAGCAATTCTATATCTTCTTCCGGACTGCACATCTTCACAATGAGCGGATTTATGGCCAAGGCTCCACCCAGGCTGATATCCTTGATTGCCAATTTTTCATGATATTTCGATGTCATTGCCTCGGCGCTGAGGGGTTCAAGAAAAGTCGGTTCGACTCTTATGTGTTTTCGATTATCGGCAAGGCGCTGGGTGACATAACTGGCCAGGATTTTTTTGTGATGATCGCTAAGGTCGGTGAATTGGATGCCGAAGCATTTGCGGTTACGATCATGAACTCTCATGCCGGTATGGCTGATTATGCCGCCTGCCTCAAAACTCTTGAATCCCGGTACTGTAATTATCAGCGTTACTTTGTTTTTAGCCTGAGCACTGGAGTAGTGCGGTGGAACATAAATGCCGATCCCGTTCTGACTTATATCCTTTGCATGGAGAATATCCATAAATCCTTGTCCCATAATCTGGACTTCAATCGTTTCAAGCTCTTGAGGAGAGACTCTTTTTTGCCTGCGTTTTTCAGCCATTCTGCACTCTCAGATCATGATTTGGACCGGGTGAGCCTCTAGCTTGCCGGCGAAATTCCAAGCAGGGGCACAGCTATTCCATCTTTAGAGTAGAATATTACTCTTATCGGTTCAAGATAAGAAGTGTATAGTTGCTTAAGTAACTTGAACTGGAATGTTTTGTCCATTAGAATTGATATGTTGAATAGATAATTCTGGGTTTTGCATTTGAAATCGTGCGATAAGCAACTCCAGGTTGACGAGGCCGCCTGCTATACTCTATCGTATCCTATACTGTTTCGTATTTAATACTGCCGTCGGAGATATAAATTGATGGATCAAGTTAACAACAGTTTTAAGGGGTGGATTGCCCGTCTGAACCAGGAGGATATGCCTATCTTCGGTCGGACTGTGCAGGCCATCGTAAGTATTGCTGAGGATAGTGAAAGCTCCATTTCTGAACTGGCCAATGTCATTCTTCAGGACTCTTCGATGACGTCGAAGGTGCTCCGACTCGCCAATACGGCGTTCTATAACCCTTCAAATCGAAGCGTCAGTACGGTCAGCCGGGCGGTGATGCTGGTCGGCTTTGATACGATTCGGGCAATCAGCCTGACCTTGGCTTTGGTTGAATCGATTGTCAGATCCGGCAACCGGGATCATCTCATGGCAGAACTGGCCCGTTCGCTGCATGCGGCAACCCAGGCCAGGAGTCTGGCACGGACAATGGGGGACAGCGCGGCAGAAGAGATCTTTGTGGCTACCCTGCTTTATAATGTCGGGGAACTGGCCTTCTGGTGTTTTGCCAAGGAAGAGGGAGAGGCCCTGATCAGTGCCCGGGCTCGGGGTCTGAGCAAAGAAGAGGCGGAGCAGGCAGTGCTCGGGTTCTCATTCTCGCGTTTGACCCGGCAATTGGTCAAGGATTGGCAGCTGGTTCCCCTGCTGGCGGATGCCTTGGATCCATCTAAGAAAAATGATATCCACACTCAGATTATCTCGATTAGTCACGAGCTGTCGGCAGCCGCAGAAAAGGGTTGGGAGAGTAAGCAGGTTCATGACGTAACGCACAAGATAGCCAAATTAGCCAAGCTGCCTGAGGATGAAATTGCCGCCTCTTTGCACAGGAATGCCCGGGAGGCTGCCAGCGTCAGCCGCAGCTACGGGATTGGCAAGGTTGCCTCAATTATCCCAACCCCCCATACGGGAAAGGGCAAGAGTGCCGCCTCCACTGAGGATGTCTGGGATATGGGAGAGCATTGGGATGGCCAGAACGATGAGCTGACCAGTTATAACCCCAGCCTGCAGCTCAGCATATTGCGGGACATGACAACTCTCCTGATGGAGAAGCCTGATTTTAATCTGCTGCTCGAGATGGCTCTCGAGGGTATCTACCGGGGTGTCGGAATGGATAGAGCCTTGTTTGCCCTGATTACTGTTGACCGGCAACACATCAAAGCGCGTTTTGCCTTGGGCCTTGAGCGGGAGATCCTGCGCAATCGCTTTCGCTTTTCCATGGCACCTGGTCGACCATCGCCATTCAAGATGATTCTTGATTCCCATCAGCCGGCCTGGGTGGGGCACCCGCAGTCGCCGCTCAATGAGTTTATCAGCGATGGGATTATTGACATCCTGGGGGGGGCATCTTTCTTCGCCGCCCCCATAGTTGTGGATGGCAAAGGGATCGGCATTATCTACGCCGATCGACTGCCGAGCGGCCGGGATCTTGATCAGCCAAGCTTTGATAATTTTAATTTTTTCGCGCAGCAGGCCGGCATGGGGCTTAATCATATAGCTAAAATGCGGCGTGGTTAGGCGTGGTCCGACCCCATTTGTATTTGAATTTGATTATCACTTTGCTTGAGACCTCTGCCGCTCTCATCTCCACTGAGATACTCCGTAACAGCCCTTTTTTTGCGGTTTCATCAGCGTTGACATTTTTTGCGATCGGGGGCTATAGTACTCATAATTTCAAAAGGAGCTTGTCATGAACATTTTACTCACACCGGAGATGGACTGCTGGGTGACGGATCAAGTAAAATCCGGCGCCTATAAATCCTCAAGCGAGGTAATCCGCGATGGCCTCCGGGCCTTGCAACGCATGGAAGAGCAACGCCTTGCCATGCTGGGAGATTTGCGGCACGAACTACTGGTCGGTATTAAACAACTGGATGCGGGGAAATCAGCGCCTTTTGACGCAAACATGGTACAAGATCTCAAAAAAAGAGGTCGCGGCAAACTCGGCGCATGAATAAACTTAAAATCGTCATTGCCGATCAGGCGCAGGAAGATCTGCTGGATATCTGGCTTTATATTGCCACTGACTCCCCATTGGCAGCGGACAATTTTCTTGACCTTCTCCATGAAAAATGTGTAATCCTTCGCTCCTCGCCCGAGCTTGGAAGAGCCAGGGACGAATTGCTTCCCGGGCTTCGCTGCCTACCTGTAAAAAGATATACGATTTTTTACCGGATCAACCCTGCTACGCTGGAAATTGTCCGAGTCCTAAGCGGCTATCGGGATGTCGCCAGCATGTTTTAGCCGCACGCCC
>MGTA01000101.1:6078-6808 GCA_001799225.1 Deltaproteobacteria bacterium RIFOXYD12_FULL_50_9
TTGTTCCGGGCAGATAATGTCTATTCGTACGTGCCATTTTTTTTCAATACTCCTTAAAAGTCCCTTTTTGACCTCAAAAAGTCGTCTAGAAGGCCGCTTTTGGCACCAATTTTCAATCATTAACACGTAAAATCAAACATTTGGCGTGGTCCGACCCCATTTGATTTCTAGCCGGCTTCAGCAAGTTCCTGCAGGCGTCTGATCCCTTCCGCCAGTTTGTCGAGCTTAGCTGTCAGCATCCGGTCTTTCTCCTGTTCTTTGGCGATTACATCCGCCGGGGCATTGGCCAGGAAGTTTTCGTTGTGGAGCTTTGCGTTCGTCTTGTTTCGTTGTTCCTCAACCTTGCCCTGTTCTTTAGTCAGCTTGGCTATCTCGCCGGCAAAATCCACCAGACCTGCCAGAGGCACAAAGATTTCGATCTCTTGATAAATATGGGATGCGGTGCCTTTAGGTCTGATGCCCTCTCTCTCCACAATCAGCGTTTTGCTGCGGGTCATTGCCAGAATGGTCCTGCTCAAGGATGAGATCAGCGCGCCTTTGCCGGCATCGGCGCAGATCACATGGGCTTCGATTTCGGCAGCCGGGTGGATCATCATTTCGCTGCGGATGTTACGGATGGCGCCGATAATCCCCATGACCAGGTTGGCGTTATCTTCAGTTTCCAAGCTCTCCCACGTCAGGTTACGGGCCGGGAAGGAGGTCAGCATGATGGAGGTGCGTTCGCCCGGTA
>MGTA01000102.1 GCA_001799225.1 Deltaproteobacteria bacterium RIFOXYD12_FULL_50_9
ACATGGGGACGATCATTGCCGGACCTGACGAGATTACCGATACCGAAATAGCCCAGAATTCAACAATATTTATCGATGCCGCTATACCGACAGCACGGGCCTTGTTTGCCGAGCCCAGACACCCGTCCACCGGCCTCACCCTTGATCTCCGCCGCAACCCCTTAAACCCGGATCATTTGGCAATCCTTGTCTCGGCTAACAGCAGAGAAGAGGTTGGGGCGACAATCGGAAAGCTTGTTCACTATGGCAAATACAGTTTTTTACACTTCGAAGCCGGAAAACTCCTCGAAAAACGACCTGGCGAAGCCAAGGATGGCGCAAGGTATGCTTTAAATCTACCGCCGGTCGGCATTGAAACCAGACAGAGCATTACCTATAGCGATATTTTGAAAAAACTGGCGGACAAGAAGGTTGTCTATGTCGGCGAAGAACATACCAGATACGAGGATCACCAGCTCCAACTTCAGGTTATCCGCGGACTTTATGCCCAAAATCCGAAGCTCAGCATCGGTATGGAGATGTTTCACAAGGCAGACCAGCAGACTATTGACGACTATATCGCCGCCAAAATCGACGAAACCACCTTTCTCCGACAGAGCAAATACTTTGAGAAATGGGGGTTTGATTATCGCTACTATCGGGACATCATCAACTTTGCCCGCATCAACCGACTCCCGGTCATCGCCCTCAACCTTGATAAACAGATCGTCAGCAAGGTTTATAAAGAGAATGGAGTCTCGGCCTTAACAGCCCAGGAAAAAGAGGCCATCCCGGAAAATCGCGATCTGGATGTGCCCGGCTATCAGAACCGAATTGCCGGGGTCTACAAAAACCACCGGCAGGATCCGCAGGAACCGGACCGCTTCAAGGCCTTCCTGCAGTCACAAGCCCTGTGGGACGAAACCATGGCCGAAACCATAGCCACCTATCTGACCGCCCACCCGGAAGAACGAATGGTTGTAATTGCGGGCCAGGGCCATGTTGTCAAGAATGATGCCATTCCGCCCCGGGTCGCCCGCCGTCTCGCTGTTGATCAGGCCATTATCGTCAATGCTGCTGACAAGGAGATCGATGCTGCCCTGGCCGACTTTCTGGTATTCCTCACCCCGGCTGAGTTGCCGCCCCCTGCTCTGCTAGGTGTTATTCTCAAAGAAGATAATGGCAACGTAATTGTCGAAAAGCTCTCACCGCACGGTGGAGCAAATCTGGCAGGCATAAAAGAAAAAGACATGATTGTGGCTCTGGACGACCATGAGATTAAAGTTATCGCCGACCTTAAACTATTGCTGCTTTACAAGAAAATCGGGGAGAAGGTTAACGTTCGGATCAAACGGCCAAGAACCTTTCTGGCGGATAAAGTGATAGTTATCGAGGTTGGATTGTAACTGCTCACATCTTCTCTTCGTCCTCACTCCGCCAGTTGATGATATGTTGGGCGTTTCTGAATTCGATAATCGGCCGGTCATCCGTATTGATTTCACCAGGGAGCAAGGCATTAATCTGCTCCTCTGCCATGGCCACGCTGAATTTATCTTGCAGGTATGGGAAGGAAGTTCCGATATTCTGAACCAATGCCTGGGGTGCCAGCTTAAACGGAGTCGGCGATCCAACCAGGATTATAAAATCTCCTTCCACGTACCAGGCAACCGCATGCTTGAAATTCCTCGAAAAAGTCCGGGCGACGATTTCGAGATCATCATGGGTCATCAGAAAGAAATCCACCCAGACAGCCATAACACCATCATCCGCCAATCTCTGGCTGGCAAGGGAAAAGAACTCATCAGTCAAAAGACCGGCTGAAGCGCTCTCCACGGCCCAGGAAGGACTGGCGACGATCAAATCATATTTCCCCGGACTCATCAGCAGGTAGTTACGTCCATCTGCCCGGACATGATTGATCCGTGGGTCATCAAATAGATCAGGTTTTAAAAAACGACGATTAACATCAAGAATCCCTTCGCTCAACTCAACAGAATCGATATGTTGCACCGGAAACCTGGAGAGATGGGCCAGGGTATTACCGGAACCGAGCCCGATATTCAAGACCTTCTCAGCCCCACCCCCACCATGGCTGAAAAAAGGCAGATATGCTAACAGGGCAAAGCCTTTGTCATCACCAAACTCCCGTTTGCCGTTATTGGTCAAGGCCAACATCGTATCGGGCTGATGCAACGAATATTCGATCAAAGCCACATCACCATCGACGCCCTCATTATGATAGATGACCTTGCTGTTTGCCTGATCACTAATCCGCTTATAGACATCATAAGCCATTTCATAGTCGCCGAACAGACAGGCATTGTAATAACTGAAAAATGGGAAAAACGGAGTGGCTGTCAAGGAAGAAAAAGGGACCAGTACCAGCAGTACTGTAACCACAGCTATTATCTTCTTGACATCCCTGGAAAGAATCAAAATAACCAGGGCTGTAAATATATTGAGTGAGGCAGCTACAACAGCTGTTCCGTTAACCCCGATTCGCGGAATGAGCAAAAAACCGGCAACGGTTGAACCGATAATCGCACCAAAGGTGTTTATACCGTAAAGCAACCCGGCCTGCCGACCGACATCCTGGCCTTCGGCGGAAAACAGTTTAACCACAAAGGGAAAAGTCATGCCCATCAGGGTGGTCGGTACGCCCATGATCAGAAAAATGATGACAAACTGAACAACTGAAAAAGAGCTGAAGGAGAGATGAAAAGAGTAAAAAGTCTTCATGTAGAGCGGGGTCAGGGCCATAATCACCGGAATGGTAACCAGACCCGCAACGCCAATTCCCATTTCGCAAAGAGCAAAAGCCAGGCCAAGCCGTTTTAAACGAGGAGCTAAAACCGCTCCCAGCCAGCCACCGATAGAGAGCCCGGTCATAAACGCGGCAAGCATAGTGGAAACGGCATAGGTGGAAGACCCCATGATGGTTGAGAGACAACGGGTCCAGACCACTTCATAAATAAGAGCGGCAGCGCCGGACAAACCAAAACCGACAAAAACCAACCGCAATACCTTGATGTTGTGCCGAACGCCTGTTTTGCCTTCGCTGGCGATATCCATGTCACCTCTAATCAATTACATCCACCTTCAGTTATACAGCCCAATTAGCTGAGCAGTATTAAAATCCACCCCAAAAAATACTGGCCCCAAAAAACAGGTACAGCCTGAAAACCCTTGCCAGACAACATAACAGGTTATATTAGCAAATTAAAATATTATATCATCATGTAGTTCAATAGTAAATATTACCCCCAAAAAATTCGGCAAAATAAAACCATATCTCCCTTGCTTTCGGCTAACACATCAGCTTATGTTGCAGACAGCATGAAGATCTCCCTGATAATCACGACATTTAATTGGAAAGAAGCCTTACGCCTGGCAATACTGCACGCTTTTGCTCAATCCAGGCGGCCGGACCAAATCATTATTGCTGATGATGGTTCAAGCGATGGCACTGCGGAAACGGTCAACAAAATCGCCCGGGAATCCCCCGTTCCCATAATTTACTTATGGCAGGAAGACCTGGGGTTCCGAGCCGCCCTTTCCCGAAACCGGGCTATTGCAAAGGCTGCAGGCGATTATATCGTCTTGATTGACGGCGATATCCTCATCAGCCCGCATTTTATTGAAGATCACATGCAGATCGCCCGGCCTGGTTTTTTTGTCCAAGGATCTCGGGTCATATTAGGTAAAGAGCTGACTAATCAAATTCTTAAAGGACAAAGCAGCCAACTCTCTTTTTTTCAGCCCGGGCTTTCTAATCGCCAGAACATGATTCGTTGGCAGCCGTTATCCGTTCTTTTTTCAAAACAGAGTAATTCCATGAACGGTATAAAAACCTGCAACTTTGCCTTCTGGCGGCAGGATGCAATTCAGGTGAATGGCTTCAACGAAGATTTTATAGGCTGGGGAAGAGAGGACAGCGAATTTGCCGCCCGTTTGTTGAACAAAGGATTAGTTCGTAAAACAGTGCGATTCCAGGCAAAGGCAATGCATCTTTATCATGAGATATGTTCGCGGAAAAGTCTTGAGAGTAACGATCTGTTACTAAAAAATACGCTAAGCCAAAAGCTGATCTGGTGTAATAACGGGATTGATAAACATCTCAACCGCCCCTCTGATCCTTGACATCCTGCAACATCTTGCGGAGATTAACCCGCCAGTGCAGTGGGCAAAGCTGCATGGCTGTACAGGTTGAGGTCTTATCAAGAACGCTGTATGGCGGTCGCCGCGCTTTGGTAGGATAGCTGTCGGTCCGAATTGGTATAATCGGGACAGCCCTGACTAACAGACCTAATCGTAGCGCCTCTTCCTGTACTGCTACAGCCAGATCATACCAGGAGGCCACTCCGGCATCGGTCCAGTGAAAAATACCGACAAGATCAAGGCCGGCAATACGCCAGACCGCCTGCGCCAGACTGCCTGCCCATGTTGGAGTACCAACCTGATCAGCCACCACCCGAACAGAATCGCGTTCTGCCATCAGGCCCAGCATGGTTTTTACAAAGTTCCTGCCATGCGCCGAATACACCCACGCCGTCCGGATGACAGCGGTCTTGTCGGCCAGAATGGCAAGCACCCGTTGTTCACCAAGCAGTTTGCTTGCCCCATACTCCCCTAAAGGGTTGGGACGATCATTTTCCAGATAAGGTTCAGATTTTCTGCCGTCAAAAATAAAATCGGTCGAGATGTGAACGAGGCGGCTGCCAACCGAACGGGCAGCTATGGCAAGATTTTCAGCACCCCGGGCATTAACTGCATAGGCCTGCTCCCTTTCATCCTCACTACGATCAACAGCGGTATAGGCAGCCGCATTAATAATGATATCCGGCCGAACATCTGTGACAACCGTCTCAACCTGAGTAGCGTCCTGGATATCCAGTTCGGCTCTTCCACAGGCTGTAACCTGCATCTCTTCAGGGATAATGCGAAGCAACTCCCAGCCCAGTTGGCCGGTCGCTCCTGCAAGAAGGACTCTCATCTAATTCTCCGCTATCTTCCAACCCGGCATGATTGTGAAAAAAACAAAATTCGGGCGGGGATAAAATTCATGCCCAAGTACCGTCGCGTAAAATCTGCAGGAGATATTGTCCGTAACCATTTTTTTTCATTGGTTCTGCCAGACGTTCCAGTTGCGCGGCATCAATAAACCGCATTCTGTAAGCTATCTCTTCGATACAGGCAATTTTTAAACCCTGCCGGTCTTCCATAACTTTAATGTAATTGGCCGCATCAAGTAACGAGGCGTGCGTCCCGGTATCCAGCCAGGCAGTACCACGGCCAAGCAACTCGACGCTCAAACCACCCTGCCTGAGATAGTATTTATTTACATCTGTTATTTCCAACTCACCGCGGGCCGATGCTTTCAAGCCCTTGGCGATCCCAACGACATCATTATCATAAAAATAAAGTCCGGTCACCGCATAATTGGATTTAGGATTTATCGGCTTCTCCTCGATATCAACCGCCTTGCCTTTGTCATCAAAGGAAATAACCCCGTATCGACTAGGATCACGGACATAATAACCGAATACTGTTGCCCCTTTCTCTCTTTTAGCTACCTCAAGCACGGTTTTACTCAGGCCGTGGCCATAAAATATATTGTCCCCCAGAACAAGACAAACCGGATGTGAACCAATAAAGTCGGAGCCGACCCAAAATGCATGGGCAATCCCCTCAGGTTTATGCTGCACAACATATTTAAGCGAAATACCTAACTGACTTCCATCGCCTAATAGCCGCTGAAACTGACTCTGATCTTCAGGAGTGGTTATTATCAGGATCTCACGGATACCGGCAAACATCAAAATAGAGAGCGGATAATAGACCATCGGTTTATCGTAAACCGGCATCAACTGCTTGCTGACCGATCTGGTCAATGGATAAAGTCGGGTTCCAGTCCCGCCGGCCAAGATAATTCCTTTCATATGCCTGCCCACTCCTTATTGAAAATCCGGATAAGTCATCAAGTTAATATATAGGAAAAATTCAACATAATAATTTATCCTAATTAGACATAATTATAAAGTGAAATATTCGTTTATAGCTCCTCAATGGATACCACAAAAGTTAGAACTAAAATAATAGCCCATTTCCCCTTTACAAAATAAAACAAATCGAATTATATATCCGACTTTAAAATTAAATGGATTCAAAAAATCCACTAACCACCATTTTAAATAAATGGGCTACAACTATACGAGCTTGCCGTTTTTCAAACAAGCTATAAGATTTTTTATTGCGCTGCTGGAATGTAATATCGCTTGAGTAACTTAATTTCTATCAGCCAAGGGAACAGCTGTCTGCCATGACATCCTTACTGACCTTCCCCAAAGGTGGTGTGCATCCACCAGCCGCAAAGGAACTGACCGCCCACCTTGCCATTGAGGTCATGCCGGTTCCGGACGAGCTTGAAATTATCCTGGGCCAGCATATCGGCGCACCCTGTACCCCAACGGTCGCGGCCAAGGATGAAGTTAAAGAAGGTGACATGATCGGCGAGGTCACCAAAGGCCTTGGTGTGCCTCTGCATGCCCCGGTTGCCGCAACCGTGAAAGGGATTGGCCAGTCAGCCCATCCCATGCGGGTCACTGCCCCATCCCTTCTCCTAAAGACAAACCGGGATATCCCGTCCGCCAAGTATTCTCCATGTGACTGGGAAAAATTCAGCCAGGAAGAGCTGCTGAAAAAAGTGCATGGCGCCGGGATTATCGGCATCGGCGGCGCCGGCTTCCCCTCCCATGTCAAGCTCAAGCCTCCACCGGACAATCCGGTCGACACCCTGATCTTAAACGGCGCAGAGTGCGAGCCCTATATAACCGCCGACCATCGACAGATGCTCGAAAACAGTCAAGAGATCGTCGAAGGCGCCAAGGTCATTTTAAAAATACTTGCTATCAAAGAGTGCCACATCGG
>MGTA01000103.1:0-174 GCA_001799225.1 Deltaproteobacteria bacterium RIFOXYD12_FULL_50_9
CACCAGTCTGGCTAATGATAAAGTCAACACTCTTAACGTCGAAGTCGATGACCATAAATGCGGGTTCGGCAAATGGCTGTATGGCGACGAGCGCAAAAAGGCTGAAATTCTGGTGCCGAGCATTGCTCCGTTACTCAAGCAGATAGAGTCTCCCCATGCCAGACTGCACCAGTC
>MGTA01000103.1:180-4477 GCA_001799225.1 Deltaproteobacteria bacterium RIFOXYD12_FULL_50_9
CAAGATCGGCGGTCTTCTCAAATCAGGAGACGCGATAGAAAGAGTGGGAGCCATGGGGGTTTACACCTTGGAGACCATCTCGGCCCTGCATGAAGTGCAGGCCAAGCTCCGCGACTTGCGCTCCGAGGCCAAAAAAACCATCCTGACCGATGAAGGTCTGCTGCGCGCCGCGATGGGATTACAGATTACGGTCTCAGTCATCAGCCTCATTGCTATCGCTCTTGGCCTGGCCCTTGCCTTTTTTATCAGCAAAGGGATCTCTTCCTCGCTTATCAAGCTTACTCAGGGCATTCAGGACAGCGCCAATCAGGTGGCCGGCGCTTCGGCTGAAATCGCCTCATCCAGTCAGACCCTGTCGGCCAGCGCCTCGCAACAGGCGGCAAGCACCGAAGAGACATCCGCCGCCCTCGAAGAGATGAGCGCCATGAGTCGGAAAACCTCGGATCTGACCCGTGGTTCTGAGCTCCTCATGAACGAAAATATTGAAAAAACCGGTAAATCGCTGCAGGCTCTTCTTGAACTTACCCGCAACATGAGTCAGATTGAAAAGGACAGCGATCAGATCAGTCAGATAATCAAAACTATTGATGCAATCGCCTTTCAAACCAATCTGCTGGCCTTGAACGCAGCGGTTGAGGCCGCCCGTGCCGGTGAAGCCGGTGCCGGTTTTGCCGTGGTCGCCGATGAAGTGAAGAATTTGGCCATGCGGACCACGGAAGCGGCTCACAATACCCAGGAACTGCTCGATAATACCGTCAGACGTGTTGTCCAGAGCTCTGCCGCCCTTAAGAATATCAATAATGACTTTGATGGGATTGTTGAGTCGGCAACCGATATGGGGGAGAAGATCGCCTCAATCAACTCTGCCACCACTGAACTCGCCAAGGGTATCGAACAGGTTACGACAGTCAATCTTGAAAATGACAAATCTGCTCAGCAGGTAGCGGCCATCTCCGAAGAGACGGCCGCCGCTTCTCAGGAGCTTACGGCCCAGGCCGAAGAGATGAAACTTATTGTCCATGATCTGAGCCAGATGGTCTTTGGTGTCTCTGCCGCGATAGATGACGCATCTAAAACACGCCAGGAGTCGAAGGTCCATTGTTGGGAGATTAAAAACTGCCCGCCGGAACGCTACAGCAAATGTCCGGCCTATCCAAATGATGGCGGTAGCTGCTGGATGGTTACCGCCACGCTCTGCGGTGGCAAGGAACAGGGCTCTTACAGGGATAAAATGGAAAACTGCCGGAAATGCAACGTTTATGAAATTGCCAACCAGACAACGCCACGTAAGGTAAAGGCCGGGGCTGCAACTCTGCCAGTACGCAAACAATTGTCCCCAATCCGGCCGATTCATAAAAAAGCAGGCAGCCATAGCCGCATAACTATTCAAGATGACAAAGATAAAGGGACGTTCGAGAGTTTTTAGCCGGTCGGTAAAAAAATACTGATTTGACTTATTTTTCGGGATTGAGTATATCAGCGGGCACAGGAGAACCCTATATGAAACTTTTTCCCAAGCAAATAGATTTTTTTGAGTATTTTGACAGGATATCTCAGAATATCACTATAGCTGCCGATCTGTTTGTCGATTTTGTCGAAAAATTCGACAATATCGAAATACGGACCAAGGAGATCCACGAGGCAGAGAAGGAAGGTGACATCCTGACCCATGAGATCATCCGCCAACTCAATCAGACCTTTATCACCCCAATTGACCGTGAAGATCTTTACGCTCTGGCCTCGCGTCTGGATGATGTGCTGGATCTCATCTGGGGCGCCGCTGATCGGATAATGCTCTTCAAGATAACAAAAATTACACCTGAGGCGATAACCATTGCCAAGGACCTTCTCATGATCACCGAGGTCATGCATAAGGCCATTCACAAACTCAAGGAAAAAAACTATACCTACGTTCAGGAATACTGCATCGAGATCAACCGTCTGGAAAACCGCATCGACCGATCTTTCAAGGGGGCGCTGGCCACGCTTTTCGACGAAGTTAAAGATCCTATCCTGCTCATTAAATGGAAGGAGATCTATGAACACATGGAAGACGCCTCAGATAAATGCGAGGATGTTGCCAACATCCTGGAGTCGATAATCCTCAAGTATGCATGACAGTTTTTTTCTCCTCGTCTGCGTCGTGGCCCTGGCTACGATTTTTGACTTTATCAACGGCTTTCACGATACTGCCAACGCCATTGCCACCTCGGTGTCAACCCGGGTGCTGTCGCCCCGGGCAGCGGTGGTCATGGCGGCAATTCTCAATTTTGCCGGCGCCCTGTCCGGCACTGCCGTAGCTAAAGCAGTGGGTTCCGGCCTGGTGAGCGCCGACTGCATAAATCAGGTAACCATTGGCTCCGCGCTGCTCGCTGCAATAATCTGGGATCTTTTGACCTGGTATATCGGTATCCCTACCTCATCAAGCCACGCCATCCTCTCAAGCTTGGTGGGCGCTGCCATTGCTACTGCCGGGACCAACGTCATCATCCACACCGGGGTGATCAAGATTTTTCTCGGCCTCTTCCTTTCTCCCTTGGCCGGCCTGCTGTTCGGATATCTGCTCATGCTTCTCCTGATGAAGATTTTTGGGAGATTCTCGCCGCATTTTGTTTCGAAGGTTTTTAACCGCTCGCAGATTGTTTCGGCGGCATACATGGCCTTCAGCCACGGCAGTAATGATGCCCAGAAGACCATGGGGATCATTACCATGGCGCTGGTCAGCTACTACCATCTGCCGGATTTTCATGTGCCCTATTGGGTAATGATACTCTGTGCGTCCGCCATGGCACTCGGCACGGCAATAGGTGGCTGGCGGATTATCAAGACCCTGGGGGTCCGGCTTGTCAACCTCCGGCCGATTCACGGCTTTGCGGCAGAAACCGCCGCCGCCACCATCATTGAGTTGGCCTCCCGCATTGGCTTGCCCCTCTCGACCACCCATGTTATTTCAACCACCATCATGGGCGTTGGTGCTTCCAAGCGTCTCTCGGCTGTACGCTGGGGCGTCGGGGCGAACATCGCCATTACCTGGGTCGTTACGCTGCCCGTCTGCGTCTTTCTTGGTTGGGCCATCTGTAAGTTTGCTCTGTTGTGCGTCTGATGCGGGGGCTAGAGGACCAGCTCAAAATCAAACTCGATGCCGGCCCGGTTGAAATGGGTGAGGATACTCCGCAGACCGTAAAGGGTATCGACGGTAAAATTTATCTCCCAGAGCGAACTGCTGGCCGGACTGCTCGAAAGTGAGATGATGTTAATTATCTTCATCTCCTCAGGGGCCACGCCCAGCAGCATAAGCAACCGGTTGCGCGGCACAACCTTCAGGAAGAGCAGGGTCTGGGGCTTCCGTACCGTGGTCTCCTTGAGCCTCCAGCGCAGCTCCACCACGTCTTCCCTTTGCAACTTCAGGCTTCTGACTTTGGTGCATTCGTTCTTGTGGACCGAGAGACCCCGTTCACTCAGCAGACCTATCAAACCTTTCTCGGTCGGAATCGGGTTGCAGCATTGGGAGAGCTTAATGCAGGCCGGATCCAGGCTGTCCAGATCGATCCTGTTTAAGACGCCGGTTGGGGGCTCAAGCGTTTTCTGATTGGCGTAGAGGCCGTTGCTGATCTCAAAAATCAACTCTTTGAGCCGTAGCGTGCCTTCTCCGAGGCGGAGGAAGAGCTCATCCAGGGACTCGAGATCAAAATAGACGAGGAGATCGGCAACCTCATCTTTTTCCAGAATATGAAAGGGGATAGCATACCATTTCAGCTCCTGTTTGATCAGGGCTTCGCCGGTTTTTTCAGCGAGATCTTCCCGGCGCATTCTGAACATCCTGGCCAATTCAGCCCGGGCCCTGGGAGTCTGGCAGAGTTCCAGGATGCCCGGATCAAAAAAAACCGGCTCTTCCTGGCAGATAACTTCGACCTGATCGCCATCCCGGACGATATGGTCCGGCTGCACGATTTTGCCGCCAATTCTGGCATGCATGCAGCGACTGCCGATTTCGGTATGGATCTTAAAGGCGAAATCAAGCACGGTACTTTGCCGGGGCAGACTGATCTTTTTGCCTTTCGGGGTATAGGTATAAATCTCGTTCTTGCCGCTCGCCGCAATCATGTCGCGATAGGAGAGACCATCGTCAGTGCCGAGAATATCGAACATCTCTCTGATATCCTTTTCAAAACTGTTCGGGGCCTTACGATGGGCAGCCCACTCCCTGATGATCCCGGAGCGGCCTGATTTGAGCATCTCTTTGGTGCGGATTTTAAAAAGATAGTTGCGCCCCCTGATATTGGCCCGGGTATGCAGA
>MGTA01000103.1:4502-6798 GCA_001799225.1 Deltaproteobacteria bacterium RIFOXYD12_FULL_50_9
TGGCGACAAAATCCCGCAGAGTTCTGGGAATGGGCGGGAAGGTCTGGTTGAGGATGCCCAAGGCCCGGTAGCAGGTCTGGACATCATCAGTGGCAATGAGGATCTCGATTGGAGTCTCAATATCCTTGATCAGCACCCGTTTGACCGGGTCAAAGTAAGCCCAGAGACCTTTGGAGCGGATTTCTACCTCACAGGTGACCCAGGCCTTTTCCATCTCCTCCTTAAGTCGTTTAATGATCGATAGAACCCCCTCCTCCTCTGCCATCTGCCGGATGCCGACCTCCACCTTATGACTCTGGCGGGGGAATTTGTAGGTTAAAGCAAGGTCGTAGAGCTCCCGTTTTAAACGATAAAGGCCCATGACCTTGGCCATGGGCGCATAGACGTCCAGGGTTTCATCGGCAATCTTCTGGCGTTTGTGCTTGGGCAGCGAGTATAAAGTGCGCAGGTTGTGCAGCCGGTCGGCGAGTTTGACCAGCATGATTTCGATCCGGTCAGCCGCGCCGGAGAAGATCTTGCGATGGACCAGCTTATAGAAGGTCTGGCGGTCGCCGTCGAACTCGGTGATTTTGGTGCAGCCTTCAACAATGGCCTCGACGTTCTTGCCGAACAGTTCGCCGATTACCTCATTCGTCACCTCCGGGACATCTTCCATGGTGTCGTGCAATACGGCTGCCGCCAGGGTTGCCGGGTCGTTGACATCCAGCTCTTCGACCAGAATCTGGGCAACCTGACAGGGATGGCTGACATACGCTTCACCTGATTTTCTTTTCTGATCCTGGTGGGCGCTGACGGCAAAGGACAAGGCCTTCCAAAAGAGCTGCGCCTCGCCCTCTTGACCGCCGAGGTGCTGCTCCATGCGTTCACAGAATTCGGCAATATCGAATTTTTTCTTTAAATTCATTATGATATTCACAAAAAATTGAAAATTAGTAACTGCTCAGGTTGTTCAAATTGTCGATATAGATTATTTAGATTACCTCTCCAAGTCGCGTTAGGGCAATCAGAATATACGATTTACATTTTTATTAGTGCTTTTTCATAGACCTCCACTATACTTTCCATAAATTGGGATAAGTTAAATTAATAGTCTGTTGCCGGCACTTATGCTAAAATCCTTTGAGAAGTTCAAACAAGCGGCCCCGACAGACCGATTATAACTCTTAACTGAGAGGAAGCCTTTTTGAGACAGCGCAGACATGAACGAAAACGGCAAGAGGGGACCAGGCGTGGGCACGGTGAGCAACGGCGGCGCGGCAATATCAGCCGGAAGCTTATTCCCGGCGCTGCCGGTCGAAGCGGCCTGCCGGTCCCGGCTGACGATATAATCGGTTTCATCTACAGCCGGGATGGCGAGGCCTCTTTTAAAGATATCATGGCTTTTTTCGATCTTGCCCGCGGCCGCCGGAAGGAGATGGAAGCACTGCTCGCCTCGCTCTGTCATCAGAACATTTTAGACCTGGATAAAGAGGATGGGCTCTATACAATCAAGCCTACCATGGAGCTGCTCGAAGGGGTGATCAGCGCCAATCCGCGGGGCTTTGCCTTTGCCTTCATCACCGGTCCCGATCCCAAGGCGGTAGGGGGGCGGGATGTCTTTATCCCTGGTCGGGAGCTGGGGACGGCAACCCACGGCGATAAAGTTTTGCTGGCGATTGTCGGCCGTCAAAAGGATCGGCTGGAGGGCAGGGTGCTGCGGGTTCTGGAACGGACCGCCACCCGCCTGGTCGGTATCTTTATGGCCGGCCGGACCACCGGTCTGGTGGCGCCGGAGGACGAACGGTTCGCCTTTCAGGTCGTGGTTCGCCGCGAAGATTTCCGGGGCGCCAAGAACGGTGAAGCCGTGCTGGCCGAGATCATCGAATACCGGGCCGAACAACGCAATCCGCTCGGCCGGATCATTGAGGTTTTAGGCGATCCGGATGATCTGGCAGTCCAGACCGAGATGGTCATCCGCAAATTCAGCCTGCCCCACGTCTTTAGTGACAAGGCGCTGACCGAAACCGAACAGCTGGATAGCACGATCCGGCTGGACAAAGGCCGGGAAGATTTCCGGGAGATCCAGTACGTCACCATCGACGGCGAGACCGCCCGCGACTTTGACGACGCCGTGGCCGTCGAGAAAACCAAAAAGGGCTTTCGGCTCCATGTCTCGATTGCCGATGTCAGCCACTATGTCAAGACCGACACCACCCTGGACCTTGAGGCTTACGAGCGCGGCACCAGTGTCTATTTCCCGACCCGGGTCATCCCCATGCTGCCCGAACGTTTGTCGAACAACCTCTGCAGCCTGGTG
>MGTA01000103.1:6811-8139 GCA_001799225.1 Deltaproteobacteria bacterium RIFOXYD12_FULL_50_9
TGACCGCACCGGCCAGCGGGTAGCCAAGCGGTTTGCCAAAGGCCTGATCAAGAGTCGTCATCGCCTTACCTATACCCTGGTGCGTAAGATCCTGGTCGATAACGATCAGGCAGCGCAGCAGCAGTATCAGGATATGCTGGTGCCGCTAGAGAACATGGCCGAGCTGGCCGCCCAGATGGAAAAACGGCGGATGGCGCGCGGCAGCATCGGTTTTGAACTACCGGAGGCTGAGATCCAGGTCGATCCGGACGGCCGGAAGGTTACGGCCATTACCCGGTCGGAGCGCAATCTGGCCCATAAACTGATTGAAGAGTTCATGCTGGCCGCCAACGAAGCAGTGGCCGAAACCATATCCAACGCCGTCAACATCGACCATCAGCACCAGGCCATTTACCGGATCCACGAGGTGCCGGATCCGCTCAAAGTCGCGGAATTCGCCGAGTTCGCCGGCTCGCTGGGGCTGCATCTGCCCCCCGGCTCCGGCACACCCACCTGGTTCGGCAAGGTTCTGGCCCTGGTAGCCGGCACTCCGCAAGAGTATATCGTCAACAACCTGCTCCTGCGCACCATGAAACAGGCCTGTTATTCGGCCGAGAACGTCGGCCACTTCGGCCTGGCCGCTGAATACTATACTCATTTCACCTCGCCCATCCGCCGCTATCCTGATCTGATGGTCCACCGCCTGCTCGAGCGGATCATCCATCCGCCCGGCCCTAAACAGCCTGCCGGCAAAGAGTTAAGGGATTCAGCCGAGGCCGGTCCTTTTCTGTCAAAGCGGGAAAGGACAGCGGTCGACGCTGACCGCGAGATGATCAACCGGTTGCAGGTGCGCTTCATGGTTGACAAGGTCGGCAACGAGTACGACGGCATTGTCGCGGGTGTTGCCTCCTTCGGGCTCTTTGTCGATCTGCTGGAGACCTTTGTGAGTGGTATGATCGAGATCACAGCGCTCAAGGATGACACCTACCATCATGATGAACCAAGTCATACCCTGGTGGGCAAGCGGACCGGCAAACGCTATCAGCTCGGCAATCTCATCCGGGTCCAGGTCAGTGATGTCGATGTCAACCGGCGGCGGGTCTATTTTACCGTGGTTGACGTTGCTGAGCAAAAAGGCAGCGGACCAGCGACAGCTACCGGTGATGAGTTGCCGGGGGATAGAGATAAGCGCCAAAAGGGCCGGCGGCGGGGCCAAGGGCGTTAGGGTGACAAACGAGAACACCGAGGTGCAGAAGACCAAGGAAATGCCGACCTCCTCTGCTCCCAGACCTCTGCTCGCCAATGTCGGAATAGTTCTCGTTGATCCGCAATTTCCGGAAAATGTCGGC
>MGTA01000103.1:8208-13403 GCA_001799225.1 Deltaproteobacteria bacterium RIFOXYD12_FULL_50_9
TGCGGCCCGGGCGGCCATGAATTTCGGGATATCCCGGCTGCTGGTCGTCAAAGAGGAGCTTCCGGACCGCGAGCGCATGCTCAAACTCGCCACCCACCATGCCGCGCCCATCCTTGACGCCATGGAGATCCATCCTGACCTGGCCTCAGCCCTGGCGCCGTTTGCCTTTGTGGTCGGCACCACGGCAAGGCTCGGCCGCCATCGGCGTCTGCAGGGCGAGCCCAGTGAGATGGTCGACCATCTGCTACCCCTGCTCACCAACAACCAGATCGCTCTGGTCTTCGGTCCGGAACACCGCGGCCTCACCAACGAGGACCTTGCCCTCTGCCACCTGGTAACCGCCATTCCCACCACCGACTTCTCCTCGCTCAACCTGGCTCAGGCCGTGGCCATCCTCTGCTATGAGTTATACTCCGGACTGCTCACAGTCGGCGACCATGGCCGGCCCCCGGCCCCCAAATTGGCCGACAGCCACGAACTGGAAGGCATGTACAATCAGCTCGAAACCATGCTGAAGACCATCGGCTTTCTCAAAACCGCAGATCATGCTTACTGGATGTGGAACATCCGCCAGTTTCTGGGCCGAATGGGGCTGCGCGCCAAGGAGGCGAGGATTATCAGGGCCTTCTGCCGGCAGCTTGAGTGGTATGACAAGGAGCAATGACGCTTTTTTGCAGGCTAATAGTCAAAGCCGGAAGTGGTTTCTGATATTAATCAATTTTTTATAAGGCAGGGCACGTTGCTGGCCGAGAAACATGATATCGACAAAGTTGAGTTGTGGATTTCCGTAATTTGGCGTATATAAATCGCTCAACAGACAACGCAAATCATTAAACGGCATGAATATAAAACAAACTGTTGAGTTTAGGTGGGAGGAATACGGCCATGGCTGAGATCAAGAGTACTATGGAAATGGTGTTGGCAAGGGCAGCCCTTATGGATAGCGGCCCGGCGCCTGATTTGGCGGCTGAAGAACTGGTCAAGGAAGGTATGCGGCTTGGCGCTGCCTATCTGCGCAGGGAGTTCGATGACCTAGGCAAACGCCTTGAGGCTCGGCCGCCGGTTGAACAGCCTGGCCTCTTGCAGGGCGTAGTGAAAACCATGCTCAGGAATATTTTTCTCCCCCGGACCAATGAATATGACTCGCTGGAGCCGGCTATCAAGGGGCTGCTCGATCTTTCTAAAGGTGGCGGCGATTTGCTGCCGGTATTCAGTGAAATTAAAAGCATAATCAGCCGTTATGTCGAGCACCGCAATCAGTTGCGCAAGCAGCTTGAAGGGGCATTTGCCAAGCAGGTGCAACAGATGCAGGATAATATGGCACGCCAGACCGGGATGGCCATGAAAATCGATCCGGCCCATCATCCGAAATTTCAGGAAGAGTGGCAGCGCATCCAGGTGGAACTGAACAATCAATATGGCCGGGTACTTGATCAGCACAAGCAGTTGATTGAGCAACGGTTGACCGGGCAGTGAGTGGTTGGTTATTCGCTGGTCCGCAGGGGAAATGCTTGAATGCTGCTTGCGATAGCATTTGATTTGTCTGAAGCGCCGGGAGACGCGGGGGGCGATTTAACAAAGATCCTTGGCGTCTGGCAGGAACAGTGCGGGGTGTCCGTCATGTGGAAAGAGGATGGTGAGCTGCAGGTAGAGCTTGGCCGGGCCGATAGTCTGGCGGTTTTACAGGATCTGCAGGCTTTGCTTGGCAGTTCCGGGATCGGGATGACCGTGCGATTTCATCACGATGAGGTTGAAACGGTGGCGCCATGCCCGATGCGTTGATCCGTCTGGCCGGGCGGCTGAAGAGCCGGAAAATCGATGCGCTCTTGATTACCCAGCCTGATAATCGCCGGTATTTAAGCGGATTTAAGGCGGGTGACTTGGCGATCACTGAAAGTTCCGGCGCTCTCCTGGTTCTGGCCAACGGCACCTCTTGCCTGTTTACCGATTCTCGTTACCAGCTGGAGGCTGAGGCGGAAGCGCCGGGTTTTCAGGTAGAGATTTACCGGCGTGGGCTTTTAAAGCTGCTCGAACAGAAGTTGCGGGTCTTGTCTGTCAAGAAATTCGCTTTTGAGAGCCATTACACCCTGCATACCACGGCCGGAAAATTGGCAGATCTGGCGGAGAAGCTGAAGATCGAGCTTGTACCCTTGATCGGCCTGGTCGAAGATCTACGGATCGTCAAGACCGCAGATGAGATTGATTTGATCCGCCAGGCCGTCCGGTTGAACGAAGCGGTCTTTCAGGAACTCTTTAGCACCCTTTCTCCCGGCATGACCGAGCGCCAGGTGGCCGTACGGATCGAGACCATGATGCGGGAGAGGGGGGCTGACTGCCCAAGTTTTCCGACGATTGTCGCAGCCGGACCGAATGCAGCCCTGCCCCATGCCGTGCCCACGGACCGGCCGATTCTGGAGGGTGAGCCGCTGGTCATCGATATGGGGTTGAAGCTTGCCGGCTACTGTTCGGACATGACCCGCACCGTGGTGCTGGGCAAGCCGGACGCTGTCACGGTGGAGCGTTCCAGGGTAGTGCGGCGGGCTCAGTTGGCGGCACTGGCCGGGTTGAAGGCAGGCGTCACCGGTCATGCGGTTGACAGGTTGGCCCGGCAGGAGATCCAGAAGGCCGGTCTTGGCCACTGTTTTGGTCATGGTCTTGGCCATGGGGTAGGACTGGCTGTGCATGAGGCGCCGGCGCTCAATCCCCGCTACGCCAAAAAACTGCGGGCCGGCATGGTGGTGACGGTTGAACCCGGCGTCTATCTGCCGGGCTGGGGCGGAATTCGTCTGGAAAATATGGTGGTGGTCCGGCCGGATGGTTATGAGGATCTGAATCGCGACACCACCTTTCTAGATCTGTGAAAAATAAGGAATTTTTATGCGGAAAAATAACCGGTTAAACGACGAATTGCGGTCTGTTTCCCTGGAGTGGGACTACCAGGCCGGTGCTCTGGCCTCGGTGTTGATCACTATGGGTGGAACCCAGGTTCTCTGTGCGGTTTCGCTGGAGGAGAGTGTGCCGCCGTTTTTAAAAAACAGCGGTAAGGGCTGGCTGACCGCCGAGTACGGGATGCTGCCATGTGCAACCAGTAGCAGGGGGCAGCGCGAGGCGGCTCGCGGCCGTTCGGGCCGGACCTATGAGATCCAGCGCTTGATCGGCCGTTCGTTACGGATGATGACTGATTTGACCCTGATCGGCGAACGGACCCTGCGGATCGATTGTGATGTCCTGAATGCCGATGCCGGGACGCGGACCGCCTCGATTACCGGGGCGGCTCTGGCCCTGCGGACCGCCTTGACTAGAATGCATACCAAAGGCCTTATTCCGGTCTTGCCGCCGATTATGCCGCTGGCGGCGGTCAGTGTCGGCCTGGTGGCTGGAGAAGCATTGCTCGACCTTGATTACGTCGAGGATAAAGGGGCTGAGGCCGATGCCAATTTTGTCATGACGGCCGACAACAGATTTATCGAGGTGCAGATCAGTGCCGAGGGCCGGCCCTTCAGCCGGGCCGAGTTCGATAAGCTGGCTGAGCTGGCTGCCTCCGGCATCGGGCAACTGCTTGGTCTCTGGGAAAAATCATGAAGTCATCGCCCTTTCGGCTGCTCAAGCGCTCATCCACCTGTCCGGCCCGGCGCGGCGAGATTCAGACCCTGCACGGCGTGGTCGAGACGCCGATTTTCATGCCGGTCGGCACTCAGGCCACGGTCAAAGGGGTTACGCCGGAGAATCTTGAAGCACTGGGCGCTCAGATAATCCTTGCCAACACCTATCATCTTTTTATCCGACCGGGTCATGAATTGATCGGCCAACTGGGCGGTCTGCACCGTTTCATGCATTGGAACCGGCCTATTCTTACCGACAGTGGCGGCTTTCAGATTTTCAGTCTGCAGAAATTGGCCAGGATCAGCGAAGAGGGCGCCAACTTCAAATCGCATCTCGATGGCGCCGATCTTTTTTTAAGTCCGGAAAAAGCGGTTGAGGTTCAGGAGACCCTGGGGTCGGATATCATGATGTGTCTGGACACCTGCATCCCCTATCCGGCCGACCGCGAGGAAGCCGGGCGCTCCACGGCCCTGACCGGGCGCTGGGCTCGACGCTCCCGGGCTGCCCAGCGCGATACCGGACAGCTGCTCTTCGGGATTGTCCAGGGCGGCATGTATCCTGACCTCCGGGCCCAGGCCGTCGACGAATTGCTCTCAATCGGCTTTGACGGTTATGCCCTGGGCGGTTTAAGCGTTGGTGAGCCCCATGATCTGATGATGGAGATTACCGAAAGGACAGCCGCACTCCTGCCGGCGGAGTATCCGAAATATCTGATGGGAGTCGGCACCCCCGAGGACCTGGTTGAGGCGGTCTACCGGGGGATCGACATGTTCGACTGTGTTATGCCGACTAGGAATGCCAGAAACGGTATGCTCTTCACCTCGACCGGCAGGCTTGTAATAAAGAACGCCCGATATTATAATGATGCGGGTCCGGTGGATGAACAGTGCAATTGTTATACCTGCCGGAATTATTCGCGCAGCTATCTCCGCCATCTCTATATGGCTCGGGAGATTTTGTCATCGCACTTGAATACTATCCACAATCTCCATTATTATGTCGGATTGCTGCGCGAGATCCGGCAGGCCATTGATACGGATTGTTTTGAGTCGTTCAGAAGGGAGTTTTATAATAGAAGGACCAAGGTGGAGGAAGAGCAGGCATAACCAGCTGTCTGCTTTTATATTATTATCTTTGTACAGGAGGATGTGTAATGTTTGATGTCGCAAAAGTTTTTGCCGAGAACGGCGCGGCCGGAGCTGCCCCCCAGGGCGGTGGCCTGTTGTCGTTTTTACCGCTTGTTCTGATCTTTGTGGTTTTCTATTTTCTATTGATCCGGCCGCAGCAGAAAAAGGCTAAAGCCCAAATGGAGTATCTCAGTAAACTGCAGAAAGGGGATAAGGTGGTGACAACCGGTGGTCTGTATGGCGAGATTACCGGTCTGACCGACAAGGTTGTCACTCTGGAGATTGCCGATAATGTCCGGGTGAAGGTCGCCCGGCAGTATATTCTGGGATCGACCGACTCCGCCATTGCCGGGCCTGATGAAGCCCCCAAGCCGGCAGCGGGCTGAGGGATCAAAAAGTGTTGAAACTTCATCGGGTATGAGGTTCGGGTGTTATAAACGGCCTGCCGGTTCGGGAAATAGCATG
>MGTA01000103.1:13411-14228 GCA_001799225.1 Deltaproteobacteria bacterium RIFOXYD12_FULL_50_9
ACCGTCCTGGTCTGATATGTCAATAACCGTATGAAAACGCGACTCTATTCCCCGGTTGAGGTATTCGATACGGTCCCCTCGTCTGACTGGAATTTTTATCAGGATGCGGGGCTGGGCACCAGCCGTGCGCACCACGCCCACCGGGGCATGGGTTGGCGCAATCCGGGGTGAATCGTGCAGCATGTCCGCCGTGCCGGGTGGGCCGTCTATGAAGTTTTCCGTATAGCCCCGCGAACCGATTTTGTCTAACTCCTCGCGCAGAATTTCTGCAAACTCCGTCCATTCACTGTTGCTGCAACCGGCCAGGATTAGGTCAAGCGCGGTCCGGTAGATCCGCACCACGCATCCGACATAAAAGACGCTCTTCATCCGGCCTTCGAGTTTTAAAGCATTGATCCCGGCGGTCAGCAGTTCCGGCAGTCGGTTGAGCAGGCAGAGGTCTTTCGAATTGAATATGTAGGCGCCCCGCTCATCCTCCTCGACCGGAAAGTACTGACCCGGTCGTTTCTCTTCGACCAGGTTGTAGCGGTAACGGCAGGGGTGGGCGCAGTCGCCCTGATTGGCATTCCTGCCGGTCAGATAGAGACTTAACGAGCAGCGGCCGGAATAGGAGATGCAGATCGCCCCATGGACAAAGGCCTCCAGGCCGATCGTCACCTGGCTGCGGACCTCGCTGATCTCGGTTAAAGACAACTCCCGGGCCAGATTAAGTCGGGCCACCCCCTGGTTCTGCCAGAACAGGGCGCCGGCGCTGTTGGTGACATTGGCCTGGGTACTCAGGTGGATGGGGAGATCCGGGGTCACGGTACGGGCTATC
>MGTA01000104.1 GCA_001799225.1 Deltaproteobacteria bacterium RIFOXYD12_FULL_50_9
ATCCAGGGGAAGATATATAATTCAAGTCGCCTTATGATTTTGTTGGCATGACTGGCCGCCCAAGAGGGCGCAAACCTAGTGTGCCATTCTCGGGCTATTACCTCGAAGGTTTCAGTATCTTGTGTGCTTGCCGCCTTCTGGGCCTTCTTGGCATCTCCGGGGTCGATACCAGCGACCACTAAGGATCTTGCATGGTCACGCTTCATTCGGGCCTCTAATAAAGAGACGTCAGGGTATGCCCCAAGGGTCAACTTTTTTTCTTTACCATCGATGCGGTACTTGAGATGCCAAAATTTTCCACCTGTCGGAGTGACCAAAAGAAAAAGGCCCCCACCATCGAAAAGTTTTTGGGGCTTTTCAGTCGGCTTGAAGGTTCTTGCTTTAGTGTCGGTAAGCGGCGCAATCCGTTTAGGCATGGGGTTTTCCTCCTTTTTGGGGGCTTCCATTTTGTTTTGGGGGCCTTCTTTATTTATCAGCCCCCAAAACCTTCGGATTTCACTATATCAAGATGGATGTTGTTGGACAACAAGAAAAAGAAAAAGCCCTGATTTCTCAGGGCTTTTGGACAGTATCGGATGATACTGGATGATGACTTGGTGGCGATGCAGGGACTTGAACCCCGGACACCGCGGATATGAGCCGCGTGCTCTAACCAGCTGAGCTACATCGCCATAAAAAGATGGTACTATATGGTAAATTTTACCTCTAATGTCAACAAAAACCTGCCAACCTTATAAAACAGTAATGGGGCTTTCCTTTGGCAGAAAAGCCCCATTACTGTTTTCGGGGGCAAAACTCCAAAATTTACAGGAGGAGTCTTACATCATTCCGCCCATTCCGCCCATGCCACCCATGCCGCCGGAAGGCATTCCGCCACCGCCGCCGCTGGATTTCTCTTCCGGATGTTCAGCAATAGCACACTCGGTGGTCAAAAGCAGGCTGGCCACGCTTGCTGCGTTTTGCAAAGCAAAGCGGGTAACCTTGGCCGGGTCAATAACCCCGGCTTCTATCAGATCTTCAAATTTTTCCGTGTCTGCATTAAAGCCATGGGCGCCCTTCAGATTCTTCACCTTTTCAACGATGATCGAACCTTCCATGCCGGCGTTGTTGGCAATCTGGCGGACCGGCTCTTCCAGGGAGCGCATGATGATCTCCTGGCCGAGTTTCTGGTCACCGGTAAGCTTCAAGGCTGCCAGAGCCCGCATGCAGCGGATATAGGCAACCCCGCCGCCAGGCACAATACCCTCTTCGACTGCGGCGCGGGTAGCGTTCAAGGCGTCTTCGACTCGGGCTTTTTTCTCTTTCATCTCAACTTCGGTGGCAGCGCCGACATTGATCACGGCAACCCCGCCGATCAACTTGGCCAACCGCTCCTGCAATTTTTCACGATCATAATCAGAAGTGGTATCATCGATCTGGGCCCGGATCTGCTTAACACGGGCGGCAAGCTTCTCTTTATTGCCGGCGCCGTCAATGATCGTGGTGTTATCTTTATCGATAGATATCTTCTTGGCAGTACCAAGGTCATTCAAGGTCAGATTCTCAAGTTTGATGCCGAGATCTTCGGAGACGCACTGGCCGCCGGTCAGGATAGCCAGATCTTCGAGCATTGCCTTGCGGCGATCACCGAAGCCCGGAGCCTTGACAGCCGCGACATTCAAGACGCCGCGCAGCTTGTTGACCACCAGAGTAGCCAGGGCCTCGCCGTCGACGTCCTCGGCAATGATGACCAGCGGTCGACCCATTTTGGCAACCTGCTCAAGGATGGGCAGCAGATCCTTCATGCTGCTGATCTTCTTCTCGTTGATCAGGATGTAAGGCTCGTCAAGATTGACCTCCATCTTTTCAGCATCGGTCACAAAGTAGGGGGAGAGGTAGCCGCGGTCAAACTGCATACCCTCAACCACATCAAGGGAGGTCTCCATGCTCTTGGCTTCCTCAACTGTGATAACGCCCTCTTTGCCGACTTTATCCATGGCCTCGGCAATGATATTGCCGATGGTCGCATCGTTGTTGGCGGAAATTGTGCCGACCTGGGCGATCTCTTTCTGCTCTTTAGTTGGTTTCGAAATGTTTTTCAATTCAGCAACCACGACCTCAACACTCTTGTCGATGCCGCGCTTGATGTCCATCGGGTTGCTGCCGGCAGCAACCATCTTGGAACCTTCCCGATAAATGGCCTGAGCCAGGATGGTGGCGGTGGTGGTGCCGTCTCCGGCCACATCGCTGGTCTTGGAGGCAACCTCTTTGACCATCTGGGCGCCCATATTCTCAAACTTGTCCTTGAGTTCGATCTCCTTTGCTACGGTAACGCCGTCCTTGGTGATGGTCGGTGCGCCATAGGATTTTTCGATCAGAACATTGCGACCCTTGGGGCCGAGGGTGACCTTTACCGCGTCAGCCAGGGTGTTGACCCCGACCAGAATCGATTCACGGGCCTTTACGCCGAATTTAATATCTTTTGATGCCATAGCAGTTTTCTCCTTATTTGTGCTTAACCATTAAAGGTTTTTCGTATTACGAAACCGTTCTTATACCGCAAGGGCATAAGTTTCGTATGAGCAGGCAAGCTGCTCAACTCAGCTTTATTCAATTACACCAAGGATATCATCTTCACGCATGATGAGGTAATCTTCACCATCCAGTTTAATATCGGTGCCGCCGTATTTGCTAAACAATACCCGGTCACCAACCTTTAACTCAAGGGCGACGCGCACCCCTTTTTCGTTAAGTTTGCCAGGACCAGCAGCTATGATCTTGCCTTCTACCGGCTTCTCTTTAGCGGAATCAGGAATAATAATACCACCCCTGCTTTTTGCTTCCTGCTCAAGCCTTTGCACCAACACACGGTCATTCAATGGGCGAATCTTCATGTAACACCTCCATTTGAAAATTAATGATTTGTTTAATTAGCGAACACTATATGTCCTTTATAAACAACCCGTCACTGATGAAATCGGTCAGCA
The DNA here is from genome assembly GCA_001799225.1 of Deltaproteobacteria bacterium RIFOXYD12_FULL_50_9. Taxonomy (GTDB): domain Bacteria; phylum Desulfobacterota; class Desulfobulbia; order Desulfobulbales; family CALZHT01; genus XYD12-FULL-50-9. Next base: position 2,967 of record MGTA01000104.1, read on the forward strand.
AATCCGATTCCGTCGGCTTATCACACCCTATAATAATTGCCTGGTGGATTTCGAGCCGTTTACGAACACGGAACAACTTGATTATTGTTGGCTTCAGGGGGACGAGCATGCTGTTAACAGGCATAAACTCGTTAAAAAGCCGGGACTCAGTACCAAAAATCCGCCCATAATCAAGGTTGCGGCAAACAATAGGCACGGGATGTGCAAAAATCAAGGGAGAAAATTTTTAAAAAATTAGAAGTCTGTGTTTTGTACTCTGTTATAAGCTAAACAGCTTAGATGGCCATGGTCCAGCCGTAAGGATCATCCTTCCAGCCATACTGAATGGCCTGCAGTTCGTCAAAGAGGCGTTGGGCCAGAGCACCGGTTCTGCCCTCATTGATCAGACACTCTCTGCCTTGATAATGAAGAGAACCAACCGGTGAAATCACTGCAGCAGTACCAGTTCCGAATATCTCCCGTAACGTCCCTTGTTGATTGGCTGCAAAAACCTCTTCTATCGAGATCCGCCGTTCAACCGCCTTGATTCCCCAGGCGCGGGCCATAGTCAGCACCGAGTCCCGGGTAACCCCGGCAAGAATACTACCACCAAGCGGTGGGGTGATCAGATCGTCGTTAATCAGGAAAAAAATGTTCATGGTGCCGACTTCCTCAATGAACTTGCGTTCCACGGCATCCAACCAAAGGACTTGTGTGAAGCCCTGTTTCTTAGCCTCAACGGCAGCCATGATGCTCGCTGCATAATTGCCGGCGGTTTTGACATGGCCGACCCCGCCCGGCACTGCCCGGACATAGGTGTCGGTGACATAGATTTTGACCGGATTAAAGCCTTCCGGATAATAGGCGCCTACCGGGCTTAAGATGATAAAAAACATGAACTGCTTGGCCGCCCGCACGCCAAGACCAGCCTCGGTGGCCACCATGGTCGGTCGGATATAGAGGGTAGCGCCTTTGGCTTTGGGCACCCACTCTTGATCGAGACGGATGAGTTCCTGCAGGGCGTTGAGCACCTGATTGACATCTATCTGCGGCATGCACATGCGAGCAGCAGATACGTTCATCCTTGCGAGATTGGCCGTGGGCCGGAAAAGATAAACCCGATTGTCCTTGCCGCGATACGCCTTCAGGCCCTCAAAAATTGCCTGACCATAATGCAGCACCATAGCAGCCGGGTCGACGGTAAAAGGGTGGTATCTGGAGATAACCGGTTCATGCCAGCCCTGGCCTTCCTGATACTGCATGGTAAACATGTGGTCGGTAAAGTACCTGCCAAAACCCAAGTTGTTTTCGTCAGGTTTTTCTCGCAAATCGTCAGGTTGTGCTTTTTCAATCATTAAATCCATCAAGGCTCTCCTCCAAAGACCGGACATCGGTTTCACTTCGGCTCCTCAGGCGAAGCAAAACAGTCAATATAGCTGATTATTAACGCTATTGAAATAAGTTATTTGTTTCGGATCGAGAAAGAACTGGTTTTGGCAGTGCGGAAAAACTAAACTTATGGGTGAACTGAAAAAGTTGGATTATAATGCTGGAAAAATTCTATGCTTCTGTCCGGGCAACCCGCCAACCCTGTCGATATTGAGCTATATATGAAAAATCAAGCCCCAAACCCAACAGTCCTCAAATATTTTCTGGTTCTCTTTCTGATCTCTGTACTGCTGTTGGGCAAGCTGCTACTGCCCTTTTTTTCCGTATTGATCTTCTCGTATCTGCTGGCCAGTATTTTTCAACCGGTATACCGGTTCATCAACCGGAAACTCTCTCCGATCATCTCCTCCTTGCTCTGTTGCTGCCTGGCCATTCTCGTCGTGTTGTTGCCGATAGCCTTCTTTATCGTCGCCCTGTCCCGGGAAGGGTACGCTTTCTATCTCTATGCCAGAGACGTTGAGTTCAGCCTTACGGTTAATACTTTTATGGAAAATCCCACTATTATCTTGCTAAAGCAGCTTTTGGCACAAGTCGGGATCACACTTGAGCCCGAAGATCTCAGCGGCCATATTTCCGCCCTGACTAAGGCAGTCGGGCTTTATTTCTACAACCAGGTAACCTACTGGGCTGCCAATATCATGGGATTTGCCATCAAGCTGCTGATGCTCGTCGTCGCCACCTTTTTTCTGCTCATGGACCATGGTAAACTGCATGATTTTCTCTTCAGCCTCTCACCACTTCCCGATGACCAACTCCGGCAGTTAATCAATAAATTTGAAAAAACAGCCGGAGCCGTCTTGATCGGCAACGGTGTCTGCGCCCTTATTCAAGGCACGATGGGTGGTCTTGCATTTGCCTATTTTCAGATAGGTCCGCCTATCCTCTGGGGTATGGTTGTAGCTATCCTCGCTTTTCTCCCCGTGGTTGGCAGCGGTCTTGTTATGATTCCGGCCTGTGTCGTGTTGGCCATCAAAGGGGATATCGGCTCCGCCCTATTTTTGTTCATCTTTTATATGTTGATGGTCTTTGTGGTCGATTACATAATCAACCCCAAACTGGTGGGCTCCCGGGTGCAGATGCATACCCTGCTGGTTTTTCTATCTGTTATGGGCGGCATCAGCCTCTTTGGTGTTCTGGGTATTATCTTCGGGCCGTTAATCGCTACAACTTTTTTGACGCTGGCGGAAATCTATATGGCCAATTACAGCGAATATGTAAAGAAAGGACTACCGGAACAAAAGCCGGCAAACTAAAAACGGCTTCTTACCTGCTGATCCGCACACATGTGCAGGCAGGTGAGAAGCCGTTTTTAGTCAAATAGTTGCAATGCCAGTCAGCAGATCAGGCACACTCCGAATAGCCGCAGCCGTGGCAGACCAGGCAGCCGCCCTCATGTTCCACCACC
>MGTA01000105.1:0-6763 GCA_001799225.1 Deltaproteobacteria bacterium RIFOXYD12_FULL_50_9
GGCAATCTGCCAGGTCATCCGGCAAAAAGGCCTTGATCCGGTACGCAAGGACTGGTATGCTGTTTTTCAGAAGGATATGCAGGGAAAACGGGTAGCGGCCTGATCGCCGGCTAAACCAACCCATTTAAAAACTGGACGAACACCAGGTTCGCCCCTACATATAATGATGGTAAAAATTTGGGGTAGGCAGGCTTTGTTGCCCACCAAAATACTATTAGGAGAATTCAGCCCATGCAAAATCTAAAAAAGATGTACACGACCATACTTGGCGATCATTTCCCTATGGAGATGACGATTTCGTTTGGCGACCAGACTCTGGTCTACCGAAAAAGGACCTGGAAGATTGTCGAAGAGAACGGCACGATTGACGAACGGGGAGTACGTTACGGCGAAAATCCGGACCAGGAGGCCGCCCTCTACGAACTGGTGAACGGCAACCTCACCCTTGGCGACTGCACCTTTATCAAGCCGGGTTATGGCTTGGTTAGCGGCATCGCAGTCTCAGATATGCTGCAGGTTGGCAAACATCCGGGCAAAATTAACCTGACGGATATCGATAACGGTCTGAACATCCTCAAGTATCTCATGGACCGACCGGCCGCACTCATCCTCAAGCACAACAACCCCTGCGGCGCCGCCTACGGCACGTCGCTGGCCGATGCTTACAACCGGGCCAACCGGGCCGACCGCATCGCCGCCTTTGGCGGGGCTTTGATTCTCAATCGGACCTGCGATAAGGCGACGGCCGAGATTATCTGCCAGAACTATCTGGAGGTGGTTTGCGCTCCGGAGTTCGAGGCAGCGGCCCTTGACATCATCAAGACCAGAAAAAATCTGCGGGTGATAAAAATCAACCGGATCGACCGCCTCGCCGAATTCGAAAAATTCCGCTTCGTCGACTTCAAAAGCCTGATCGACGGCGGCATAATTGTCCAGCAGTCGGCCGTAAACAGCATCCGCAAGGTCGAAAACCTGAAGCCGGCAATTACCACTTACAAGGGCACGGAATACCGGGTAGAACGGGAACCGACCCAACGCGAGATCGACGACATGCTCTTTGGCTGGGCCGTTGAACACGGCACCACCTCGAACTCGGTTATCTATGTCAAAAACGGCTGCACCGTCGGGATCGGCACCGGCGAGCAAGATCGGGTGGGTGTTGCCGAGATCGCCGTCCACAAGGCCTATATCAAATACGCTGATGTCGTCTGCTTTGACACCTACGGCATTCCCTATGCCGATATGATGCTGCAGATCGAAAAGGGTGCGCGCAACAAGGCGGATCAAGAGGCGATTGACGCCAAAACCAGGACCGACCGGGCAGGACTGCCTGGTTCGATTATGATCTCCGACGCCTTCTTCCCGTTCCGGGACGGTGCGGATGTCGGCATCCGGCAGGGGGCTTCAGCCATCCTGCAGGCCGGCGGCTCAGCCCGTGATTTTGAGACCATCCAGGCCTGTAACGAAGCCACACCGCAGGTGGCGATGAAATTCACGGGTCAGAGGTCTTTCAAGCATTGAGGATTTCGGCTAAAAGGGCTCCATACCAGCTCATCTGATTGATATGGAGCCCCCTTTCCAGAATAATTCTTACCCAATTTGCTTCTCGTTATCAGAGGAATCCCTCTTCGTTTAGCTTAGGAGTGAAATAGTTGTTACGCTGCCACTGCCAACTCAATTTCCGCTTCAAAAAACTCATCCAAGACGGAATCATTGATCAGCATGCTCCGGAATCAGTGATCGACTTGAATCGGATTTGGTGATCGGCTTGGCCAAAAACGCGCAGTAATGATGCGAATAACTCGCCTAATCGTATATAATATGATATGAATAAGGCATGCGAAGTGAACAACAATGGATATGGCAACAGCCTGCCTGGCCAAAATTCTGTTACAATAGCGAACGGCTACTACCATTAATAGCGACCGCATCACGACTGATCGGCGCTCTTGAAGCGACCTGCCGCACCTTGGCGGACCCAGTGTTGCTCGATGCGCGGGAAACGGTATTGGCCGATGACGCCATGGAGACCTCGGCCATTGAAGGAGAAATCCTGCGCCGCAGTTCGGTCCGGGCCTCAGTCCGCAAGCGGCTTGGCTTGCCGGTCGGAGAAGACGACTCGGATAGTCAGAGCGATGGCCTGGTGGCGATGTTGCTGGACGCCAGGAATAACTGCAGCCAACCGCTCACGGAAGAAAGACTTTACAGCTGGCAGGCAGCGCTTTTCCCTACCGGCTATTCCGGGTTGCGCCAAATCCATGTCGGCGGTTATCGAGGTCCGGAGCAGATGCAGATTGTTTCCGGCCCGCTTGACCGGGAACGCGTGCACTACATTGCCCCACCCAGAGAGAGACTCGATCATGAGATGAGCCGATTCCTCTCCTTCGTCAATCAAGCCAATGACTCCGATCCAATCCTCAATGCCGGCATCGCCCACCTGTGGTTCATTATGATCCATCCTTTTGATGATGGCAACGGCAGGGTCGGGCGGGCGATAACAGACGCATTGCTGGCCAGGAATTTTCCCTTGTTGATGCAGGTCATCTCCTTTTCCAAGCAGGTCAGCCTGGATAAAAAAGAGTATTACCGCCTCCTCGAAGAAGCTGGTCAGGGAGGATTAGACCTCACGGACTGGCTGCTCTGGTTTGGGCAAACGCTGATCACGGCTCTGCACAAATCGCAATGGATTATCGAGCAGGTTGTCCACAAAACACTATTCTGGCACAAACATGGCAAAACTATGTTGAATGCCAGGCAGCAGAAGGTCCTGAATCGTCTCTTAGAGGCAGGGGATCAATTTACGGGTGGAATGACAACCCGCAAATACGCCGGGATGTGCAAATGCAGTAAAGTCACCGCCAGCCGTGACCTTACCGATCTGGAAACCAAAGGCCTCATGCGGAAACGGTCGGGCAGCGGCAGGAGCACAAGCTACGAAATCGTCTCGTAACGAAGAGGCCGCAGGTGGCGATGAAATTCACGGGTCAGAGGTCTTTCAAGCATTAAGAGCCAAAACCTCTTCAAGGGCGGCGACAAGTTTTTCCACTTTGATGGGCTTAGAGACATAACCATTCATGCCGGCAGCCAGCAACCGCTCCTTATCGCCTTTCAGCGCGTGGGCAGTCAAGGCCAGGATAGGGATACGAGGGTTAAAGGCCTCCCCGGTATAACTTCTGATGATCTTGGTTGTCTCAATGCCGTCGAGGACCGGCATCTGGACATCCATGAGAATCAGGTCAAAGGGTTTCTGCTTTAACAGATCAAGAGCCTGCTGGCCGTCCTCGGCAAAAATTACGAGATAGCCCAGCTTGCTGAGCAGATGGCCGGCAAGCTTCCTGTTCACCGGATGATCATCAACCACCAGAATACGGATCGGTTGCTCGATGCGCCCCACCTCAATATGATGTCTGGTCAACACCGTCCCTGCCCCCTCGGTCAGGCTCAAACTCTGCGAAAGCACATTAAGCAACTCGTCCCGCTTGATGGGCTGGATCAGATATCCCACTGCTCCCAGCTTCCGACTGGCTAAAACATCGCCACGGAAGCCGGTGCCCGCGATAAAAACAATTCTGGTTTGTCCCCGCAGCCCCTCTTTTTCAAGGGTTTCGGCTAGTTGAAAGCCGTTCATTTCCGGCAGCTCGATAGCGGCAATAAGGAAATCAAAGGGGGCGGCGCCAACAGACTTGCGAATTGCCGCCAGTGCCGACCATGCATCTTGAGTCTCAACGACTTCACCGCCGTGGGCGCTGATAATCTTCTGAATAATTCTGCGATGCTGGGAGTTACCGATACAAACCAGGATTTTTTTGCCGGTCAGGACTGCCGGCTCCTCAGATCCGACCACCATCGACGACGGGATATGGCGTACAAAACGGGCTGTAAACGAGAAGGTGCTTCCCATACCCGGTTCACTCTCACAACTGATCTCACCACCCATCAACTCCACCAGGCGCCGGGCAATACCCAACCCCAACCCGCTGCCGCCGTACTTACGAGTGATGGTCCTGTCCGCCTGTGAAAACTTCTCGAAAATAATCTTCTTCTTCTCGGCCGGTATACCTATCCCGGTGTCACGGACGGCAAAGGCAAGGAGAACCTCACCCCCCCCCACAGTGGTATCACTCGATCCGGGCGCGACCTGCACGTCAACCGTTATGTTACCTCTTTTGGTAAACTTGATGGCGTTACCGATGAGATTCACCAGCACCTGCCTGAGTCGACCGGGATCGCCTAACAAATGAATCTGGACATCTGGAGCAAGATTAACGGCAAAATCCAGTCTCTTGGCCTTGATCAACGGCGCCAACCCGCTCTCAATCATCTCCAATAACCTCTTGAGATCGAAAGGGATCTCCTCCAACTCCATCTTACCCGCCTCAATCTTTGAAAAATCAAGGATATCGTTGACCAGGGCGAGCAGGGCATTGGCCGATGAGTTGGCAGTCTCAAGAAAATCACGCTGCTCCTCTGTCAAATCCGTATCCAAGGTCAGGCCAATCATCCCGAGAACGCCATTCATCGGGGTCCTGATCTCATGACTCATGCTGGCTAAAAACTCACTCTTTGCCAGGCTCGCGGCGTCAGCCGCATCCCTGGCCTTCTCAAGTTTTTTCTGCACACTGACCAGTGATTTGAAGGCGTCGGACGCTTTTTTTGCACTGATAAGCACCGCAACAAGCAACACCAGGGCTAAAAAAGATATAGTGACAACCGCCTGGCTAAACACATTGCCCAATGCCTGTTCCCGTCTAGTTACATCATAATAGAGTTCAAAGGCGCCGCTGAACACGCCCGCCTTCATCATGGGAATATAGGTTTCCACAACATCCAGCGGGACATATTGATCCTCAAGGCTCGTCCCACCCTTACGAACGATCTTCGAATAGTTTTGGCCTAATGCGACAATTTGATGAAAATAGGGCTTGGTGTTCAGCTCGCCGATTTCAGAAGGGGTAGTTGAATAAACAATCCGACCCTCCGGCGAAAAGACCTTGACCTTCATCAGTCTGAAATCGTGTTGCAACACCATGACATGACTAATGAATTCAGCGGATTGTTCTTTACCGGCAATAAGCAGTTCGCAATCATTGTTCAGCTTATTGGCAAGATGGGTTGCAACCCGTTCCGCCTCAGCTTCGGTCTGTTTAAGTAAAAGGTCTCTAAAGGCTGGGGCAACGCCGAACACTGTATAAAGCGGCACCGTAATAACGGTTAGAATAGAGATCAGCACTATACCCCAGACAACTCGTCTTTCCATTATGGATCCTCTTCTCGTTTACCAACCGGCCTGCACCTTTTCAAAAGATAGCATGTTATCTTTAAATTTTTCTAGTGAAAAAAATATGCTGATAACATTTCATCGAGCCACCACAAAAGCGCCTGGAAAACCGGAATCGCTTAAAATAGCTTCCATTGTTTTAGCCCCCTGCAGAGTGTCCCCAGCCTTCACCTGAACCCGATGAAAAACCTTTGCGTCCCTTTCGAACTGCTGAATCACGGCCGGCCGACCTTGAGCGAGCATCTTCTCCTTGAGCCTTTCGGCATTGTCCGGATTGACAAAGGAACCAATCTGCACATAGAATTCGCCCGCCGTAAAATCCTGATGCGGCAGGAAGCGCTCGGACTTGTTAGTGCCACGTATAACAGTCACTGCCTCACCCAAGGCGGTGATCTGCACCCGGGCCGTACCTGCGCCGGTAATTCCCAAATCGCTGGCAGCAGCCAGACCCAAATCAACAATCCGAGCCTTGACAAAGGGACCACGATCATTAACCCGGACCACGGTCTCCCGACTGTTTTCCAAATTCCTGACCAGAAGCAAGGTGTGCATGGGCAAGGTCTTATGGGCCGCTGTCATCTCGTGCATATTAAACGTTTCGCCATTCGCGGTCTTGCGGCCATGAAATTCACCGCCATACCAGGAAGCAATCCCGGTTTCCACATACCCTTCCGAGGACGGCAGAGGATAATAGGTCCTGCCATTGATGGTATAAGGCCGCTGCGTTGCGGGAATATCGGCGGAGTAGGATGATCGCTTACCGACCGGGGCAGCAGGCTGTCGCCTGAAATCTGTCCGTGCACAAGCGGTGAACAAAAAAACAACGAAACTAAAGAATATAATCCATTTCATGCTATTTGAGACAATAACCTTTCTTCAGTTGTTTTTTCAAGGATTTATGGAGTCATTAGTACTAATTTCCTGCGCTTTTCAGCCAAAAACCGCAGACCGGCACATTGACATTTTTTCTTGGACAAACAAGCCCCCATTGCTTTATAGTGCAGCACATGAATGCAACAAGAAAAAAGACCAAGTTTATTTTCATCACCGGCGGCGTTCTCTCCTCCCTTGGCAAAGGACTCGCTGCTGCCGCCATCGGCGCACTCCTCGAAAGCCGTGGGCTCAAGATCACCTTTCTCAAACTCGATCCGTATATCAACGTCGATCCAGGCACCATGAATCCTTTCCAGCATGGCGAGGTATATGTTACCGACGATGGAGCCGAGACCGATCTGGATCTGGGCCACTATGAGCGCTATACATCCGCAGTCATGGCCCAAAGGAACAACTACACCTCGGGCCGCATCTATTTTTCCGTGATCAACAAGGAGCGCCGCGGTGAATACCTGGGTGGCACCGTCCAGGTTATTCCGCACATCACTGACGAGATCAAAAGTGCGATCATGCAGCTGGACGGCGATGCGGATGTTACCATCGTCGAGATCGGCGGCACGATCGGCGACATTGAAAGTCTGCCGTTTCTTG
>MGTA01000105.1:6788-7465 GCA_001799225.1 Deltaproteobacteria bacterium RIFOXYD12_FULL_50_9
GCACCGAAAAGCCCCTGACCAAGGAGCTAAAAGCCAAGATCTCCCTGTTCTGTAACGTCGCGATCGACGAGGTTATTACGGCCCAGGACGTTGCCAGCATCTATGAAGTACCGCTCTGCTTCCATCAGGAGGGCCTTGACGACAAGATCCTTGAACGTCTGAACATCTGGACCGGCTCCCCCCGCATTGAGCCGTGGCAAGAGCTGGTCAAGCGGATCAAACACCCGACAAATCGCGTCCTCATCGCGATCACCGGCAAATATGTTGAACTGACCGAATCGTATAAAAGCCTGCATGAGGCCTTGGTGCATGGCGGCGTCGCCAACGACACCAAGGTTGAACTGCGCTATGTCAGCGCCGAAGAGATCGAGGAAAAAGGTGCCGATTCACTACTGAAGGGGTGTCAAGCTATTCTGGTGCCCGGCGGCTTCGGCAAGCGCGGGATTCAAGGCAAGATCCAGGCAATCACCCTGGCCCGCGAGCAGAAGATCCCCTTTTTCGGGATCTGCCTGGGCATGCAGCTTGCCGTCATCGAATTCGCCAGAAATATCGCCTTAGTACCTGAAGCCAACAGTATGGAATTCGACCCGACAACCAGCCAACCGGTCATCTTTCTCATGAAGGAGTGGTTCGACTATCGAACCAATCAGATGCAGGTCAGGGACGAACTTTCCGAC
>MGTA01000105.1:7478-10330 GCA_001799225.1 Deltaproteobacteria bacterium RIFOXYD12_FULL_50_9
ACGATCGCTTGGTCGAGATCGTTGAATTATCCGACCATCCCTGGTTCCTGGGCTGCCAATTCCATCCGGAATTCAAGTCTACACCCATGAAGCCCCACCCTCTGTTCCGGGCCTTCATCAAAGCAGCGCTCGACTACGCATCAAAGTAACAACCGTCTGCGCCGGCCTTGAGAACCAAGCGCCTTATTTGTAAAGGAGATCCGCGTGGATATCGTTACCATTAATGAAACGATCAAGGTCGGTCCAGGCCACCCTTTTTTGTTAATAGCCGGGCCTTGCGTCCTTGAGTCGGTGGAGGTAACGCGCCGGGTTGCCGGCTTTATGCGGGATCTGACCGCCAAGCTCGGCATAAACTATGTCTTCAAAGCCTCCTTTGACAAGGCCAACCGTACGTCGATTACCTCGTTTCGCGGTCCAGGACTTGACCAGGGCCTGCGGATACTGGCCGATATCCGCCGCGAATTCGCTCTTCCCGTAGTCTCGGACATCCATGACGTCGGCCAGGTAATCCAGGCGGCAACAGTGCTCGACATCCTGCAGATCCCGGCCTTTCTCTGCCGCCAGACCGATCTGCTGCTGGCCGCCGCTCAGACCGGCAAGCCCATCAATCTCAAAAAAGGCCAGTTCCTGTCAGCCTGGGATATGCGGCACGCGGTAACCAAAATCAAATCCACCGGCAACCGTAACCTGCTGCTCACCGAACGGGGCACATCATTGGGATACAACAATCTGGTAGTGGATATGCGCTCGCTGCCGGTCATGCGGGAACTGGGCTGTCCGGTGATCTACGATGCGACCCACAGCGTGCAGTTGCCCGGCGGCGCCGGGGGGAGTTCCGGCGGCCAGCGCGAATTCATTGCCCCGCTCGCCCGGGCCGCAGTGGCTGCCGGCATTGACGGCCTGTTCATGGAGGTCCACCCTGATCCTGACAAAGCCTTGTGCGATGGTCCCAACTCGCTCGCCCTTGACACGGTCGAACCCCTGCTGGTCCAACTCCTGGAGATCCATAAAGTCGTATGGGGAGGTTCCACCGCCAGGTAATGCCTATGCCGGAAAACAAAAACATACCCAATCCTGCCGGTCCGGGCAACTATCCGTCCGACTGCGAGATAACTGCAGGCTTTAGACAGATGGCGACTGCCCAGAACGATGAAGACGAGCGCGGTTATGTCTGGCGTTCCTGTCTGCCCAGAGCCAAAGCCATCAAAATCCTGCTGGTCGATGTTGACGGAGTCCTGACAGACGGCACTATCATCTATACCCATGCCGGTGATGAGATAAAGGCCTTTCACAGCCGCGATGGCTTGGGGCTCAGACTGCTGCAGGAAGCCGGCGTCGAGGTCGGCATCATCACCGCCCGCAGTTCGGAGGCAGTCACCCGTCGAGCCAAAGACTTGAAACTAACCCATGTCTATCAGGGAATCCGTGAAAAACTCGTGGTCTATGAAGAAATCCTCAAAAAACTCAACCTCTCGGCTGCAGAAGTCGGCTACATGGGCGATGACTGGCTTGATCTCCCTCTACTTACCCGGGTGGGATTTGCCGTTACCGTGTCTGACGCCGTACCTGAGGTAAAGAAGGTCAGTCATTACATTACCCGCCGACCAGGAGGCCGGGGCGCGGTGCGCGAGGTCTGTGATCTGATCATTGAGGCTAAAGGCATGTACCAGAACCTGCTCGCCCGGTATCTGGCATGATGAGCGGCAGCCGCAATCTTCTCTGGCTTCTGCCTCTTATCCTGCTGCTTGCCAGCCCTTTCTGGTGGCCGATGACCGCCGGCTTTTTAACGCCACGCGGCGACGACTTACCTGCCGCAGCAGAAACAACCAACCAGCAATCAAGTTTCCTGATCGAGCAGCTTGACTTTCTTCAACATTCGGAAGGTCGTGAGGAGATCCGCCTCAAAGCGGCAAGAGCCTCTACCTTCGCAACGGACGCGCCAATCATCATGGAGGAGATCAAGACAACGATTAACGACAAAACCGGCAAGGTGTTCCTGCTCCGCGGCAACAAAGGAGTCTACGACACCAAGCAACAGATCCTCACCCTGACTGATTCGGTTAACGGCACAACCACGGAAGGTTATGTTTTGTCAGCCCAATATTTACGCTATCTTAACCAGCAGAATCTGCTCGAAAGCGATCAACCTGTCCAATTGACCGGACCCAATATGAAAATTTTGGCCGGCACCCTGTCGTTCAACACTGAAACCCGCGCCTTCAGCCTGGGCGGTCGGATCAAATTCAGTTCACAACCAGACAACCGTTTACCAGCCAACCAGATATGATCCTTTCCACACCAGGCCGACTGAGCATGAAAAACATCCCCCTTAACGAACGAATCATCCTGGCCCTTGATGTTGAGCAACCGGAGTTAGCCAAAGAGTGGGTGCGAAAAACCGAATCCCATATCCGCTTCTACAAGGTCGGCCTCCAGCTGTTCATGGCGTCAGGGTTCGAGATAACCGACTGGCTCCGGGATCGGGGCCACAAGGTTATGCTCGATCTCAAATTTTTCGACATCCCGGAGACCGTCAAACTGGCTGTCAGTCAGTTAAAGAATCGCGGCATCACCTTTGCTACCGTCCACGGCAATGACCCCATACTGCGGGCCGCCCTGGAAGACCGCGGCGATCTCAAAATCCTGGCAGTGACCGTACTTACCAGCTTTGGCGAGGAGGATATGCGGGAGATGGGGCTGCAAGGATCAATCGCCGATCTCGTTTATTTCCGAGCCAAAAGGGCGCTTGAACTGGGTTGCGACGGCGTTGTCTCCTCCGGCCTCGAAGCAGCGCGCTTACGTACCGGCCTGGGCGAAAAGCTGCTGATTATCACTCCCGGTATCCGCCCTGG
>MGTA01000106.1:0-6458 GCA_001799225.1 Deltaproteobacteria bacterium RIFOXYD12_FULL_50_9
GAAACCGGGCATCAAGCATGGCAACCTGAAAGAAAAAATCATTCTCCGCGTCGGTTAAGCAGGCGGCCACGGTGCGGACGCTGTGCCCGACCTCAAGGCCGGCGTCCCAGAGCGGGTAGAGAACGGCCTCGGTTATTGTTTCCAGATCCCCTTCAGCTGACGGGTCATAGAGAAACATTATGTCAATATCGGAGAAAGGAAAAAGCTCGCCGCGGCCATAGCCGCCCAAGGCAATCAGCGCTATTCCGGCTTGAGTTTTCCGGCTTTCCTGAAAACGATGGATCAGGTAGCCGTCGACCAGCTGAGTATGCTGATTGAGCAAGGCTCTGCCGGTCAGTCCCTGACGCCAGAGGAGCTCCAGCGCTTCGCGTCTGGCATGCAACTCGCGGGACATCAGATGGCCTCTTTGCCCTTTTCGCCTGTTCTTACCCGGATGATGTCCTCAACCGGCAGAATGAAGATCTTGCCGTCACCGATCTTGCCTGTGTTGGCAGCTTGCCGGATGGCTTCGACAATCTGGTCAACTTTCGAAGCCTCGACTACTATTTCTATTTTGACCTTTGGTATGAAATCAACGACATACTCGGCGCCCCGATAGATCTCCTTGTGGCCCTTTTGTCTGCCGTAGCCTTTGACCTCGGTGATAGTCATACCCTTGATACCGATCTCGTTTAAGGCCGATTTCACCTCATCCAGTTTGAATGGCTTGATGATCGCTTCGATTTTTTTCACGCGTTTCTCCCGGTTGGCGTTTGAAAACGGCGGTTGGCGCCGCCGGCATTGATGATATTTGCCAGATAGTATTTATTAGCAAAAAGTGTGCCTTGCTAGGATTATTTTATCTATCTAGCTGGTTTTGCGTTATTTATTTATCACGCTTGGAGCGTTTACGGCCAAATTATTGATACAATTTTGTGAAAATTGTAGAAAAATATTACATTTTTTGTAACTTTTCTTTGAGGGCCAGGCAGGATATGTCAGGAAGAGTGTCAGGCAGGCAGCGTGACCTTTTTAACTTTGGTAAAGGGCGGCAGGCCGGTCAGCTGTCGTTCACGAAAGGCTGTAGCTATCGATCTGGATGTAGGTGACTGGATTGCCCGGCCATTGCTCTTGCAGCCAGGCCAGGAGTTGGCGGCTCATGTCGCTACGGGCCAGTGTAAAACGCTGTAACTCTTCAGGGGATTGGTTTTTGTAAAACTGGTAGATAAGTTCCCGGACAATAATATTCTTTTCCGGTGGCATTGTGGCGGTTGGGGAGTGGTTGGCGATCAAGGTGAGGTTGAGTCGCACGAAAATGATGCCTTTGCCGGCGCTTGGGATGTCGGTTGGAATTAAAAAGGCGGGGAATGGCCATTTTGTACGTTCCTGATGCGGTTCGGTAGTTGTTGGGGCAGGATGTCTGAGTTTGTCACTTGTTATTGCGGCTGGTTCAGTTGGGTGTTCGGTAGTCAGTAAAAGGGGTGTATCCGCACTTTGCGGGCCGACTACAACCTCAGGGATGGCCGGCAGTTGTTGTAACTCAGTTTGAGGGATAGGCGTTTTTTTAGCTGGTGCGAGCAACAGGAAGGTGGTTAGCAGGATTGCCAGAAGCCCGACAGGCAGAAGAGTTGCGAGCAGTTTTTGGAGAAGCGAGAGAGCCGTGAATTTTCCGGCAACTCTGGAAAAATATTCGGAAATTCTCTGGCCAAAGGATCTGTGGGTGGTGTAGGCAGTGGCTTCGGCGGTGGATGACAAAGTGAATTGAGTCTTGTCGCTATCCGCTTTCGGTTTCCCCTGTTGAGCGGTCTGGTCACCTGGCTCGGACGGCGCCGGCTTTTCGGAATCATCAAGGAAGAAATCTTCAACATTGCCGCCGGCACCACTGTCGCTGGGCAACATCGCTTCCTCAGCTTGAAAAGCTGCTTCCCAATCCTTTCCCCATTCATTTTCCGGAGAATCTGGTTGGTCTTCGGATTTTTTCCGATTGTCCTGCTCTTCGTTGTCCACCGATTTTTTAGGGGCTATTTACCGAAAACCTTACTGATTTTTTCGCCCAAGGTTTCAGCAGTAAAAGGTTTGACTATATATTGGCTGACTTTGGCCTTGACCGCCATGATGATATTGTCCTGCTGAGCTTCCGCCGTAACCATAATAAAGGGAGTGGTACTTGTTTCCGGATTCGCCCGGATCGCTTTCAGGAAATCAAGGCCGGTCATTTTCGGCATGTTCCAGTCGGAGATGATCAAGTCGATTTTCTCCTTTTTGATGATTTCCATTGCTGTTGTGCCGTCGTCCGCTTCAATAACGTTTTTGTAACCCAATTGGGTCAATATGTTTTTCACAATCCGACGCATTGTGGCGAAATCATCAACGACAAGAACTTTAATGTTGTTATCCGGCATGAACCCCTCCCAGAGAGATGGTAATAAAAGTGCATAGATTATTGATCCGAAGCAGGGTTCGGAGTACTGGCGCAAGTTATTTCCAATATCTACCATTAAATGTATAAAAAAAATACGATGAAAACAATGAGTATTTTATCGGTGGCTCGTCTTTAGATTAATTAGCTCGTATTATTGAGGGGTAAAATGTTTGCGGATTTTCGTGCGGAGGCGCAGCATTGCCTTGCTGTGCATCTGGGATATCCGTGATTCGGTGTATCCCATGACCAGGCCTATTTCTTTCATAGTTAACTCTTCATAGTAATAGAGCGTAACAGCCAGTTTTTCCTTTTCAGGAAGTTCGGTAACCGCCTGGGCCAGGAGTTTGCGGATCTGTTCCAGGCTGATGGCATTGAAAGGATCACTGTCATTCGTGCAAAGTGATTCGATCAAAGAGGAAGGTTCCGCCTCAGGCGTGTTTTGGCGCAGGAGTTCAATATCAAGGAAGGAGATGGCCTTGGTTTCATCCAATAATTTGTGGAACTCATCCATGGACATGCCCATGGCGTGGGCGATCTCTTCATCTCTGGCCGGTCGCCCCAAACGTTTTTCGAGTTCTGCGTACCTGTTTTCAAGATCAGAGCTTTTTCGACGTACCGACCGGGGCACCCAATCGAGTGATCTGAGCTCATCCAGGATGGCGCCTTTGATTCTGAATTCGGCATAGGTCTTGAATTGGACGTTTTTAGCCGGATTGAATTTATCGATGGCGTCAATCAAACCGATAATTCCGGAGCTGATCAGGTCATCGACTGCAATGTGTGAAGGAAGACGAGACGCGACCCGGCCCGCAATATACTTGATAAGGGGGGTATAGTTGATTATCAGCTCATCACGTTTCGCCGGATCAACCTGCCCTGTCTGGTTAACAAACGAGGAAGTGTAGTCCTTGAATTTAGTAGGTGTATATTTAGTCATTACTGCAGTGTCTTCCTCTGTTGTTGGCCAATAGTTACAACTATATTACATATTCAGGAATTTCTTCCAGAAAAATTTGATATTTCCATCTTGAGTAAAGTCGGTTTTTTCTTGATTGATCTGTCCGGCAAGTTCTACAAATGCCAGACTGGCCGGCGCTTCCGGATATAGATCGGTAACCAGTCGTTGGGCTCGTACTGCTTTGAGGAGTTTTTGATCGAACGGGATATATCCGAGGTAATCGAGTGAAAGTGAGTTCAGGAAGCGGTCCGCTACCGTGCTTAATTTTTTGAATACTGCAATAGCTTCCTTCTCGTTTTGCGAATTGTTGACCAGGATGCGGAATTTTTTTACATCATGACTGTTGGTCAGAACCTTGATCAAGGCATAGGCGTCGGTCAGCGAGGTCGGTTCAGGGGTGAGGATGATCAGGCGTTCCTGGGCTACCAGATTGAAATAGATCACATTGCTGTTGATGCCGGCCGCCGTATCGATGAGGAGGACATCGATCTCCCGGCCCAGCGCCTCCATTTCAGAAAGGAAGTAGAGCTTCTGCTCTTCAGTGAGGTCGGCGAGTTCCATGATGCCGGAACTGGCAGGCAGGATCCATATCCCGCCCGGACCTTCAATCAGGACCTCCTCCAGTCTTTTCTCTCCCAGGAAAACATGATGGAGATTAAATTTGGGGGTGAGACCCAGGAGCACATCAACATTGGCGAGGTTCAGATCAGCATCCAGCACCAGAACTTTTTTGCCGAGCTGGGCAAGAGAAAAGGCGAGATTGACCGCCACGTTTGTTTTGCCGACTCCGCCTTTGCCGCTGGTGATGCAAATAACCTTGGGCGGCATGGAATGAGTATCTGAGCGGGTGGGCGCTCTCCGACCTTTTTGGGAGCCGGTCGGCTGGCGGGACATGATTTTTTCGAGGGTGGCGGCTTGTGTCATGATTTCTTCCTGTCAGAGTTTTACAGCTTGAATTTGCGAAACAGTGAGGTCATCTCCGGAACCGCTGCATCCCAGCCTTCCATAAAAAGTTTTTCGATCAAGCTTCGCGAAGCCGGCAGGAAGTCTTCCGGCACCCGTTGTCCGGTACAGACGCAGGATACGGGAGTGTCTCCGGTCGCCACCTGTTGACAGAGGGCGGCGTAGGCCCTGGTCTCATCAAGCTTGGTAAGGATAAGACTTGTTGTTTTGAGAGGAGTATAGGCGGCAATTATAGTAGCCAGGTCTTCTTTTTTTGCCGTGGCAGGCAGCAGCAGCAGCGGGCGGATGAGATTCGGGCCGGAAAACCACTCGGAAAGTTCGGCTATATGCTTTTGGTCGTAAGGGCTTTTGCCGGCCGTGTCAATGATGATGACGTCCTGCTCTGCGTGTCTGGCAATGGTTTGATTCAAGTCTTTTTTTCTTAAGGCGAGTTCGCAGGGTAGACGCATAATCCTTGCGTAAGTCCGCAGTTGGTCGGTGGCGCCGATGCGGTAACAGTCCATAGAGATAAGGGTCACCCGGGCATGTTCACGGAGACTGAACCAGGCGGCAAGTTTGGCTGCCGTGGTGGTCTTGCCGACCCCGGTTGAGCCAACTAGAGCCAGGATAATCGGCCCTTGTCGATCAGGGGGCAGGGTGATAGGGGTCACCTGGATTCTGTTGATGATCTGTTCGCGCCAGAGCGCCACCTCCTCAGGATTGGGACGGGAAGGCGCCTGGCTGCTCGGAGCTCCGGTGGGCTTGGCAGTGGCTGTTCCCGCATCATTCCGGCGATTGACCATACGGCTGAAGCGCTGCCTTAGCTCTCGCGCCTCGGAGCGGATCTCGTTTGGCAGGGCCTGGCCGAAATCCTGGAGAGAGGGGGGAGAATCCTTTTTTATCGGTGGAGCTGGTTTTGCCGGCGCCGAAGAGGGGCGTTCCGGCATGGCGGTGGTCGGGGCCGGAGGCTGTCTGGCGGCGCGATCGGTATAGGTCCGGATCGGCGGTTCTTGGGGCTGGGCCGGCGGAACCATATTGACAAGGGCCTCAATATCGGAGTCCATCGCCGCCACCACCTCCAGCCAGGGCTTTTTACCGTTTTTGCCGTTGCTGATCGGTCTGGTGGAAAGGATAACCGCATCTTCGCCCATCTCTTTCTTGATCATGGCGAGGGCTGTGGTAGTGTCCGGCGCTTCGAATCGTCTGATTCTCATCATCTGTATCTCATCGTGCCTGGTGATAATTACGGTTGTTGATTTTTTTCATACTACTATATCCTGTCACCAAAATAAATGGTAGGGGCGTATTGCTATACGCCCCTATTGTGCAAATACGCCCCTACCATTTATTTTCCGCCCGGTTTGGGATTGATTTCAACGGTCCCCATGGATTGGATCTTGATCTGCTGGGTCAGCTCCTGATGCGACAAGACAATTATCTGCGGCATAAACCGTTCAACAATATGGCGGATATGGCGGCGGGTCAACGGCGAGCACAGGATAATCGCTTGATATCCCTGGGTTATGATCTTTTCAGCTTGGGACCGAATGGACTCGATCAACCGCTGGGTCATGTTGGGTTCGAGGTTAAGGTAAATCCCTTGATCGGTCTTCTGTAAGGACTCCCGGATAAAATCCTCCACTTTGGTCGACAGAGTGAGTACCGGCAGATTGCCTTCATCGTCAAGCAGCGGGCTGACAATCGAGCGGGAGAGTTTTTGCCGGACGAATTCGGTCAGGATGTCGGGTTCACGGTTTTTCGGGCCAAAATCCGCCAGAGTTTCAACAATTGTAAGCAGATCGCGAATCGAAACCCTCTCGCGCAGCAGGTTCTGCAGGACCTTCTGGACTCCGCCCAGTTGCAGGATGGTGGGAACCAGCTCTTCGACGACCTTGGGATGGGATTTGGCCAGATTGTCGAGGAGCCTTTGGGTGTCCTGTCTGCCCAGCAGTTCATCGGCGTGGCTGTGGAGAATCTCGGTTAAGTGGGTAGCCACAACCGTAGAAGGATCGACCACGGTGTAGCCGGCGATCTGGGCCTCGTCTTTTTTCTCTTCGGTAATCCAGACAGCCGGCAGTTTAAAGGCCGGCTCAAGGGTGGGAATGCCTTCGATCTCGCGTTTGGCAGCCCCGGAATCCATGGCCAGGAGATAACCCA
>MGTA01000106.1:6501-6679 GCA_001799225.1 Deltaproteobacteria bacterium RIFOXYD12_FULL_50_9
GGCATACTCATCCGGTCTTAACTGCAGGTTGTCCCGGACATGGAGCGGCGGAATAATCAGGCCGACATCCATGGCGAACTGGCGGCGGATGGCGCGGATTCGTTCGAGCAGATCGCCTTTTTTGCTTTCGTCGACCATGGCAATTAGGCCGAAGCCCACTTCGAGCTGCAGGGTATCG
>MGTA01000107.1 GCA_001799225.1 Deltaproteobacteria bacterium RIFOXYD12_FULL_50_9
ATCCTCTCACACTTTTCGAGATATCCTTGTCCATCCCTTTTGCGTTATTTATATTTTTTGGTGATGAACTGAGGAAGTATCTGCTAAGAAGAGATGTGGCGTTTGTAGATAAGTATCTGAGCTGGTAAGGATAGCCAAGAGTAGCTAAGGATAGGAGAGAGCAATGGAGACCAAAATCCTGCAGCAACTTACTCATATTTTCAAAAAGTGGCGGGAAGGTAAAACTTCCCTGATTGACCAGCGTGGCGTTATGAAGCAGGTCTACCAGGAGCTTGAGATCTCGTCCGGATATTTCTTTATCCTGGCCCTTGCCAATCTCATAGCGCTGAGCGGGCTGATTACCAACAGTGCGCCGGTGATTATCGGTGCAATGCTCATCTCACCTCTGATGGGTCCGATCTTGAGTTTTGGATTTGCGTTTATAACCGGCGATAAGGCGATATGGGACAAATCATTACGGAAGATTGCGGTAAGCGTGGCATTGACCATCGTGATCTCGGCAATCGCCACCTTTATCTCGCCGCTCCAGGACCTTACGGTTGAAATATTGTCCCGCACCAAGCCGCACCTCTATGACCTAATAATCGCCTTTTTAGCCGGTACGGCGGGAGCCGTAGCGATTTGCACCAAAAAAAACTATCTCACCATCGTTCCCGGCGTGGCCATCGCCACTGCCGTCATCCCGCCACTTAGTGTGGCGGGCTTCGGGATCGGCAGCGGTGATTTCAGCGTCTTTCTCGGCGGTTTTTTTCTGTTTTTCACCAACTTCGTGGCAATTATCATTACCACCTGTGCGGTCTTCTATTTTTACGGTTTCAAGCCGGCGATTATCTCGGAAACCGAGGTTGAGAAACTGAAAAAACGGGTAACCTATCTTGCCATTGTTCTTTTCATAATATCAATTCCGTTAATCTACACGCTTTACAAATCAGTGTCTGAAGCGCGACTTCGCCGGAGCATCGATATTGTCCTGCGGCACGAGTTCAATGTCGAAAAAAAATCCCGACTCTCCACTTTCGATTATCTTATAAAGGATAAAAAACTGGAGATAAACGCCATTGTCAATACGATTGAGTATTTCAGCGAACTGCAGATAAAAGAGATCGAGAAAAATTTAGCCGGTACTCTTAAACGCGATCTGAAAATTAACTTGGAGGAGGTAAAAGTCCATTCCGGAGGACTAAAAGAGGAGGTCCATCCGGTCAGTATTACGCCAAAATCACCGCAAGAGATTATTAACACTTCGCGAGAAAGTGTTATTCCGATTATAAGAAGGGCTTCGGTAAAGGTTGAGCAGGTCATTGCGCCTTCTACTATTGAAGAATTGACGGTGGGCTTCCATGAAAATTCTCCCGGTGTGTCAATCGGAGTACAGATAAAGAGAGACAGCCCATTGTCTGAAGAAGAGGTAGTATGGTTAAGCAGGCTGTATGTCGCGGAGCTGAATCTGCCGGTCGATCTCTCCGTTGCAACCGTTCCGTTTATCCCGCTGCTTGTTTTCAAAAATGGCGAAACCGCTCTCTCGGATGCAATGAAAAATGATCTGGCCGGAGTCAAAGATATTTTCAAGCGAGACAAAAAGATACGCTTATTGATTGAGGCCTATCTTGAATCATCCGGCGCTTATTCCAAAAGAGTCAAGCTGGCCGAAGAGAGGGTTAAAACCGTGACAAAGATTTTTATTGAAGAGTACGGAATCCCACCGGCCAACATCAAAACAGCAATCATCAAGAAAAAAAGTGTTGAAAACCTTTGCATTAAGGTGACAGTAATCAAGGAAGTAGCTAAGCTGTAATTCTTAACTCACATCTTTATAATTCCCTCCTTGTAGCATCAAATACTCCCTGAACCATCTTGAAACAATCTGCTGAAATCCGTGCAGGTATTTTTCAAGGAACCATCAAGTTTGATGCCGGAGCCAATGGTGAACTCAAAAGACAAAACTCCGGCTATTGCTCCGGCTGCAAAGCGAGCCAAGGCAAGCAAGTTTTCTGCTGTATAGTGTGCCTCAGGATTTGCCTTGAGCAGGATATCGGCAATGGCCTGAATATAGCGACGAAATTCTTCTTGAATGGGACTTTTATCGGGTTTAAGCATTGTTAGCCAGCCACGGGTTTGATGAAAAATAAGCAGGTATTCGGGATGGGCGGCAAAGAATCGAGCATGTAGTTCCAATACGGCCTGGAAAAACGGTGGGGGAGGCATAAGTTCTTGATCCAGATCCTCAATGAGCAGGTCAAATCCTTGCCGAACGACCATTGCCAGCAACTCTTCCCGTGAGGCGAAATGTTTGTAGAAGGTGCCTTTGCCTAGATCAGCGACCGAGGTGATCTCGTCGATGGTGGTCTGGTAAATCCCGCGTTCGGCAAACAGACGTGTAGCCGAGACTATGAGGGCCTGTCGGGTTGAATTTTTTTTTCTTTGACGACGGTCGTTAAGCATGGTAATATTTTCCCAGTTAAGTGACTATTTGGTCACAAATGACTATCATGGTTATTGTCCTGTGTCAACTAATGATAATTTAAATGCAACCATGGCGTGGGAAAGATCAAATAGTATTAATTGAATGAGGCCCCGTAATGAAGCATAATAAGTTATTGGCTGCAATATTTGTATTAAATACATTGTGGTTAACAACCGGCTGCTCACAAAAGGTCGTTCACTCAGATTTTTCGCCGTCGACCTCTGCCACTGATGCGGCTTCGTTGGTTGTCAAACCAGACTTTCGGGCACCTGTAAACCCCATTGGGGAAATTCCGTCTATCGTCGCAAATTCACCCAATGATTCCGGCCTGACAGTCGAATCTCTGGATACAAAACCAGCTGAGTATAATGCGCAAAACCAATTAGGTTTTTCCCGTGACGGGCGAAGCAGTGGTCCATTGCTTCCCGTATATTTTGATTTTGCCCAGGCAAGCCTCAGGGAGGATCAACTGGCCAAAATAGAAAACAACGCCTTCTTTATAAAAAAACAAAAGATTATCAGAGTCAGGGTAGAGGGCAATTGTGACGAACGAGGCACGGATGAATATAATATGGCTCTGGGAGAACGCCGGGCCTTGAGCGTCAAAAAATATATGGCCTACTTGGGTGTTGATGAAGGCAGGATCGAAACCTTGAGCTACGGTGAAGAACAGCCGCTCGTTCAAGGCGATGGCGAGTCAGTCTGGGCCTTAAATCGGCGTGGTGATTTTTTGATTGAGAATTAACAACAAAATATTGTGTTCCCCCAGTGAAGGATCGGACTGTGTCGGCGATTGGCGCTGCACAGTCCGGCCTTTTTTTATTGATATGCTTAGAAACCTTTAACGACGAATCCTGCAAAAAAAGCACAATATCCTGACAGCGATGATATGTTAAAACGATTATTCTCTTCGTTTATTACCAGGCTTCTGTCGCAAGAGAGTATGATTCTGGCGGCCATGGCCATTCTGGTGGGAGCCTGCACTGGGCTTGCTGCCGTTGGTTTTATCCGCCTGATAGCCTTTATCCAGAATTTTTCCTATACAGGTGCCGAGTCGTTTTTGCCGGAATTAGGTCGGCTGTGGTTTATCATCGTGCCGGTGCTCGGTGCTCTGGTCAGCGGTCCAATCATAGCCTACTTTGCCATGGAGGCTAAGGGCCACGGTGTGCCAGAGGTCATGCAGGCACTGGTCATGCGTGGTGGACGGATCCGGCCCAGAGTTGCCATCGCCAAGGTAATTGCCTCAGCATTCTGCATTGGTTCTGGCGGTTCTGCCGGTCGTGAAGGACCAATTGTTCAGGTCGGCTCAACATTAGGGTCGGCAATCGGCCAATGGTTTCACCTCTCGGATGAGCGAATCAAAAATCTAGTAGCATGTGGAGCGGCGGCCGGAATCGCTGCCACCTTCAATGCTCCTATAGCCGGTGTTGTTTTTGCCACCGAGGTCCTGCTGAATGAGTTCCGGGTAACGGTGTTCGGCAATGTCCTGATAGCAGCGGTTTCTTCAAGCATTGTAAGCCAGTATTTTTTGGGTGTCCGACCAGCCTTTGATGTGCCAAGCTACGTTATGAGTTCACCCTGGGAGATATTGCTGTTTGCGGTATTAGGAGTATTTGCCGCTCTGGTTGGAATATTTTTCATCTGGCTGCTGAATGCCTTTGAGAACCTCTTCGATGCCTGGCGTTTTCCGTTGGCACTTAAACCAGCGGTCGGCGCTGTGTTGCTTGGCTGTCTGGCGTTTGTTTATCCACATCTGGCAGGCATCCTGCCGGTATCTGGTCAGGAGATGCGACTGGGCGCGCCTCTTATTGATAACATCCCCCATGTCTTCGGCTCAGGGTTTTCTTTTCTTGAAAGGGTATTGCAGGGTAATGCTTCCTTTTGGCTTCTGGCTCTGCTGATCTTATTAAAACCCCTGGCAACATCGCTGACCTTAGGTTCAGGCAATTCAGGCGGGGTCTTTGCTCCTTCTTTGTTTACAGGTGCCATGCTTGGCGGGGCCTTTGGAAATAGCGCGGTCGCGATGTTTCCAAAGATTGCCGGAGCACCCGGGGCCTATGCCTTGGTTGGTATGGCCGCGCTTTTCGCCGCCGCCGCCCGAGCGCCACTCACATCCATCCTTATTGTCTTTGAAATGAGTAATGACTATCACCTCATCCTGCCTTTAATGACCGCTAGCATGGTGGCATCTTCCCTTGCTCACTTGCTTCATCCGGAATCCATTTACACAATCAAACTGGTCAAAAGAGGTATACAATTCGATCAGGGCCGGGATCGTGATGTCATGCAAGGCGTACGTGTGGAAGAGGTAATGAATAAGAGGCCGGTTTTTGTTCACGCCAATGATTCGGTAGTGGACCTATTCGCTACTTTTCAAGAAACTCATTTACTAGGTTTCCCGGTGATGACAGATCACAAAAAACTATTTGGTGTTGTCACTTTGCAGGATTTGGAACGAGTTCTTTCAGGTTATGAAGGGTCTCTACAAGATCTTATGATAAGGGATGTAGCTTCCCCTTTTCCGGTTACAGTTTTTCCGGATGAGCCTGTCTGGGCAGCTATTCAGAAAATGACCCCAAGAGATTTTGCCAGATTGCCTGTAGTCTCACGGCATGATGAAAAATGGCTTTTAGGACTGATTAGTCGTAGCGACATTCTGCGCGCTTACGAGGTTGGTATAGTTCAAAAACGTCATGTTCTGACTACGGAGCCCGTAAAAAATGAACCAACCGATCCAAAACAAAAAAGAACATACCCTTTCCCCCTGGCTTAGAGGCGCTAGACAGCGTGAATTGAATTGATTACTAAGAGATTGATCCAGGCAATAAAGCGACAATATGCTCTCAAATGGCAAGGCAGCCATGGGATTCGGCATGCGGCTAGGGTCTATACAAACGGCTTGCGCTTGGCAGAGGAAACTGGAGCCAAGGTGGAAATTGTTAAGTTGTTTGCCATTTTTCATGATTCCAGGCGGCTCAATGATGGTGTAGACGAGGATCATGGCTTCCGAGGTGCTATGCTGGCAAAAGAATTTCGAGGAAAATATTTTGAGCTGCCGGACGATGATTTTGAGCTTTTATTCACCGCCTGTAATTGTCATACAACTCCACAGTCCCATGTTGACATCACCGTCCAGACCTGTTTTGATGCCGACCGTCTTGATCTGGCCCGACTCGGCAAGATGCCCGACCCAAAATACCTCTGCACAGATATAGCCAAAACTCCAGATATGATCTTTTGGGCAAATGAAAGAAGTCTTTGCAACTATTCACCAGACATCGTAACTGTTTGGAATGAATGACAAGAAAAGACGGGTCAATTAATCTAAGGATAATTTCTCAGGAGTAGATTAGTGCCATGCTGACCGCAGTTGTTGTCATCTTTGTGATCGCCTACACAGCCATTGCCCTTGAGCACCCGATCAAGATCAACAAATCTGCTTCGGCGCTGATCGGGGCAGGTCTGCTCTGGACGGTCTATGCCGTCATGAGTGGAGACCATGCCCTGGTCGGGCAGCAACTCAACGAATCATTGGCCTCAACCGCCCAGATCGTTTTTTTTCTGCTGGGTGCCATGACCATCGTCGAGGTGGTGGATGCCCACGACGGCTTTGAAGTAATCACCTCGCGTATCAAGACCAGCAAGCTCTCTTTGCTGATGTGGTTGGTCGGTTTCGTAACCTTTTTCCTCAGCGCTGTACTCGATAACCTTACTACAACTATCGTCATGATATCGTTGATGAAAAAGTTGCTTGATAAGCAGGAAGACCGGCTCTTTTTCGCCGGGATGATCGTGATTGCAGCTAATGCCGGCGGCGCCTGGTCGCCGATCGGCGATGTTACCACCACCATGCTCTGGATCGGTGGTCAGATCACCTCACTGGCTATCATGAAGGGTGTTCTGACCGCATCACTGATTAACCTGCTGCTGCCATTGTTGGTGGTCAGTTACATGTTGAAGGGGCGTATGGTTGTTTCTCCGACCAAGGTTGAGGAGAGCGGTCTTCTGCATACCACCACCTTTGAGCGTAACCTGATGTTTTTCATGGGGCTCGGCATTCTGGTCATGGTGCCGGTGTTTAAGACCTTGACTCATCTGCCGCCGTTCATGGGGATCCTTTTCGGC
>MGTA01000108.1:0-5651 GCA_001799225.1 Deltaproteobacteria bacterium RIFOXYD12_FULL_50_9
CGTTCCGGCTGCCGCTTTTAAGATAATCTACCTCCTTGGCTCAGCCAAGTTACTTTATGAAAAATCTTCGCCGCAGGCGGGGTGAGACGCTAAATTTCTATCAAAGGTATAAGCTCTATTAATTCCCCCACCAACTTCGCCTTTGCAAATTATTTGATTCCCTTGTTTTACATAGATTAGATCTCCCTTTTTCATTTCGTATGCTAAATAACGAATGCTAGATTTTTGATTAGTTTTTAAATCACCCCATATACTTTTTAGTCCATCCAAAGATAAATTAGTTAAATCTATTTCTGATATAGAGTTATATGTAATTATTGCTCTCTTATGCTCTATGCAATGTTTCCACATAGATGGCCCATTAGGACCAACCCTAAAAGACATCCTCCATGTCGCCATTATCCCTCCTGCGAAAGTCCGGCTCCGGCTAACCTGGCGCGCTAATGACCTTTACGCGTAGCGCCGCCGAGCTACCCGCGCTCAGGTTGAGCCGGTTGTGTACGCCCAGCATGGGCGTGATCTTATGGGGTGAAAGTCCCCTGTATGTAAACCCGTTACTGTCGTGATGACAGGAACATAAATACTAGCCGAAGGCAAGGGCGATCTCGTGAGAGTCCGTCCGAAGGAAGCCTAAGCGCAAAGCTATGAGCCGACGAACAGAAATGGCATATAAGGCCGAGTCTCCGGGCAAGTCAGCACAACATGACAAAACCCTGGATTTAGGAGATACGGTAAATGCCGCAGTTGCATAGCGAAAGATCACGTTCTTATCTGGGGAGATCTGCACCACAGGCACTTCGTAAGAAGGGCGCAGCCACTGTAAAGGTGGTTGTGTTGGTGCAGAAGTCAGCAGAGGCCATATTAGACAAGGAATCCACCATTCATGGCGGTGTGGTGGCTGGGAACGAGCCCGGTTTAGCCGGGATAGACTCACCCTGTCGAAGGGCCGAACTTAAAGAGGGAAAGATCCCTTTATGTGCTCTCATGTCACGATGAACCCGATCGGGGGAGTGCGCATGGGGCGCGACATAAAGATCATGCTTCCCGTGACGATCACGATTACTGCCTTCTTGTCAAAGAACCGAGGTTGTTAATGACCGGTTACGGCCCGTCTATCTTTAGGAACCGCCCGGTGCGGACCCGCATGCCGGGTGGTGTGGGGGCTGGGGGAGAAAAACCCCCGGCTACCCGATTATGGCTTTATTTTATTAATTTTTTTCTATTTTTCGTATCTCTTGAAATAAAATTACAACGGTTAACAGATTATTACGGCTTAATTTCTTTAAAACCATTTTCTGAAAATCCAAACCTTTTAGAACTTGGAACTGACGGGCAGCATAATGCATCATTAGGGCCAATTGTAAGGCCAACTAACTCGACAATATTGCCTTTTATTTTAATCTCATTATCGGCTAGACCACCTTTACCACCAACAATTACAGGACCAATAATTTTACCGTTTAATGAGCCAACCATATAGCGGACCCAATTAACTGAACATGCCCCTGGTGGTGTTTCTTTATCTTCTCCGCACTCTCCTTCTGCTGTATAAACGGCAATTATTGTATCATTTTGTGATTGTATCGATCTTGCCGGGCAATATTCGCTGGCTCTTATTTTTTGTATATGCTCATTTATTGCTTTTTCAATCGTATTCGGTGCAGGAGGGCATTCTCCCGCTACTGTGGTTAGCGGAACAAGTAACGCCAATAAAATGCTAGTGATTGTTTTCATGTTTTTGGCCATAACCGGCTAACCTGGCGCGCCAATGACCTTTTTCGCGCAGCGCCGCCGAGCTACTCGCGCTCAGGTTAACATACTATTAGGCAGCAAGCAAAAAGGCTTCTCCTTCAAGGTCTGATGTACAATATGAGTTATGGAGCTCATAGCCGGTACTATCAACACACAAAAAGGAGAAGCCACAATGAAAATTACTCGGACTGCCCAGAAAATCAATCTTAATAACGTTGTCGATATCTCCGTGGATGTCCATAAGCACACCCTTTGTTTTTTCTTCGAAATCGATGGCAAGGAGTTTTCCGATACCTGCCAGAACAGGACCATCATTATTGAAAAGCGTCTTCTGGACTACCACAAAATCGCAGTTGAACACGGCAGGACATCTCTGCGGATTATTTGCGAACCCACTGGGCAGTACCAAAACAGCCTGTTCAGGACTGCTCGTCGGCTTGGTTTTTTCACCAACTACGTTAACGCTGAGGCCGTGGCCAAATTCCGAGTCGTCGAGAGCAACGACAGCAACAAGACCGACAAGAAAGATCCCAGGGTTATCAATACACTGGGGAAATTGAACAAGGTGATCAAACTGCGCCTGATCGGCGAGGAATATCTGATGCTCAGAAAGCTGAACAAAATCTACGATGAGTGTGATGTTACCATTACCAGCTTGCGTTGCAGGATCAGCAAGCTCCTGGTGGAACTCTTCTGTGACTACTCCTTTGAAAAGGATTTTCTCTACAGCAACTCCGGCATCGCTCTGATTGAGGAATATGGCTGCAATCCCTATCGGATCGTGGCCGACGGGCACGACATTTTCTGCCGTCGGATGAAGAAGGCGGCGCCACGAATCATGACTGCCTCGCTCAAGCGTTTGTGGGATGACGCCAGTAGTTCCGCTTTGAACGAAATGCCTCCAGGGTATATCGAAGTTCTGCAATCGTACTTTTATGATTTGATGGCCGACTATCTCCAGCAGGTCGAAAGAAAAGACCGAATAACGGCTCAGATGATTGAAATTCTTAACCGACTGCGGGCGCAGGATCCCAAGATACCGCCGCCAACCCCTAAGGTCATCTCCGACAAGAATCTGGCCCGGTTCCTCGGCGAAACAGGACCGCTTATCGACTTTGCTCACTGGCGGCAACTTATGCGTTATGCCGGGCTCAGTCTCAGAACGCGACAAAGTGGCACCTTTCAGGGGCAGGACAAAATCTCTAAGAAAGGCAGGCGGCTGTTCAGAAAGGTCTTGCATGTCATAGCCTTGCCACTGGTTAAACATGGGTGTCTCTATGGCGAGGTCTACCACAAGAAAAAAGACGAAACTAAGATGCCGGGCAACAAGGCCATGACCGTGGTTTCCCGGAACCTCTTGCGTAAACTGTTCGGCTGGTATCAATCCGGTAAGGCCTTCGACGAACAACGTTTCTTTACCTGCAAAAGCCAATATAAACCCTTGGCAGAGGCGGCTTGATTGATGAGAACAATCTAAAAAAATTAGAAGAGGTCCGGTGAACCCCGGCCTGGAGATGACCGCAACTCGCTTGTGATCCTTTATGGAATCATCAGGTTTACAATATGTCACTCGGGTCGGGTGTTCCCGACATGGCCAATAAAGTATGGTTGCCCTGTCTCTTTGCAAGACAAGGGCCGAAGCTTGGTAGGATTGCCAGTCGCGAACGGATTTCATTGGACTTTAAGGAGTTGCCTATTAAAAATTTCGCGGGGAGCCGCTTCGATATACTCCTATGCACTCATTTTGCCAGGAGGCTTCGGCACCTCAGTAATTGATAAATTGAACGATAAAAACATAAAAAAGACTGCAATTTCTTTTTACCTCAGGAAAGTCTTGACAGTTACTGCCTAAAGGTAGCCGGTTGTTATGAGTTTTATCAATCACTCATTTGTACTTGTAGAAAATTGTTTGTTTTGTCATTCCAGTAAAAGAATGAATTTGCACTTTCGTATTTAAGAAAATTTATGGCTGGTCTTGTCAATTCTAAGATTTCACTTTCATTGGGGCCACATTCGAAATACCCTTTGCCACATGCGGTTTCGTACTTGCCTGGATTGGCGACTGACACACCCATTGCTGATACCCAACTTTTTGGCTCAAATTCGTTGAGAATAATTGCTTGTATTGCATTGTTATAATAAGATAAAAACACATAAAGGCGCATTTTATTTGTTTTATCATTGACAAGCATTAAGGCTTTATCATTTTTCCCATCACCATTAAAGTCTGCTATTGCAGCGAGATATCTATTACTGTCTTTGTTTCTCCATTTAAGCATGCCCTTTTCCGATTCTTCATCTGTCGGGAGGCGCCAATCGGTTGGAAAAGCTATTTCGTCTGCATGTGCTGTGATGGCTATTAGAAGAATGATTATTGAGAGAGCTTGGCTTTTCATATGGTTTTATTACTCATAACAGATATTATGTCGCTCGCGCACTTATTGGAAAAGGTTGCAAGCGGCCTAGCACATTACCCTCCGTTCAATACGGTCGGGCCATTTGATAACAAACTTCCGTTGAAAAAATGCTTGAAAATATATAGCAATAACTTGGATTATAACACAAGGAGCAGGCATAGACATCATCCCCAAAATACCTTGTAATAATATGAAGTATTGAACACAATTTAATAACCCTGTCAAGAACAACCTTTAGAAATACTCACGGATAATCATTGTTGTATTCTATGCAATATTATGAGCTGGAATTACCGCCAAGGCTTTGTCATAGCCGGCACTTATTCTTCTATAATAGGTTGCCGGCGCACTTAATGGATTATGCTGCCGGCTAGCCCAACAAGATGCGTTCGGAGACATCTTCAGATTATAAGTTTTTTAAAATTGTTGAGATATTGAGAGGTTATTCGTTTGTTTTTTGGCTTTTGATAGTTTTGCCGTCGGTTCGGAAGGTGATTGCCCCATCTCTGGCCGTGGTGAACACTGTAGTTCCTGCCGCCTGATATTTTTGGATCGCGTCACTTGTCAATCTCTCCGACTTAGCGAAGGGGCTGGTGGAAAGCACGACATAGCGCGGCGCAACTTTTTCGATAAATTCTTCGCTGCTGGAGGTTGCCCGACCATGATGGGGGGCCAGCAGGACATCGGCATGAACGTCCACCTCTTTGTTCAGCAAAAGTTGTTCGTCGCCACTCTCGATATCGCCTGGAAAAAGAAATGATGTTTCTCCATGCCGCAACTTGAGAACCAGGCTTGATTCATTGGCGTTACTCCCTGTTTTTTGTGATTGATTTTCCGGATTCGGTTGACTCCCCTGGAGATGGAGGTCTGAGATAACCTGCAGGCTGACCGGGCCGTCTGCAAAAAGAAATTCTTTGGCCTTGGGGATCGCGGTACGGACATTGTTTGCACGGGTCTCTTGCATAAGGGCCGCAAAAAGCTGGTCAAAAGGCAGCTCGCCGTTGATCCAGAGGGTTTCAGGTTTGAATCGTGCGACTATAAACGGCAGGCCGCTGTAATGGTCGGAGTGCAGGTGGGTAAGAACGATGGCATCAAGGCCGGTGATCCTCTTTTGCCAGAGAAAAGGGGCAATTACTCCTTGGCCGACATTGAATCTCTCGGTAAAAGCCCCACCGCCGTCGATAAGTATGGTTTTAGCGTTTGGCAGTTCCAGCAGAGTGGCGCTGCCCTGGCCCACATCAAGGTAAGTGACAACGGTGTCAGTGGCCTGCAGCCGGTTATGGGCGATGATTAATGGGATGCTCAGGGCTGCGATGAGGCTTAACAAGGCCAGGAGGCGGCAGGCTTTTTTAGTCTGCCAGCCCAGGAGGGCGAGAAGAAAGATGTACCAGAGAACTACTTCGAAAATGGATGGGGTCGGTAGCCAGACAGAGCTTATCGGCAGCTGACCGGCGAAATGGGCAAGGGATGAGGTAGCGGTGA
>MGTA01000108.1:5719-11981 GCA_001799225.1 Deltaproteobacteria bacterium RIFOXYD12_FULL_50_9
TCTGCAGCCGTTTCAGACGTTTTGCCGTATCAGTTTCTTTGGGAGCTGGTGAATCTTTTTCTAGTCTTAGCAGGGGAAGGGTAAGGCAGATCGCGGTTACTGCGGCAAAAGAGAGTTGGAAAGAGACTGAAAACAGGCTGGTCGGTTGCCAGATGAGCAGTAGGAAAGCTGCCAGGGCAATATTGCCGGCAACGTTGTTCTGGCGGTCGATCATGATTGCCAGGAGAAATACGGCGGTCATGACAAAGGCGCGGACTACCGGTGGGTCAAGGCCGGTAATCAGAGCGTAACCGATCAGGGCTGGGAAAGAGAGAGCGGCGGCGAGTTTCGGCGCTCTGGTATGCAGCAGAATCCAGGTGGATTGTCTCAGGAGCCAGGTGAACATGAGGATCACCAGTAGAGCCAGCATGCTCATGTGCATGCCCGAAATGGAGAGCAGATGGGTCAGGCCCGAGGCATTGAAGTCGTCGGTCTGATCCGGCGGGATATCGCCGCGCTCGCCGATCAGGATGGCCTTGTAAAGCCCGCGGACCTTGTCGTCGAGGAGAGGATCGATGGCCAGGCTGATTTGATGGCGCAGCCGTTCCGGCAGGTATTGCCAGGGCGTTTTGGCTTCGGAAGGTGCCTCGCTGATCTTCAGGATATGGGCTGGAGAACGGATCCAGCCGGTGATCCGGATAGACTGGTCAGCCAGGTATTGCTGATAGTTGAAGGCGCCTGGAGTGGCAAAGGAGTGGGGGCGGTTGAGTGTTGCTTTGACCAGCAGCCTGTCGCCGGGTAGCAGGTTAATCGGCGGCGGTTCTTTGCTGGTTAGTTGAACCAGACCGGTAGCCGGCCGGCTCTGGTCGGGGAGAATCAGTTGTTCCGCGTCGATTATCAATCGGTGCTTGTTGGAGAGGTCGGTCCGGATCGTTTGCCGAAGTCTGCCCTGGATCGTTCCTTCTTGCTGGTGCTTTATGAGGTTGTATATATGGAAAGGAGTTGGCGGTGGCCGGTCAGGACCGGCGTGGAATATGCCTGTGAGAAAGAAGAAAATAACGAGAAGGGGGTAGATGTAATAGGCATTGGCCCGGCGCCAGGTGAGGAGAAGAGCCGCGGCAACCACCAGGATGGCAAGGAGATTTGCCGGCTCCGGCAATGTCACGCCAAAGCGAGCCCAGGTAATTCCAGCCATAAAGGCAAGTACGACTGGAATCAGGAGATTCTTAGAGTCAAGTCTGCCTGTGGCGGGTGGCGGGTTCAATCCAGGAAGTGTTTAAGCTTTTCACGGCGACTAGAATGACGGAGCCGGTTCAAGGCCTTTTTCTCAATCTGTCTGATCCGTTCTCGTGAGACATTAAAGCGTTTGCCGATCTCCTCAAGGGTGAACTCGGCATCTTCGCCAATGCCGAAACGCAGCCGGATAATCTTCTCTTCGCGGGGACTTAAGGTCGCCAGGATGCTTGTGACCCGGTCGGCCAGTTCCTGATTCTTGACTGCCTCATAAGGGGAAACGGACTCCTGATTTTCGAGAAAATCACCAAGGGTGCTGTCGTCATCGCCAACCGGAGTCTCAAGCGAGATCGGCTCGCGTGACGCCTCAAGAATGGCCAGGATTTTATCCATGGGCAGCCCGGTTTTTTCCGATATCTCGACAGGTGTCGGCTCCCGTCCCAGTTCTTTGAGCAACGAGTAGAAAGCCTTGAAGAACTGGCTGCGCAGTTCAAGGAAGTGAACGGGTAGCCGGATAGT
This sequence comes from Deltaproteobacteria bacterium RIFOXYD12_FULL_50_9, assembly GCA_001799225.1. GTDB lineage: Bacteria > Desulfobacterota > Desulfobulbia > Desulfobulbales > CALZHT01 > XYD12-FULL-50-9. Next base: position 7,451 of record MGTA01000108.1, read on the forward strand.
TCTGGTTTTGTCGAGGATAGCCCTGGTAATGGCCTGTCTGATCCACCAGCTGGCGTAGGTGCTGAACTTGTTGCCTTTGGTGTAATCAAAGCGGAATACCGCCCGCATTAGACCGAGATTACCTTCCTGGATGAGATCGGCCAGGCTGAGCCCCTGGTGCATGTAGCGTTTGGCGATACTTACTACCAGACGGAGGTTCGCCTTGATCATGGCATCCTTGGCAACCTCAATAGCATCTCCGTATTTGGCGACCTTTATGTTGATCCCGCTAAGTTCAGGAACCTCGGGGTGCTTTTCGTTGGCCTTGGCTACCGATTTGACCATGTAATTCAGGTGCTGTTTCTTGGGCTTGAGAGTCGGATCTCTTTTTTCCCAGATCGCAATCGTGGCGGTAATGAGTTTCATCTCAGCAGCCAGGGCTTCATTATCCTTGATGGAGTTGATGATGCCGTCAAAGCCTTCCCGAATGGCGCGGCTGTATTTTTCTTCTTCTTCAGGAGTCAACAGGTCGAAGCGACCCATCTCCCGCAGGTAGGTGGTGGTGGTCTCTTCGGCTTCTTGAGACTCATCGTCCTTTGAGCATATTTCGCTTGTTTTATTCGGTTTGTCAGGATCGACGACCTCATCGTCCAACGGCATGTATTTTTTTGAGCTCTCTTCCCAGAGTTTGCCGTCGAGAGTTTTCTTCGCGCCAGTCTTGTCGTGGCTGATGACTTCAATGTTGTTTTCTGTCAGGAAGTCAAAAAGCTCATCTATAGTGTTGGGATCTTCGTCGTCTGGGGTCAGCTCATTTAAAAGAGAAAGCGAAATACAACCTTCGTCTTTGCCGGCTTCCAGTAATTTTGCTTTGATTTCAGCGGGCACAGCTTTATACCCTCTTAGTAGGAGATAGTGGAGAATTTGTTAAGATTGAAAATTTTAACACCAAAACATTGAAATTTACATAATGTGAAAAATTAAAACAAGGAATATTGCAAAAAAATAGGTAATAAATTTTTAAGAATCAGTCGGAACGGGTTGCATCCAGATCATTGCATGCTCTGTTGTCCGGACAGGTCTGGAGTCTTGTCCGGACAGCTGTATAGATCTTCGTCGAGGCAGAGCAGCAATTTTTGATGATCTTGTCTATCATAGCGCAACAGGGCGGTGTGAGTGAAGTTAAAATTTGCCGGATGGAAAAATATTTTGGATTAAATTATAAGCAGCCTGTGGTAGCGCTTGTTTAATAGGTTCTGGTTCAGGCAAAGGGATTTTTCAGGAGCAGGGTCTGCTCCCGTCCCGGACCGACTGACAGGATCGCCACAGGCGTTTCGGTTATTTCCTCAATGCGTTTGATATAAGCGCGCGTTGCCGATGGCAGGTCGTCAATGCTGCGGATGTCACATAACTCCTCCTGCCATCCTACCAGCTCCTCGTAAACCGGCTTGAGTCGCTCCACCTGTCGGATATTGCCGGGCATGGCGGTCAGCCGTTTCCCGCCCTCTTCGTAAGCGGTGGCGATTTTGAGGTTGGATTGGCCGCTCAACACATCAAGCTTGGTAATGGCAAGTCCGGTTATGCCGTTTAAGCGCACAGCCTCATTGGCCACTATGCAGTCCAGCCAGCCGCAGCGCCGCTTGCGGCCGGTGGTGGCGCCGAATTCCGCGCCTTTCTGCTGGAGGGCTTCACCTGTCTGGTCGAAAAGTTCGGATGGGAAGGGGCCTTCACCGACCCTGGTGGTATAGGCCTTCAGGATGCCGATAACCGCATCAATATGGCTGGGGCCGAAGCCGCTGCCGGTGCAGGCATTGCCGGCTATGGTGTTAGATGAGGTCACGAATGGGTAGGTGCCGTGGTCGATGTCGAGTTGAGTGCCCTGAGCTCCTTCAAAGAGGATGTGGCGGCCGGCCTTGCGGGCCCTGTCAAGTTCCACTGAGACATTGCCGATATAGGGCGCCAGCTTTTCGGCATATTGCTGGAATATTGCGTAAATCTCTTCGAAGGAGAAGGTCGCGGTATTGTACTTGGAGGCGAAAAGAAAGTTTTTCTCCTTTAGGTTTTCGGTGAGTTTCTCCCGAAAGAGGGCATCATCCAGCAGATCTCCAACTTTGATGCCCTGGCGCGTGATTTTATCGCCGTAACATGGTCCGATACCGCGACCAGTAGTGCCGATCTTGGCGCCCTGTTTAGTTGCAGCCTCCATATTGTTGTCCAAGCGATTGTGGTAGGGCATGATCAGGTGAGCCCGTTCACTGATAGTCAGCCGATCCGGATTTACCGGCAGACCGGCGGCAGCCAGATCCGTCATCTCTTTAAGCAGAACCCCGGGGTCAAGAACCACGCCGTTACCGATCAGGCATTTTTTGTCCGGATAGAGAATCCCGGAGGGGATCAGATGGAAGATGTATTTTTTTCCTTCCACCACCAGGGTGTGGCCGGCGTTGTTCCCGCCCTGAAATCTTACGATATAGTCGGCATAACGGGTCAGCAGATCAACGACCTTGCCCTTGCCTTCATCACCCCATTGGGTGCCGATAATCACGACATTCGCCATTTTGTGATTTCTCCCAGACGTTTTTTTGCAAGTAGATTTACTCCGCCACCTTAGCCAAAGCCTTCTGAAATGTCAATCATCCACTCCCCTATAAACTGCATTGACTCCTCTCCTTATTAACTCTACACTTTTGGTCGCTGGGAATGACCGGTATCAAAAAACATCAGAGGTTGAAAAAATTGAAAAAAAGAAAAGAGTTACTTTGCTCTAATAAACACATTGATCGGCATGAGCATCTCTTCTTTGCTGCAGGGCAGTGTCCTTAGAGTAGTAGGAAAGCTACCTGCGATGTTGTCCTAGAAGTCGTTGATTATCACTAACATCTTTAGTTTCAAAGACATTTACAGCCTCAATCAATTCGTGTCCGAGCGAAACGTTGTTCTGAGTCACATTGTTTATATTGGCAACTGTCTGGTTAATCTGTTCAATCCCCTTGGCTTGTTCATCGGAAGCTTGGACAATCTCATTCATGAATTGGCTGACCTTTTGAATATTTTGCGCTACTTCACTAAAGGTGGCATTTGTCGAAGCTGCCAGTTCATCGCCATCATTAATTTTTTTAACCGTGTCTTCAATCAACCGGGCTGTTACTCTGGCGGCCTCAGCTGCCCGCATCGCCAGATTCCGCACCTCGTCAGCCACGACTGCAAAACCGGCTCCGGCCTCGCCTGCCCTGGCCGCCTCCACTGCTGCATTTAATGCCAGGAGATTAGTCTGGAAGGCTATTTCATCTATCGTTTTAATAATTTTTTGAGTTTCACTGCTGGCCTGCGAAATATCTTTCATGGCCGCAGTCAGTCGGCCCATAGCGGAATTTGCCTGCATCACTATTGATTTTGATTCATTGATGATTTTGTTGCCCATCGTGGCATTCTCCGCATTCTGTCTGGTCATTGCCGACATCTCCTCAAGCGACGAAGATGTCTCTTCCAATGAAGAGGCCTGATCAGAGGCGCCATCGGAAAGAGAGCTTGAAACTGAAGTGATGTGGAAGATAGAGGTGCGCAGGTTGTTGCGCATCTTCATTAATGACGTGGCAAGTTGTCCAACTTCGTCTTTGGAAACAGCAAGATCCAGTTCAGCATTGAGGTCCCCGGCCCCAAGTTTGGAAGAGAAATCAGCACAGGCATTAAGGGGGTCGCTGATTTTTTTGGCCAGATACCACAATCCGGCAAATGATAAAAGAGAGATAGCCGCAACTGCCATAATGATATTTATCAAGATGTTGCGAATCTGAGTACTGATGGCAGCCGTCTTGGCAGCAACGGTTCTATCAATATCGTCAATATAGACACCTGTACCGATAATCCAGTTAAGGGGCTTATATAGCCGGACATAAGAGAGTTTGGGCTGTTCAGCAGAAAGACCATCCTTGGTGGGCTTAGTCCACAAATAATCCACAAACCCTGCACCACCTTGTTCGGCGACATCAACAAACGCCTTAAAAAGGTTTTCCTTCTGACCCAGGGCGCAGTTGTACTTCGAGTCATCCATTATCTTGCCGTTCAGATCCGGCGCAGTTGGATGCATAACCATTTTTGGATACGGACGCCCAGTGTCATTGATCCAGAAATACCCGGTACCATTATCATAACGCATCGCACTGATATCTCTCTTCAGCCTGTCAACAACATCGGCTGCGGAATTTTTATAACCGGTGTCAATCAGTCCATAGGTCATATCAACATAATTCTTAAGATTCGCCTTTACCTTGTTGATCTCTTCAAGACGAAAGGTTTCGATATCGTGTGCCGCATTGGTTTTAAGCGCGGAGATTACGAAAAAAGTTATTACCAATACTGAAAAAAACATTACCAGATAGGAACTTAAAAGGAATTTCCAGCGGATTTTCAGATCAAAAAACATATTGCTCTCCTCTGTCAAAATAATCTATTCAAGATGTGCTGCCCGGATCAAAGTATTTACATTTTTAATCTTCCAAGTAACTTCACCGTAATTGGTTGAATTTACGCAGTTGCAGTTTTTAGCTGCGGGCTG
>MGTA01000109.1 GCA_001799225.1 Deltaproteobacteria bacterium RIFOXYD12_FULL_50_9
CCAGGACAATGGCTTGAAATGGTCGGCCTGGTCCACGGAGGGCTCCTTCACCGCCACAGCAAACCTCCCGCCCCTTGCGCCTGTGAACGTTTCTCCGGCCAACGGCGCAACCGTTACCGACCGCACGCCAACCCTGGCCGCCTCGGCCTTTGACGATGAACCGGAAAATTTTCATCTGGCCAGCCAGTGGCGGATATCCACGGCACCGGGGGCCGGGTTCGAGGCGGCGCTGGTCTATGACTCCGGGCCGACCACCGACCTGACAAGCCATGCTGTTTCATCAACCTTGGCGATGAACACAACTTATTACTGGCATGTACGGTACCAGGACGACCAGAACAACTGGTCGGCGTATTCGGCTGCAACCTCATTCATCACGGTTTCCTTAATCCCTTCAGGGGCCATTGCCCATTGGAAATTTGACGAGGCCAGCGGCACTACCGCGATAGACAGCATTGGCAACAATAACAGCACACTCGTCAACGGCGCCACCCGTACCTCCGCCGGCAAATCGGGCAAGGCATTGAGCCTGGATGGAATTAACGACCATGTGGATATTCCCAAATTTTCCTTTGCCACCAACGTCACCCTGGAATCCTGGTTTAACGGCAATGATGTAGGAGGCTCCAACCGAATACTATCGTTTAGACGATCGACTGGCGAGGGCAATGAGTTGGTCTTATTGGTTGATTCCAATGTCGTGAAATGGGTGGGATTCAATTCCGGGGGAGGAGTCGCCTGGGAGATCTCTTTTCCAGCGGTTCAAAACAATCGTTGGTATCACGTCGCCGCAACCGCAAACGCCACTACCGCCAAGCTCTATATCGATGGCCAGGAGGTGGCGACCTCCGGAGTCACAGGCAGTTTCGATTTGGCAAATAATTCCTCCACCTCCTGGTATATCGGACGTGACCACTATGATCCTTCCAATAACCGCTGGTTCAAAGGCCTCATCGATGAAGTGATCGTGTATAACACCGCCCTGACCGGCGCGGAGGTACTGGCTCGTTATAATGCTGCCAACACCGCTCCGATTGGCCCAGTGAACGGCCTGCCCGTTGACGGGGCGACAAATGTTTCCTGCACACCGACGCTGACCGGCTCAGCCTTCACCGACCTGGACAGCCATACGCACACGGCATCCCGCTGGCAGATCAGAATGAGCAGCGAGGCTTACGGCAGTTTATCCTCGTACGATTCCGGCACCACCAACGCCAGCCTCACCAGCCATACTGTGCACGGCGCCAAGGCTCTAACCCCGGGCGTGACCTATTTCTGGCACGTCGCCTACCGGGATTCCAGCGACTCGTGGTCCTCCTGGTCGACGGAGACCAGCTTCACGGTCCGCACCAACAATACTCCCGACACTCCCACAGCCGTGTCGCCGAGCTCGGTCACGGTAACCATTGCCAAGCCCACCTTTATTTCGTCCGCCTTCAACGACCCCGACAGCGGCGACGGCCATGCCGCCTCCATGTGGCGGGTTTCCCGGACCAGCGGCGATTACAGTGCCGATCACCTGGCCCATACCAGCGGCGAGACCGCTTTCAACCTCACCAGTCATACCCTGCCGGTGAATCTGGCCCCTGCCACCACCTATTACTGGCAGGTCCGGCATAAAGACATGGGGGGTGCCTGGTCGGCCTGGTCGGCCGAGGTCAACTTCGACACCGCCGCCAATCTGGCTCCGGAACCACCAATGAACGTCACCCCGGGGCACGGCGCCATCGAGATCTCTCAGTCCCCCGCCTTGGGCGCGTCGCCCTTTGTCGACCCCGATCCCGGTGACAGCCACGCCGCCAGCCAGTGGCAGGTGAGCACGGGCACGGGAGCCGGTTTCTCTGCCGGGGTGGTGTACGACAGCGGCGTCATCGCCGATCTTGTCGGTCATACCGTGGCCACGGCCCTTGCCGGTTCCACCACCCATTACTGGCGGGTGCGCTACCGAGACGGCGCCGGCAACTGGTCGGAGTACTCGGCCGAGACCAAGTTTACCACCGCCGCCTCGCTGGAATCGATAGTCAAGCTGCACTGGAAGTTTGACGAGACCAGCGGCAGCACCGCCGTCGACACCGCCGGCAACCACAACGGAACCGTCACCCAGGCCACCTGGAACGTAGGCGGCAAACATAATGGCGCCTTGCAATTCGACGGCTATGATGACCGGGTCTCCACCTCGTTTGCCGCCTGGTCACCTCCTTCCTATACCGTGGAGTTCTGGATCTATCCCGGCGCCTGCGCCAATAACGCCTACCCGCGTCTCAGCTCCATAGACAGCATGACCAACACCGCCTTTTATTTCCGTTTTGACAGCTGCAATGTGGTGGTGGGCGCCGACGACGCCCAGACCTTTACCGTGGCGGGTGGCTTAACCTTGAACGTCTGGCAGCATTTTGTCTTCACTTACACCGACTCCACGAATACCGGCATCCTTTACAAGAACGGTTCTGTCGTCGGCTCATCCACCGGGATGACCATCCATCGGAACTGGGTCTCCTTTCACGTGGGTCGGCAGTGGGATTCCATCAACGGCAAGGTGGACGAGGTTGTTGTCTACGAACGAGCTCTTGACCCATCCGAGGTTCTTGCCCGCTATCAGGCGGGAGGCGCCATGCCGAAAACGCCCCCGAATAAACCGAGTAACTCATCGCCGTCCAATGGGGCCACCAATCAGGTGATCAATCCGGCCCTGACCTCATCGGCCTTTTCCGATCCGGACGCCGGTGACACCCATGCGGCCTCGCACTGGCAGCTTCGAAAAGACAGTGGCGCTTATGGTGATGCCGGCTCCCATGATTCCGGCATCACCGGCTCCGACCTTTTATCCTATACCATCGATCCCGGCCCAGCCTGGGCCGCAGCCGGCTTTGCCTACCGAAGAAAAATCACCCTGGCACCGGTCATCCCCACTGGCAACTACCTGGTCAGGGTCGATATTGGCGCCCTGTCCTTTGAGTATGACAAGGCAAGAACGGATGGTTTCGATATCCGCTTTTATGACGCGGACGGCATTGCCTTGAGCTATTACCGCGAGACCTGGGACATAAACGGCGCCTCTTCCTTTCAGGTCAAAGTGACTAGTGCCAACGCCGAGACAATCTACATGTATTACGGCAACGCCGGCGCCGCTGACAGCAGCAGCACGGCCATTTTTAATTTTTATGATGATTTCAGCACAAGCACCCACAATAGTTACACCTGGTCCGGTGGCGGCAGCAGCAGTTGGAATGCAACCGACGAATGGCTGACTGTCAATACTAACGATAATGTCTATAGAACCATGAAAAGAAACGTCAGTATGGCAGCCTCCGGTTATGCCCGGGTGATCATGATCAAACGGTACGATTGGTACGCCGGCAGCAATCAAAACGACCAGCAATTCAAGATGGTCCAGGATGCCAACAATTATTATAACTTTGTGGCAACTGGTGGGGGGTATTCTTTTCAAGGAGTTTATAAGCAAATCGCCGGAGTCCAAACCAATTCCTCTTCCGAGACCGGCACGGTCAGTGCCCTGCATCATGAGTCCGTTATCGAGATGTGGTGGACTCCTTCCGTAATGCGGATGGACATCGACGGTGTGACCAGAAAAAATATCAGCACCAACACAACTTCTTTGACCCCGACATACCTGCAGTTCACGCACGGCCAGATAAATGTCGATATCAGTTCCATCCTCATCGCCGAATCATCCGCCGCGGTGAAAGCCATTGCCACGGTTGGCGGCGAAACCACCCCGTTAACCACCCCCCCGGACTATGCCACAACATACTATTTCCATGTCCAGTACAAAGACAATACCGGGGCCTGGTCGCAGTTCTCCAATGAGACCTATTTCACTACCATAAACGACAACGTTCCAGTGGCCCCCACCGGTTTGAACGCAGCTTTGAACGGCTCCTGCCGGATTGATCTTTCCTGGTCCGATGTCAGCAGCAACGAGACCGGATTTATGATCGAGCGCAAGATCGGGGCCGGGGCCTGGAGCGAACTGGCAACAGTGGGAGAGGGGGTGACGAGCTATGCCGACACCTCAGGACTCTCCGCCAACCAGACCCATTATTACCGGGTCTCAGCTGTGAATTCAGGTGGCTATTCAAGCCCGTCCAATGAGGATTCGGCGGCAACGACCTCTCTGACCTATTATCAGGACAGTGACGGCGACAGTTACGGCAACAGTTTGGTCTCCCAGGCCGCCTGCGATCAACCGGCAGGCTATGTACTTGACAGCACCGACTGCGCAGACACCAATGCCGCTGCCAACCCGGCGACCATCTGGTACCTGGACGGGGATGGCGACCGGTATTCAAATGGCACCACCCTGGTGCAGTGCGCTGATCCGGGGACCACCTATTATCTGACCACTGAACTGAACGGCGTCAGCGGCGACTGTAATGACAGCGATCCGGCGGTCAATCCGGCCCTGATCTGGTATCGGGATGCAGATGGCGATGGGTATTCGGACGGGGGTAAACTTACTCAGTGCACTGATCCGGGGGCGGCCTATTATTCAGCTTCGCAGCTCACGGCCACGGTCGGCGACTGCAATGACGCAAGCGCTACGATCAAACCAGGCGCTGCTGAAGTATGCGATGGGGTTGACAATGATTGTGATAACGCAATTGATGAGGGCTTTGCCCAGGATTACACCTACTACCGCGATGCGGATGGTGATAATTATGGTACCGCCGGAACAACTCTTTCAACTTGTCAGGCCTCCGCACCCAGCGGTTATGTAACCGGCAATACCGACTGCAATGATTTAAACGCGGCAGTGAAACCGGGAGCCACAGAGTACTGCAATCAAATTGACGATGATTGCGACGCTGCGGTGGATGAATCGTGCACAGCCTGCCAGAGCACACCTTCAGCGCCGTCAACTCTTCTTGCCACCGCTCTAAATTCAAGAAAGATTCAATTGAGTTGGAACGACAATTCAAATTGCGAAGATGGTTTCGAGCTTGAAGTAAAGGACTGGAACGGGGTCTGGATATTGCGCCAGACTATCGGGGCGGCAGCAACCGCCTTTACCGACACCATCGGCGTGATGCCTTCAACATCGTACTCATACCGGATTCGGGCGTTTGGCGGGGGTGACACTTCCGCCTACAGTGACGAGGCAAGCGTAACTACTCCGGCGTATAGTGAAGGGGATAGCGCCTGTGACTAAACTGCAATTACGATTCATATTGACCAGTAGCGTTGGTCAATAATTAAGAATTACGAATCAATGTCATTAACTTAAGAAACTTAGTTCTCCTTTTGCCCCTCACCCCGCCCCTCTCCCCAAAGGGGCGAAGGAGAAAGTCCCCTCTCCTGGGGGAGAGGGTTAGGGTGAGGGCGTTAAGAAACCACAAAGGAAACCACAAAGGGGTCAGACCTACGCATTTGACAAAACCGAGCACAACATAACGTAGTTGCTTTAGTGACTTAGGGGCAAATGGGGATTATTCGTGTCGATTTTGCAGAGTCTCGTTAATCCCTCCGGGATCGCGGGCGCAATGGAACAGGCCAATTACTATAATCTCCCTGTTCGTTATGGTGAAGTAGATGGCATATGGAAATCTACGGAGAAGGCAACGACGGAAATCTTTATAAGCTTTTGGGAAAATCAGGGGATTACGTGATATCTCACCGGCCTTGGCATAAAACATCCTCAACAAATCCTCGCCAAGTCCAGTTGATTTTGTTTCGTACCATACATAGCTGGCCAAGGCATCTTCTTCAACTTCAGGGAGAAAGCGCAATCTATGCATTATTTTCTCAAATCAATTCTTGATCGAAGCTCTTCAAGTGTCAAAAGTCCTCCTGGCGCTGCTGTATATTTTTCAAACCTTCTGTCTAATTCCATCATATGCTTTTTGGGAATCGGTACAGTGGCCTCTTCCGTAGCTATGCTGTCCCAAAGGTCTTCGATCAGGAGAATTTTTTCCGGAATGTTTAATTTACAGAGTTCAGGGATGTCGTTTACTCGCATATATATCTCCGTTGTTTTTCTGGCTTTTCAAGGCCATTTCCTTTGATGGCTAAACTATAACAAAAAACAGTCTGGTATGGCAAATAAACTTCTTGCGGAAAAAAGAGGAAATGGCGATTTAATTTTCGAGGGGAAGGGCAATGTGAGACGCTATTGACGTGCGGCCGGGCAAGGTCGTGTAATCCAGCGGGTGTGAGCAAACGAGAAACGGGGTCGGACCATGATAACGTACTTATATAATAGCACAATAACGATTAGTGTGTTCTGTAACTAGTTGATTTTATTAGGCCGCATAGTCGATTTTTGGGCCCAAATGGAACGACTAGCGGGATAAGGACAATGGGGGGGCGCTGTTATCCATTTATCTAATTTCCAACTGAAATCGATTGATAAGTCAAGATGTTATACAGTTCCAGCGTTCTCCATTCAATGACAAAGGATAAACAAAATGACGCGGCGGATACTTGTCATGGACGATGACAGTCAATTGCGGGCTATTCTC
>MGTA01000110.1:0-2829 GCA_001799225.1 Deltaproteobacteria bacterium RIFOXYD12_FULL_50_9
AGCCAGGCGATTATGGCGTTGTCAAAAGAGGCCGCTCCCTTGGCATAGACCTCCGGGAACTCCGACCGGAAGCGGGAAAGAATGTCGATGTGCTCGGCATTTTCAGTTGTCCGATTTTTTCGGACAACTGGTCATAACCCTCCCGTAGCAACTTTTTCTTCAGGTCAATCCAGTACTTGCGAGGCCGCGTCCCGCCCACCAAAACTGCGACCACGTCGATGACCGAAAACCACCACTCGCCTGCCTGGAAGACCTTGCGTATCTGCTTGCCTTGAAATACAACGAGTTTGCTGTCTTTATCTTGACAGATGATGTACTGTTAAAGTATAAATTGTTTTCAGTTAACTACCCCCACGGTTTCGACCTGGGGCGCGGGGTCGCTTCGGCGGCCCCTGCTTTTTTGAGGCTGATGCCATGCGAACATCCATATATATTGATGGCTTCAATCTCTACTATCGCGCCCTGAAAGGCTCCCCGTACAAATGGCTGGATTTGAAACAGCTTGCCGGGAATCTTCTCCAGTCGCACCATACAATTACCGAGATAAAATATTTCACCGCCATTGTTTCCGGCATCTTTGACCCCAGCCAGCCAATCCGACAAAAAACCTATATCCGGGCCTTGGAAAGCCACATTCCTGAATTTTCCGTTTACTATGGGCATTTCCTGAGCCACGAGGTGTCATGTCCTAAATCCCCGCTGACCAAGCCGCCCAGCTTTACAAAAGTGGTGAAGACGGAAGAAAAAGGCTCGGATGTCAATCTGGCTGTCCACCTCCTTAATGACGCTTGGTTGGACAGATATGATTGCGCCATCATCATTTCCAATGACAGTGACCTCGCGGAGCCGCTGCGTCTTGTCCGGGAACAGTACAACAAAATAATAGGCCTGATTTCTCCCCTTATCCACGGGCACCCCTCAAGAGAGCTGCAAAAACACGCTCATTTCGTCAAAAGAATCAGAGAAGGCGTGCTTAAAATATCTCAACTGCCCTCGCCAATACCGGGCACCACCATCCACAAGCCGACAAGCTGGTGACCAGGAGGTTATGGTGATATGATAGGCCTTGCCCGCTAAGCGTCTGATTACCTAAAAACAATCGCTGTTATTACCCTTATTATTACCCTCTTTTAAGGGTTGTTACCCTTTCTTGATCCATTTCGCGCCTGGGCCGCGACCGATGCATTCAACGCTCTTGCCTTTTTGTTCACCGAGAACGCGGCGCACCATTTCCCGGCTGACGCCAGTGCAGGATTGCTCCAGTTGAGCCACGGTGAATTGTGGCGGCAGGCGCTCCAGGGCGGTCAGGATCATTTCGGTTTTGGAGCCTCTGGGCGCCTGGAGGTCGCCGACCCGTGTCGCGAACTCCTGATAGGCTGTTTTTAGAATGAATAGCGTGAAGTTGATATACGGCCATGGATCGTGTTTGCCTTCGTGCCAGCCTTGCGAACATTGTTCCAGGGTTTCGTAATAACGTTCCTTGTTCTGCTCAATCAGACGTTCCAGGCTGATGTAGCGGCCGACCTCAAAGCCGAGTTGCTGGCATTGCAAGAGGAGCAGCAACCTGGAAACACGGCCGTTACCGTCGCGAAATGGATGAATACAGAGAAAGTCGAGATTAAAAGCCGCCATGGCGATGAGCGGATGAACCCAGCGTTCTTGCAGGCAGTGCTTCCAGTCGGAGATCAGTTTTGCCATGTACTGCGGGGTATCGAGCGCCGACACCGTGCGAAAGCGCACCCGTTCCCGGCCATCAGGAGAGCGTTCGATGATGTCGCCATCCTTGGATTTGTAATTGCCGGCGTCCCAGATCTGGCCACGGGTCAGACGATGCAGCCGGCAAACGGTCTCTTCCGAGAGGAGAAGGTCATCGGTGTTTTCATGGATAAGACAGAGCGCTTCGCGATAGCCGCGGACTTCCTCCTCATCCCGATCCCGGAACAGGGGCTTGGGAGAGGCCAGCACGTTCCGCACACGCCCCGGCTCGACCTCCACCCCTTCCATCCGGTTACTGGAAACCGCACTTTCGATCAGGGCATGTTCGCGCAGCGTCTTAAGCCGTTGCGGTGCTTGGCGGGTGTAGAGTTCCTGCTTGCCGCGAAATTCGCCCAGATCGGCGAGATACCAGCTGGTGTTGCCGGGGATTGGAGAGTTGCCCACGCTGAACAAAGACAGAGTGCTCATTTACTATTTCCCCTGAGGGTTTTTAGGGTTTTGTGGGCCATCTTGTTGGAAACGCGCTTGAATTCGAGGAATAGGCTTTCATCCATCCCGCATAGACGCCTGACAATTTCGTCATCGTCAAGTGGCAATATAGAGCTTTTCATAGCCGTTATGCTCGCATCTTTTTTGAGGCAGAGATAATACGGTATCCGTATCTATAAGGAATGACATATTTTTATTGGCGATGGCAATTGATTATCTTGCCAGTTGGATAATAAACTGCCCCAAATAAACATCCTTTCCCTCTGTTCAGTACTTTTCCTTTATTACCCTTTTTTAAGGTTTGTTACCTTTTTTATCCAAACCGTGTTGAACAGTTTTGAAAATTATTCAAAACGATCAGGATGAACATTTCTGACATGATTCAGCACCCCAAATTTTTGTTTCTGACAGAATGGACAGATGTGACCTTTTCTTTTATCTGACGGGGAATATAGTCGGAGCAATCTTGGATCTTTTGATCGTTTTGCCAGTTTTGTAAGATATTGCCGAGAGACTGGCAAGTTTTGAGGAGCAGATGATTCCGTATTGTCAGATTCTGACGTGGATATGACGCCACGTACTGCTAATCGATTGATTGGTTTTCCCAAATTATTCCATCTTGGC
>MGTA01000110.1:2940-3690 GCA_001799225.1 Deltaproteobacteria bacterium RIFOXYD12_FULL_50_9
GATTTTCTCGAGTTTACCGGTTATCACCAGCGATGAAGCGGCATCGTCAAAGGCTGGGGCCATTCTATCGTATTGCTTGCAATGTAGTTCATACTGCTCGCGGTCAAGACGGGTGATATCGTCGGTTTCACCGTCCGCGCCGGTGTCCAGACCGTGATGGAATGACACCCCGCCGAGATCGGACAGAATATAACGATTATGCAACCTCTGGCCGCCCGGTCTCTCCTGCCACTGAACTAGGGTTACTGTTAGACCGGCAGGGATAAGCAACTCAAAAGCCTTTTTCAAAAAGTTCCCCGTGGCCCCATGCAGGCCGGTATGGATTTCAACTGCTGCTGGTGGACCAACGGGCCTCTCGTTGGCCAATATTGTCAAAAAGGCCTGCAATGAGGTCTTATAGTCCGGTCTACTCGGCGAGATATGCGGGTCGATGAACTTTATCCACCGGCAGCGGGAAAGCATCATCTCAATCGCGGCGGTCATTTCCGGTGCTTTCCGGGGTACTATTCGGCCATGGGGTATATCCCATTTGTTTGATCCATTTCCGGTCAGTTTACTCTCGGCGAGAATTTCCGGTCTGGTTTCTGGGTTGTTCCGGGTAATGATAGCATGAAAAGGATGCCTGCTATGCTCTTGGAGGGCGTTTTCAATCCAACTCTTCTTTTCGTCGTCCCAGCAGCAGTCTTTGCGTTTCACCATGGTTTCCTTTAAACGCGACAGGAGTTCTTCTAGCCGCTTTCTATCCATATC
>MGTA01000110.1:3698-4549 GCA_001799225.1 Deltaproteobacteria bacterium RIFOXYD12_FULL_50_9
GCCCGCTCGGAAAAGAAGCCTTTCGGCCAGCGGTCGATAAAATCGCCCTCTTCGTCAACACGGATGGGCATGAGGCTGATGCCGTTCTCGCCCTTTTCGGCAAAGTAGATGGCCAGTTTTTCCGGGGTAAGTTTAGGCGCTCCAAGCGGCAGTCGACCTTCACCCGTCTCCCTGATACGGCGTAAAAAGCGCAGCATGATGTGCTCGCTATGGGTCTCAAGGACAAAGATCAGGTTCGGGTTTTCGTGGATCTGTTCAATAAAGAGATCGCCGAGTACTACCTGAAAGGCAGGGTGGATATGGAGTTCTGGCTGTTCGATAGCAACAAAGCCAGACTTAGCTGCCATGGCCGCGACGATCACCGGCAGCACCTGGGAAATGCCAACGCCGATGTCTAATGGTTGCACTTCAATCTTGTTTGCTTCCTCCCAAAAAAACAGGCGACGGTTGACAACAAGGCTTTGGATGTAGCGGGGAATCAAGGTGTCCTCCTCAGGTATACCACCCCGCATCAGGGTAAGGGTAGCCGGATCAGCCATGTCCAATTCCTTATATTCCTTTACCACCACCCGATACCCGGAATTGAGCTGGTCCCTGCCACTAAGCCAGCGATTCACCCGCTCGCGGAACGCCTCTTCTTCGTTGAACATGACGTCCCAGGCGGTCATGCCGTTTGCCCAGCGCGACTCATCCGGGGTGCGGGCTGGCGCGAAATGACGTGGAGGTATAACCCGCAACGGGCCAAGATAGCAGAATTTGCGCAGGGCATCCCGTACCAGCTCGCCAGGACCAACTATCAAAATACTTAGCAGTTGTTCAAAATCGGCTCTATCATTATAATCGGCATCATC
>MGTA01000110.1:4565-9995 GCA_001799225.1 Deltaproteobacteria bacterium RIFOXYD12_FULL_50_9
TCGAAATTAAGGGGCCTCCCCCAACGGGGCAGTGCTGCCCGCAGGCCGCGCAGGACAATGGGCTTTTGAGAGCCAGCCAAGCCGTCCTCGCTGTCTAAGAGATCAAAGAGACGAGGAAAGACGACCCCCAGTTTTTTAAACTCTTCGTCGGTCATCTTCACGTCGTCCCGTATGAGATTTTCAAAAAATTTGGTCACACAGGTTTTACCTTCTTCTAGTGTGTCGGCTTCAAGGAAAACAGGATTGAAGGTGTTGATCATTGAGAGATAAATCTGGCGTCCGTCGTCGGAAGTAGTGATTTTAGCGAGAACCAGGCCATTGGTGCCGACCTCGTAACTCTTCACAAGGGGTCGGCGGACAAAATCGCTCCACTTGACGGACACCTCAATCCAGGCTGTCTGCACTTTGGCTGGAATGTGCTGAAAAACCGATTCATTCCACCGATTTTCTTCCCACAAGCCTTCCAGATAATTCGGCAGGCCTTCACGGCTTAGGTCGAGATCAAAGCGAATGGTGATGGGTAAGGTTTTGTCGTGCCGATGGACCAGGCTTTCAAAACCGCCAAGGTCGATGGCGACACCTCCGAGCATTGTTTGGTCCGGGTTGAGGTTCTGTCGCTCGAAGATTTCACGGGCGTAATGCAGGGCCTGAACGATGGTGGATTTACCCGACGAGTTGGGGCCGAAAAGTAGGGTGATAGGTTTTAGCTCAACCCTCACCGGCTCCTTGATTCCCTTAAAGTTTGCGATGGTGATAGCTGTAATGGGCATATGGCTTTTCCTTTTATTCAGTTACCTGTAAGTTGGCAATGTTTAACTTGTTCACATTTTTCAGACCATTTGGGCCGCAGTATATCGAAGTTGACTGATTCCATGATCGTTTGCATACCCCCTTACAGCAACTACCGTGCCAGAGTTATTCAAGGCCGTATTTTTTGAGCCAGTTGGTCAGGGTCTGATAGCTCGGTAATCCCAGTATTTCTGCAGTTTTCGTCTTGGTGCCATGGGTTTGGGAAAGACCTCGCTCCAGGTAGTGGATCGCTACCTTATTGATAATGTCGGGCAGACTGAATCCTTCCCCGAGCGGGCGGTCGAGGATAAGCTCTTTTCCCTTGCCGGCAGCCGGAACAGGCAGGAGCGCCTCGCGGATATCCTCTTCCTCAAGGATCTCTCCGGACGACCAGACCGCCGCCCTGGTCAGGGTGTTTTGAACCTCCCGCACATTGCCCGGCCAGGAGTGCTGAAGAAGAAGATTTCTTGCTGATGGAGAAATTTTCTTGCGTATATATCCTGGTTCGCTTTTACTACGCTCATTAATTTGATCCAGCAAGCTATCAATCAGCAGACCGATATCGCCGGCGCGTTCGCGAAGTGGCGGCAGTTTGATGACCGCAACCGCCAGTCGATAAAAGAGATCTTCCCGGAAAGAACCGGCTGCGACCTCATCAATAAGAGTCCTGTTGGTTGCCGCAATTATTCTTACATCAATTTTCTTGGTGCTGCTTGCACCGATCCGCCGCACCTCACCTTCCTGGAGAGTGCGCAGCAGCTTGACCTGCATCTCCTTGGGCAGCTCACCGATCTCATCCAGAAAGATGGTGCCCTGATCGGCCACCTCAAAATGTCCTGCCCGGGCGGCAGTCGCGCCGGTAAAGGCGCCTTTCTCGTGGCCGAACAACTCGGCCTCAACCAGCTCCGTAGGAATTGCACCGCAGTTGATGGCCACAAATGGCCTGTTCTTACGGGGGCCGGCATCATGAATGGCGCGAGCAAACAGCTCCTTGCCGGTCCCGGACTCCCCTTCGATAAGCACGGGAATAGAGCGGGGCGCAATGCGCCGCGCCTTGAGAATCACCCGTTGCATCACCTCGCTGCGGTGGATGATGTCGGCAAATTCAGGGGCAATTGCCGGCAGGCCGGCGGCTAAGCGCTCAATCTCCTTATCCGGTTTACGGAGGAGGTCAGGAAGAAATTCGGCGGAAATATCAAATGGAATGGATACGGTCCGCACACCATGGTCTTTGGAAGACTCGATGAGCGTAGCGGGAAAGCGTGTCTTGGACAGGATGATCCAGACAGCAGCCATGGCAGGCGTGCCGGGGCTGAGATGAAAGGTGAGTTCAGCGTCAATGCCATATTTTTGCCGCATTTGAGAAACAACCTCAACTGCGGCTGGATAAATTTCACCGTAATGCGTCGGGCCGGAAAGCTGTATGGGGTGCAGGGAGATTGCCTGCGCCCCTTTCGTGATCAACCATTTGGAATATGTATCATTTGTAGCATTATCGTAATTGCTGAGCAGAACGATCTCATCATAATTGTTCGTGGCGGCAGCCTGGCCAATCGGACCAAGGCCTGCATCCGGATTGCCATTAGCCGCTCGAAGATCACTTGCACCTATCCAGCAGAATAATATATGTGTCGCCATAACTTTATAGAGCTACAAGATTTCTTGCGAAGAAGCAAATTATTTTGTTGAGAAGCCTGAAGCAGCTGTTTCCAATTGACGTTTGTTCTTGTGGAGCGTTTTTCATATCCATAAGTCTGGCAGAAAAGCAGTTGCTCCCATGTAATGCGAAGCGGCATCAAGTCGTGAATCGTTTATCGTGAATCGTTTATTGGGAAAAAAATAGAGGATTGGTTCTTTAGATCGAGTTTCCATTTGGTTTCAGCATTTGACTCAACTCAACAACCCCAATCCCTTCATTTTTCAGTTCCTGCCGTCTGGCTGGTGAAACCGGTTCGTGCGAGATGAACAGGAAAAATTCCTTTCTGGAGGTGTTATTCCAGACTACTTGAGCAGCTTTTGCCTTGAGTTTGCGCGCATCGGCAATAGTAAAACGTTCGCCACTCAACTTACACTCTCCGAACAGGATGTTTTCACCTGTATCATCCAGAGCGACAATATCAATTTCGACGCTGCCCGTCCGGTTCCAGTAGCCACCCAGTTTATCAAACACGAATGGGATGATTGAACCGTCATTACAGGCGGTGAGCAGGTCTCTTGTCAAGTTTTCAAACGAATGGCCCATGAGGGTCGGCAGGTCATCCATGATTTTTTTGGTGAGCCTTACCGTTTCTCCCAACTCAATTAAACTCTGATTGCGGAAGATATAGCGGAACCAGAAGCGCAAAAGCGGATCGGCGATATGATATCGCCCGTTTTTTTGTTCAGACCGGCTTGCTGTGACCGGTACCCGCCGTTCAATGACCTGGTAGTATGAAATAAGTTCGTCGAGATATTTGGGGAGAGTGCCGGTGTTGAGGCCGGCCGAGTCGGCGATCCTGGCCATTTGGGTTTCGCCGCCGGCGATAACCTGCATGATGGAAAAATACATCTGGTGATTCTTGCCGAATTCCTCGATCAGTAGTTCTCTGCCTTCATTTTGCAGTATGGCATCGGGTTCGCAGAAGATTCCGGAGATGATTTCAGCGCGCCGGCTTGCAAACATTCTATGGCGGTCAAGAAGAAAGTAGTATTTGGGTACGCCGCCGAACAGCGTGGTAAAAAAGAGCAGCTCATCTTTAGGCCGGCATTGATGGTCGGCAAGAATGGTGGCAATGACCTCCATGGCGAGCGGCGTCAGGTGGATTTTGGCGGTTGCCCTGCCGAACAGCGGCTCTTTATTGCCTTCGAAGATATTCCGCATCAGGGTCTGAATTGATCCAACGCAGATTATGGCCCCTTTTGCCCGATCCTGGTTGTTGTCCCATAGATGTTGCAGCGTAGAAAATACTGACGGGTCCACATACAGGAAGTTCTGGAATTCATCAAAAACAATGAAGAGAGGTGAGGCAGCCATCTGCTCAAAGAGGATGGCAAAAAAATCCTCAAAGCTGGTTATCTTCACGGATTTGAGCAAGGGGATGCGCTCGGCGAGCAGGCTGGTGAATTCGTCAAGCAGAATCTGGGGTTTTTTTCTGCCGACAAAAAAATAGATAAGACCGGCGCGACCTTCTCCAAAATGTTTGATGAGCGCTGTTTTGCCGATACGCCGCCGACCGGTGATCACTACCAGGTGCGCGGCATCGGTACCGGTGGCGGCTATTTCGTCAAGTCGTTGAAGTTCTCGGGTGCGGTCATAAAATTTCATATCTGCAACTTATCATTCTGTTTTGAATTATTCAATACTGAATGTTATGGCATTAGAAGTCTGAAAAGAGGGAGATAACCAAAGGGAGATCTTGTGGTCACTTCGCCTGGTTACGGCTATCAACCAGTTCATACCGCACAGCCCGCCCTTGGCCAAGGCGCTGCAATATCCCCAATAGACATAGTTGGTCCAACTCCCGGAAGGCAGTGGCTCTGCTAATATGGACCATCGCAACGTATTTCTTTGTCGAAAGTCCGCCTTTAAATCCTTCGGGGCCGGTATCCAGCAAACGGTTGATCGCCTTTTTCTGGCGTTCGTTTAACGAGGTCTGAGCGTGGAGCCTCCAGAACTCGGATTTTGTAAATACGCCGGAGAGAATATCATCAGAGCGCAAAATGGCACGGGAAAAACATCCTAGAAACCAGAGCAGCCATTCGGTCACGTCGCACGAACCTTTCTGGGTTTTTTCCAAAACATTGTAGTACTCGTCACGTTCGGCCATGATCTGCGTGGAGAGGCTGTAACAACGAATCCTCTGCCGGTCATCCTGAGCCAGCGCCATGTCGGTCAATGCCCGAGCCAGTCGGCCGTTGCCGTCATCAAAAGGATGGATTGTTACAAACCACAGATGAACGATTATAGTCTGATCGCACATCATTTAATGAAATGCAATGAGTTACATTTAGGTGCAACAGGAAAAATCCAGTTGGCATGCATCAGTTTGCGGAACGGACTGTCAACTTCTGACCTGCCTTGATAACACTTTTTGGCGTAAGGTTATTCAGTTCGAGTAAAGTCTGCAGGCGGAGGCCATGCTTGCGGGCAATGGAATTCAAGGTGTCGCCCGGCCGCACAACATAATCCGCGCTGGTCGTTGCAGGGGGTTTGGTGTCCGGATTTGGGTTTGCCGGCGGTTTACTCGCCGGAGCGGGTGAGGTCTGCAGCATCCTGGTGATCGCGGTATCAAACAACGCCGCATTTTCGCGAGGGATGCGGAGACGATGGACGCCTGCCGGTATCTCCTTACCGACTATGGCCGGATTAAGTTCCAGGAAACGTCGGTAGGAAACCCCGGCAACCTCGGCGACAACGGCAACTGAGATGTTGCGTCGGGCGTTATTGAGTGTTACCTCGGTCAGAGGTTCGGGGCCGTAGAAGCGGGCGCCTTCGAGACGGATACCGTAAAGACTGGGATTTTCCACGATCAGTTTTGCCGCAATAGCCCGAAACACATAGCGTTCGGTTTCGCGGGGCAGCCGTAATCCATAAAAATCTTTTTCAAGCTGGGAGTTCATGGCGCTGGAAATCTTTGTGGCGCCGGCGTTATAGCCGGCCAG
>MGTA01000111.1:0-6320 GCA_001799225.1 Deltaproteobacteria bacterium RIFOXYD12_FULL_50_9
AATCCTGGCACTGGAAATTATTACCTTCTGCCGCCATATGAACATCTAAATTTTTATCTGGGTAGGCCATTGAAGAATCAAGATCACCATGTTTGACTGCATCGCCTCCACCGCCGAAAAAGTGACAAGAACCACAGTTATCTCGAACAGGTTTGCCGACATTTTGGGCCACCCGCAGCAGGTCAACGGTGCTGGTTGGAAGGCCGGCACCGGTTGGTTCCTTGGTATAGGTGCCGGTGGTATCATGACAAACAAGACAATCGACCTTGGTCGGATCCGAAAAATCAAATTTGGCATCTTCCCAGCCATAACCTATATGACAACTGGTACACCGCGGCCAGTTAGCGCTAATTGATGTGCAGTAGTTATTAATGGAATCCTTTTTGCCATGGCTTACGGTCTTGCTGTTGATCGTTTGAGGGAGCGACCAAGTCCAGTGAGAGGTTTTCATTACTGCCAGAGCTTGATCCTTATGGCATTCAAGACACTGTTTGGTAACCTCTGGGCCGTTTTTTACCGGTTCCCGCACCAGAGTTGTATGATCTGTTGCCAGTAGAGGGCTTGCAAAGAGAGCACCTCCTCCCAGCACAGCCGCCAAGATCAAACTTTTAAGGTTTTTTGATGAATGTGTTTGCACAAATTACTCCTTCAAAATTGAGAGATTATCTTTAGATATTCATCATGTTTGTCTAATAATGGCAATTATCCGCAAGTTTGTGGAGTAGGCGAATCCATGGCATGATCGCGCAAGAACTGCCGGATATCAACAAGATCACTTTCAGTCAAGCCCTTGAACGGTTCCGGATTTATTTGGTGATGGTTCTCATCAAAAAATCGATCCCATTGATTCATTGTTTTTGAAAGCGGGGTAAGCTCGACACTGGTTCCGCCCTTCATGTGACAGGTCTTACAGTTCTTTTTATATAGAAATTTTCCTTTTTTAGGGTTCCCTTGGGATGCATAAACGCTGGTAACGGCAAATGCGACCAGTAAGACAACAACAACACTTTTCATTAACTCTTTCATATTCTCCTCCATCAGTTATCGGATTGCGCCTCATTGTTTGGAATATTATTTATTGCTAATATATTGAGGCAAAAAAAAAGCAATTAAGGCTCTTGGGTTATGCTTATGTCGAGGTTATGATAGCTGAGTTATAGTAATTTAAGTATTTCCTTAATTACTATAATAGCAAAGAAGAAAGATGTCTGTCAACCGATTTGTTGAAATTTAAAAAGGAATTTAAAACCTGCAGATCTCAGAAGAAGTTTGTTGTTGTGTGGTTTAAGAAGTTCACACAACAACAGAAGTCGAGGTCTCCTGGTAAAGCTTCAACCTGTTATCTGTGACCGCAGGTTCTTAACGGCTGCCTGCTAGTTTTTGGGTGATGATTGCCAGTCGTTTTTGCACCATTGCCTGATCCGTGTCGGATTTGTTCAAGCTGACCAGTAACAATTGTTTTGCATCCTTTAGCCGGTTTTGCCGTTCGAGGATAACGGCCAGTTTTAAATAGGTAGGGCCAACCTCTGGATCAAGCGTAATTGCCTTCCTGAAATACTCTTCACTTTCCAGCAAGCGGCCTTTGTCACGATAGGCCAAACCGAGATTGACATAACCTGAATAAAAGAGAGGATCGTAACGCAAGACTTCCTGGAATTCCCGGATTGCAGAATCAAGATCTCCCCTGATGACCTGTAAGATCCCGAGATTGGTATGAACTCCGGCCAGGCTGACATCTTTGAGGGTCAGAGCCTTGTTCTGGGCAGCAAAGGCCTCGTTAATGCGGCCCTGGACCTTATAAATTACGCCAAGATTCATGAAGCTGCTGCTGTTATCCGGATCGAGCTCAATTGCCCGGAGCAGTTCGCTTTCGGCAAGATCTATTTTGCCGACGTTTGAATATGCGACGCCAAGATTCTCATGGCTCCTGGCATAACCGGGTGATTTGGCAACCACATCCGACCATAGGCTGATCGAGCTCTTCCATACCTGGTTGCGTTGCCAGGTAAGTGTGATTGAGCTTAGAAGTATCAGCAAAAATATAGTGCTTAAATATCGAATATGGTTGGTTAATAATCGGCTGGCTTCGGCTACGGTTGCGGTGATCAGAAAAATCGAGGGTAGATAGAGCCGATGTTCAAAGACCAGTTCGAGCGGGATAAAGGATGATTCTATGAGCAGATTGACGAGGAAAAAAAGAGTGGCAAAGGCCGGCAGGCGATAGCGGCGATAGAGCAGAAAAACACAGGCCGGCATGGCGAGAATAATTAAGATGGCCGGCAAGGTCTGGGGTGGGTTTAGAATGCCGTGCGATAAGGGAAAATCGTAACAGAGGTTGAGTCGCGATGGCAGAGGCAGGACGAGCAGGGTGAGATAATGGACAATCACCCGTGATTCGGTGAGCAAACGCTCGCTCAGCGTGAAGTGCCGGTTGGCATAACCGTTTATAAGGGCAGACCATGGATCTGTTCCCATGTACAACCAACCGAGAAAAAAGAAAATCAGCCCTGCGCCGCTGAAATAAATCAGAGCCCTGCTCAGGGATTTTTGGGTGAGATCACGGAAAAAGAACCATTCGTAGGTTGCCAGCACTATTGGTAGCATAGCAGCGTTTTCCTTGGAGATCAGGGCGAAAAAACCGCAGATGCCGCTGGCCGTAAAAAACAGGAGGGCTTTGGATTTTTGGCTGATCTGCTGGCGGCCCAAAACGTAGAAGAGCATAGACAGCAGAAAAAAGAGAGCCGACATGGCGGTCATGCGCTGTACAATGTAGGTGACGCCGTTGGTCTGGACCGGATGGACCAGCCAGATCAAGGCAGCGGCCAGGGCTGGATAGAATTTGTTCTGGTAACGGTTGGCGAGGGTTGGTAGAGCTAGGGTGAGCAGGACGAGGAAATAAATACATATTCCGCAGGCAATATGGATTGCCAGGTTGACAAGATGATAACCCCAGACCTCATAACCGCCGAAATAATAGTTCAGGGCAAAGCTGATGTTGGAAAGCCAGCGGTATTTTGCCGGGCTCTTGGTGGCGGCGTCGGCCAGATCGGCTAACGAAAGGGAAGCAATTTTAATATGGGGATTTTCAACGATATTCCCAAAATCGTCAAAATGAAAGGGTGCATCAAAGGTGTTGGCATAGCAGGCAATGGCGGCAGCCAGGATGAGGAGAATGGCCAGGACATGGGAGATGTCCGACTTGTCCGACTTGTCCGACCAGTCCGACTTGTCCGAAATTTTTAGCAAACTGTTCACGGTGTCGGCTTTTCTTGCGGGTTTTTCCATGCTTGCCTGGCCAAAGCCTGGTTCAGTAGTTTTCGGCTTTCATCGGCTTGTTCCGGAGAGAGAGCAATCGCCTCGTTGAGATAACTGATGGCTTTATCCACCTTGTCTTCCTGTAGTAGCTCCCTGGCCCAGGTCTGATAGGCCCTGATCATCGGATATCCCTTTTTCCAGGCCTCCCGAAACTGCTCAAAGGCCTTATCTTGCTTGCCCATGTCTTCGTAAGTGATAGCAAGGGTGATATAGGCATCGAGATAATCGGGCTCGAGGTCGATAGCGGCCCTGGCGTGGTTGATTGATTGCTGGAAGTCGCCCAACCGCCAGTAAACGATTCCTAAATTATTATGGATCTTGGCCGGGTCAATATTAGGCAGTTGCAAGGCCTTTAAAAAGGCTGCTTTAGCCTCTTCAAGACGATTTTGTCGTTCGTAGGCAGAACCAATATTTTGGTAGGCATAACCGTTGCCGGGGTCAAGCGTGATGGCTTTAAGCATAAGTTCTTCTGCCTTAATGTGGTTGCCGGACTTGCCGTAAACAGCGCCGAGAGTCACGTATGCATCCGAGTAATCAGGATTTAGATTTAAAGCGATATTGAGCTCAGTGAGGGCTTGCTGATGATCTTGACGTTTAAAGAAGACGATGCCCAGGTTGTGGTGGATTTTGACCTGATCTGCATCCTTTTTGGAAAGGGCGATCTGGGACATGGCAAGGGCTTCATCCAGTCGGTTTTGTTTTTCACAGAGAACCGCCAGGTTGGTATAGCTGTAGCTCGACTCCGGGTCAAGCTCAATGGCTTTGCGGAGTTCCGATTCAGCCTCAGCAAAACGTTTTTCATGAAGGAGTGCTTTGCCGAGATTGGCGTGGCCGCGCATCAGGCCCGGGGATTTTTTTACTACATCGTTCCAGAGAGATGTCGAGGTTGCCCAGACTGTATTGCGCTGCCAGGTGGCAAAAGAGAGAAGAGTAATCAGAATGATGATTGTGGCCTTGGCGGCAGCAGGATGATAACGGTCGAGCAGTTGGGCCAGGTATACTGCCGCGCTGAGCAGCAGAAACATAGAGGGCAGGTAGAGGCGGTGTTCGAAAATGATTTCGAGCGGTATAATACTGGATTCGATTATCAGATTGCCGAGAAACCAGAACAGGGCAAAGGCTAAAAGCCTGTGGTGCTTAAAAAGGTAAACGATCAGCGCTGCTGCGCCGGCGAGGCCGAGAAAGGCGAACCAGGTGGACGGCGGAGCAAACAGGGAGTGTGAGATGATGAAATCATGGTTGATGTTTAAGTGGCTGGGCAGGGGTAAAAACAGGAGCCAGAGATAAAAAAACACTACGCGTGGTTGGGTTAGCAGTCTTTCGGTCATGGTGAAATTCCGCTCAGCATAGCCGGCGGATATGGCGGCAATCGGATTTTCGCCATAGTAGAGCCAGGCGAGGATAAAAATCAAGAGCAGGGAGAGAGCAGTGCAGATTATAATGCGCAGTAGACTGGTGTGCCGGTTTGGCTCGCTAATAAAAAAATATTCATAGGCCAGGACCATTATCGGCAGCATGGCCGCATTTTCTTTACAGCCCAGGGCTAGGATGGCAAGGAGCAGGCTGGCGCCGAACATTGCCATTTTTTTTGTCGGGTTGGCGCTGGAAAGTCGAGCGTGGATGTAACTGAGCAGAGCACTGATTTCAAAAAAGGCCGCCATGCTGGTCATGCGCTGGACAATGTAGGTTACTGTATTGGTCTGAATCGGATGGACAAGCCAGAGCAGGGTTGCGGCCAGGGCGATTTCATCAGGTCGTTTGCAGATTCCAGCCAATAATGGTTGATGCAGAGTAAGACGAAAAAGAAAAAAAACGGCTATTCCGGTCATGATATGAATCAGAAGGTTGACTAGATGATAGCCCCAGACATCCTGGCCAAAAAAATAGTAGGTAACTGCAAAGGAGAGGTTGGCTACCCAGCGTTGGCTGATCTTGCTGTGGCTGGCGGCAGCGAGCAGTTTGTCCGGCGACAGATTCTGGATCCTGAGATAAGGGCTCTCGACAATGTTATGGAAATCATCAAAGACAAAAGGCGCCTTAAATGAATTGGCATATACAAGAAACGCCAGTACAACGATACAACCGATTGCCGCAGCGTTAAATTTTGTAATTAATTTTTGGTTAGTTATCAGCATGGTGTTAATTTGTAATGCTCAGGTTGTTTAGTCTGTAGCTTGTAGGTTGTTAGCCGTCGAGTATTAACCGCATTATAGCAGTTATTGATAAGTTCGGGATTTCGTATGGTAACCATGTTTTTTTCTACAGGCTAATAGACTACAGCCTAATTGTGCGTACTGTAAACCGTAAACCGTAAACCGGCAACCTTAGTAGTTGCGGATGGCTAAAAAAATGAGAAAAGTCAGGGGATGAGTGATTTGTACGAATTGACAATCGACAAGATTGTGGCTGGCGGTCTTGGGCTGGGTCGTCGGGCTGATGGTGTGGTGGTCTTAGTTGCTCATGTCCTGCCCGGAGAACGGGTGCTTGTGCGGACGGTCGGCCGGCGAAAAACTTATATTGAGGCCCAGCTGGTCGAGGTTCTCGAACCTGCTGCCGGAAGAATAGTGGCGCAATGTCCGGCTTATCGACGTTGCGGCGGTTGTGACCTCCAACATGTTGATTATGCAGGGCAACTGGCAGTCAAACAGAATATACTCATTGAAACAGTTTGCCGTTCTTTAAAGATAGCTGCCGGTGAACTGGCCGGAATCGTCCAGGCGCCCCTTGCTGCTGTAGAGCCTTTTAATTACCGGCAGCGGATACGTCTGCAGATCGACCATGATTCCGCTCGACTGGGTTTTTATCGACCAGGCACGCATATAGTTGAGCCTGTTGTGGGCTGTCAGCTGGCTCGGCCGGAGTTAAACAAGGCCTTGCAGGAGATTCGGACTCAGGCCTCACCAGCGTTGCTGCAGCTTGGCAGCAGCCTCGAATTGCTTTTGAGCGCTGCTGATCAGGCCGTAGTTGTTCTGTTGAATTTCAGCCGGCGCCCCAGACCGGCGGAT
>MGTA01000111.1:6331-10776 GCA_001799225.1 Deltaproteobacteria bacterium RIFOXYD12_FULL_50_9
TTCGGTGCCGGGTCATGGAGTGATTGCTTCGAACGGCAAACGGGCGGACAGTGCTGATGCCGTTGATCTCCTGGAGTTTACCTTGCCAATGCTAAATCAGTTGCCAAAAGAGCTCCGCCTGTGTCTTGAACCTGGCGGGTTTTGTCAAGTCAATCAGGGGCAGAACGAACAGTTGGTTGCTCTCCTCTTGGAATGGGCTGAGGTCGATCGGGAACATAGGGTGCTGGATCTGTTCTGCGGTATGGGCAATTTTTCCCTGCCGCTTGCCGTGAGAGCCGGAGCAGTTATCGGTTTTGATCTGCAACGTTCGGCAATCAGGAGTGCAAATCGTAATGCCCAAGAGGCGGGGTTTATGAATTGCAGGTTTGAGGCCAAGGATGCCAGGCTTGCCGCCATGGAACTCGCGGTTGGCACTGAATTGTTTGATTTGGTCCTGCTCGATCCTCCGCGCGGCGGTTGCGCCCAGGTGGTCCCGTATCTTTCTGATCTGGCAGCTGAAAAGATTATATATATATCCTGCGATCCAGCGACCATTGCCCGTGATTTGATCGGGATCAGGGCGGCAGGATTCCGTCTGGATAGGTTGAGGATAGTGGATATGTTTCCACAGACTCATCACCTGGAGGTCATTGCCCGGCTGGTCAGAGCCGATAGATAGATGGTTATTCCGGAGTGTTTTTCAAGGAAAGAGCATGGGCGATCTGCTGTTCAGCCTCGGCTATCATACCCTTCTGGCTGTAGACCACACCCAGATTGTAGTTGCTTTCAAAATGTCTCGGCATTAGTGTCAGGGCATGTTTGAGTTTAGAGATAGCCTGATCAAACATGCCCAAGGTTGTGAGACTTATTGCCCAGCTATTGTAGAGATCAACGGAATCAAGGTCTTTGGCTGCGGCTTGTTCAAATATGGCAATCGCCTTGGTTGGCTGTCCCATTGATTCATAGCATATTCCAATAGTTACCAGGCTTTCGAGCATATCAGGATCAATTTGCAAGGCTATACGGGCTTCTTGCATAGCCTTTTGGAAGTTGCCCATTTTACGATATGTGATTCCCAGGCTGTTGTGGACTTTAGCGAAATATACCTCTTTTTTCCCCAAGGCAGTGGAGAATGCTGCCAGGGCTTCAGGTTGTTTGTTAATAAGGTCGTATGCCACCCCCATATTGAAATAGGTGTAACCAATGCGAGGATCAAGGCTGATGGCCTTCTGAAAATTCTGGATGGCGCTCTGGATTTTGCCCTGGCTGCTCTCCGCCTTGCCAAGGTTGTTGTATCCACGAGGCAGGTTAGGGGATTTTTGCGTTACATCCGTCCATAACGAAATTTCTGTGTGCCAGTCGTTATTGCGTATCCAGGTGCCAATGGCAAGTAATCCTATGAGACAGAAGGTGGCAACCCGAAACAGACCGGGGCGACGGTCGGTGAGGTGGGCGAGACCAAGAGCAGCTGCGATGAACAGAAACATGGAGGGTAGATAGATTCGGTGTTCGAAGATGATTTCAAGCGGCACAATGGATGATTCGATTATCAGATTGGCCAGGAACCAGAAAAGGGCAAAGGAGATCAGGCGGCTGCGTTTATAGAGCAGAGGGATAGCCGCGATCAGTCCGGCAAGGGCCAGAATGGCCAGGATTGTCTGGGGTGGCGTAAAAAGAGAGTGGGAGATGGGAAAATCATAGCTGATATTTAAGCGGCCGGGCAGCGGCAGGAGGAGAAGCGTCAGGTAATGGATAATGACTCGGGGTTCGGTGAGCAGGCGTTCGAGAAGAGTGAAATCCCGACTCTCGTAACCTGCAAGCATGGCGTTAAATGGGTTGCTGCCAAGATAGATCCAGGCGATGAGAAAGAATACGGTGGCGCTAAGCCCGATCGCCAGCCAGATCTTTTTTGTATGTTGCCTCCTTTCCGGCGTTTGCAGAAAGAAAAGTTCATAACCAAGGATCAGCAGGGGCAACATGGCCGAGTTCTCTTTACTGAGTAAGGCTAGAATGGCTGCCAGCAGTGTTCCGCTAAAAAAGATAAACCGTCGGTTGTTCTCCTTGGCAAGGAGTCTGGCGTGAATATAGCATAACAGGGAGATTAGGGTGAAGAGGGCGGCCATGGAGGTCATGCGTTGGACTATATAGGTGACCGCATTGGTCTGTACAGGATGGACGAGCCAAAGAAGAGCAGCTGCCAGGGCAACCTCAGCCGGTCGACGACAACTGTTGGTCATTATCGGCAGATTCAGGGTGGTTAAAGCGAGAAGATAGAGAGTGAGTCCGGTTGCAATGTGGATAGCCAGATTTACGGCGTGGAAACCTACAACATCAAGGCCGTGGAATGCATGGTTTATGGCAAAGCTGACATAGGCGAGCTTGCGCAAAGGCATCGGGCTTTTCTGTACGGTATCGGCCAGACTGGTCAGTGACAGATTTTTGATTTTTATATAGCGGTTGTCGACAATGTTCGGAAAATCGTCAAAGGTTAAAGGGCTGTGGAAGCTGTTGGAATAGGCTAGAACTGTTATAATAACGATCAGGCCAAGAGCGAGGCAATGAAACCTGCTGGTTGAAAAAATTGGTGGGGTAGTGATCATTGTTTGGCGAGGCGTCTGTTTTTGCTGGAGGCTGTTTTAGATTTTTGCGTCAGGGCTTGGCGATCAGGGGCAATAACAAGCGCGACCGTCTCTTTTGAAGGTGCGTTATAAATCTCTTGTAGGAGGGCAAGCACCTGCCGACGGGTGTTTCGCTGCTGGTTGAGCAGGATCACAAAAGGATCGAAGGATCCACCTCTGGAAAAAAAGCCGGCATAGGCATAGGCACCGGTCAGGGTTCCGGTTTTAAGCCGGGCGTCTCCGTAGCAGCGCAGCAGGTCGGCATAGGGTTTGAATGCCTCAAGAATGGTCAGCATGGCGCGTGGGGTTATGTGAGTCCGGCGGGAGAGCCCGGAGCCCTCTTCCATATAGAGGACACTGTCTGTAAGTTTAAGGCCCTCCATATAGAACTCCCGCAGGGCCATTTGGCCTTTTTCCCAGGTGGCCGGATAGCCGAAACGTTTGGCCCCGAGCGTCAGGAAGAGCTGGTTGGCGATAAAATTGGAGGAGACGGCCAGCATGCACCTGATTACTTCGTTCAGGGGCTTGGAGGATAAATGAGTATAAACCGGTGTCAGTTTTTCCGGTACTGTCGCCTTGCGCAGCATGCCGTGTCCGGTAATCCCTTTCTGTTTTTGCAGAGCCCGGAATAGTTCAGCCGTGTAACGGTAGATATGTTCAGTCGATTTCGAGATGTTAATGCGTTGGTTGCCGGACGACAAGGTTACGCCGAGCTCCCGCATAAGTGGCAGAGTCGGGGTTTGGGCCTCGGCCGAGACCACCTGGCCTTTACTGCTGACTCTAATGCCCATGGTGTTGAAATTGACCGCCAGGGCGTTGTTGGCGGCATCATAGGGATTTAAGGTGTTGTCGGACCAGGAAGGCGCCTCTTCCGGCAGCAGAAAAGCCGAGTCATCGATTACTATATCATTGATAACGGTTACGCCGTGCGCCTGTAATTGGTCAAGGATCAAGGCGACCTCCTCGGAGACCAGATACGGGTCGCCGAAACCTTTGATGTAGAGGGTGCCATTGGAATCGCTGAAGAATTGGGTTTTAAACCGGTAATCATCACCCAGGATCCGTAAGGCGGCAAGCGATGTGGCCACCTTGATAGTACTGGCTGGAATAAAGGCAGTGTCCGGGGCTTTAGAACTGATTGTCAAGCCGTCCCTGGTGACTATATAACCGCCACGGTTGATCAGCGCCGGCAGTTTGCGGCTGAGGTTGTCCGGTTTAGAAGAGGTGGTGGCCATGGCCGGGACATAGGCCGAAACAAGACTAAACAACAGCAGGATTGCTGAGGTATAGCGCCTGATAAGGCGATGTCCGGGATTTTTGAATAATCGAATCATGATTTAACCGTATAAATGTTTTAAGGTAACAATTCAAGTTGCCGGCAATAGTACGCCATAAACTAGCAACCTATTAATAGTATACCTCAAAAACTCTCTTCAATTCATTATATTTTCGGTAAATTCTTGATTGATCTGTTGATCTCTTCATCCGTATAAATGACGTTTTTCAGCTTGCCGGCAAAGTAGTCTTCATAACTTGACAGATCGAGCAGACCATGACCGGAGAGATTAAAGAGGATGGTCTGGGGTAGATTGGGGTCACGAGTCGCCTCGACAATCGCGGTTCGAATGGCGTGACACGATTCCGGCGCCGGGATAATTCCTTCAGTCCGGGCAAAAAGGATGCCGGCTTCGAAGCATTCAAGCTGGTGGACGCTGACCGGTTCCACCAGTTTTTCTCGAACCAGGGCGCTAACGATCGGCGACATGCCGTGATAACGTAAACCACCGGCGTGGATGCCGGGTGGAATGAAATCATGGCCCAGGGTATGCATGTGCAGAAGTGGCGTCA
>MGTA01000111.1:10839-11370 GCA_001799225.1 Deltaproteobacteria bacterium RIFOXYD12_FULL_50_9
TCTTTTATGAAGGGTGCAGCCAGACCGGCGAAATTAGAGCCGCCACCGCAGCAACCGATTACCACATCCGGATAATCGTTGGCCAGGCGCATCTGTTTCTGGGCCTCAAGGCCGATAATGGTTTGATGGAGAATGACATGATTGAGTACCGAGCCCAAAGCGTAATTGGTGTCATCGCGCTGGAAGGCATCCTCGATGGCCTCACTGATGGCGATGCCGAGGGAGCCCTGGGTATCCGGATCCTTGGCCAGCACGGCCCGGCCGGATGCTGTCAGGTTGCTTGGGCTAGCGGCGATCGTTGCGCCATAAGTGCTCATCATCACCTTACGGTAGGGCTTCTGGTCGAAAGAGACCCGGACCATGTAGACCATGCACTCCAGACCGAATTTCTGGGTGGCGAAGGAGAGGGCGCTGCCCCATTGCCCTGCTCCGGTTTCAGTGGCCAGGCGTTTGATCCCTTCGCGTTTGTTGTAATAGGCCTGAGCCACCGCGCTGTTGGTTTTGTGGCTGCCGGATGGCGAGACGCTCTCA
>MGTA01000111.1:11389-14595 GCA_001799225.1 Deltaproteobacteria bacterium RIFOXYD12_FULL_50_9
ATGCGGGATTTGGTGTTGAGAGCCTTTTCCAGATTAAATGCCCTGACCAGGGGTGTAGGCCTCCAGAGGTCAAGAATATCTTGAACCTCTGCCGGGATATCAATATAGCTTTTGTCGCTCATCTCCTGTTCAAGGAGGCCCATCGGGAATATTTTCGACAGTTTTTCCGGTCCCATTGGTTGCATGGTTGCCGGATCAAGAGGTGGTTTTATGCCGTTCGGAATATCAGGTATTATGTTGTACCAGCGGGTAACACGGTTATCGTCAGTGAGGAGGAATTTTCTTCTGATCATGTTCAGTCCTTGAGTGTTGAAAGGTTGTTAGTAATGATGGGCTTCTCTGCCACCTCAGCAAGCCATGTATAGCATAGAGCCGGAAGTTTTTCAAATGGTTGCTGAGATTTGCCGGAAACTCTTAGCGGTCTTTCATTTTTTGAGAGGTGTACTCTTGATTCGTCCGGCCTTCTTGATTGACAAATAAGGCCTGCTGGACTATTTTCCTTTGATTGTTTATCGGGTGATTATATCTGAACAGCCGTGTAAAGTGGTGGACCTGACAAAATTATTCTATTTTGGATTGGACTTGTGAAAAAGTTATCCGTGCAGATATCCGAGGCAATGGTCGGCGAGAGCCTGGCCAATGCCCGTCTGGCCCTCGAAAACGTGGCCAAAGCTCATACGGTAGATCTCATCCGGCTGGCTCAGGTAGTAATGGCTGCCATGCAGAGCGGTCGGAAGCTGCTTATCTTCGGCAATGGAGGCAGCGCTGCCGATGCCCAGCATGTGGCAGCCGAATTCGTCAATCGCTTTATGATCAATCGACCACCCTTAGCCGCCATTGCCCTGACCACAGACAGCTCTATTCTGACCAGCGTCGGCAATGATTTCTCTTTCGACGATATCTTTGCCAAACAGATCAGGGCGCTGGGTAAGCCCGGCGATGTTGCCCTGGGCATCTCGACAAGCGGTAACTCTCCGAATGTGATTAGAGCGATGGAAATTGCCGCCGAGCTTGGCCTGCGCACCGCAATCCTTACCGGCGGATCCGGCGGCAAGCTTAAGGATATGGCTGAGATCGTTTTGTGTGTGCCGTCCGCTTTCACCCCGCATATTCAGGAGGCCCACCTCTGGCTCGAACATCTGCTCTGCCGGTTGGTGGATGAAGGGTTGTACGGCAAGGCCGGTTTTGAGGCAAAAGAGTAATGGCCGATTATCAACCCCTTGATTTTTCAGGGCTTTCCACCTATTCCCTTAGAGATCGGGTCAGCAAGGTAACGGTCGACCAGTTTGCCAGCCCGCTGTTGCCCGGCGCCACGATCGCCGATTTTCTGCGATCCCTGCCCGGTCAGCTCATGGGGCGAGATTTTCCCGAACTTGTCGAGCGCCTGGCCAAAAGCCATAGAGATGACCGGCCGATCATCATGGGGCTGGGCGCCCATGTCATCAAGGTGGGTCTGAATCCGATAATTATCGACCTGATGGAGCGCGGAATCCTCAGCGGTTTGGCCGTAAACGGCGCCTGCATCGTCCATGACACCGAATTGGCCATGGCCGGCCAGACCTCGGAAGAGGTCGATCTAGTGCTCGGCTCAGGGGCTTTCGGCGCAGCCAGGGAGACCGGTGAGGTGATCAATGCCGCCATCGGCCAGGGCGCCCGTGCTGACATCGGGCTAGGCCAGGCTCTGGGCGACTATCTGCTTACCAGGGACTTTCCTTTTAATCGTCTTAGCCTGCTGGCGACCGCCCGTCGGCTCGGTCTGCCGGTTACCGTCCATGTTGCGATCGGCACGGATATCGTCCATATCCACCCCTCGGCAGATGGGGCCGCCATCGGTAAAACCAGCCACCATGATTTTCGGCTCTTCTGCCGTCTGGTGTCTGATCTTGAAGGAGGCGCTTATTTGAATATCGGTTCCGCCGTCTTATTGCCGGAGGTGTTTTTGAAGGCCTTGACCGTCGTTCGTAATCTAGGTTATTCGATCAAGGATTTCACCACGGCTAATTTTGATTTTATCAGCCACTACCGGCCGCTCACCAATGTGGTCAGAAGACCGACCATCAACGGTGGTAAAGGCTTTCAGGTTATCGGTCATCATGAACTCATGGTGCCACTGCTGGCCGCCTCATTAATTGACCGAATTGCAATGAGTAGGGGCGAAAAATCTTTCGCTCCTACTATTTGACCATTTCGTTAGTTGTTCCAAGGAGGAGATGTTATGCCGTTGTTTGATTTCGTTTGTCACTCCTGCGGGGCTGAGTTTGAAGCCCTGGTTATGGGGAGCTCCAAGCCGTCCTGTCCGAAGTGCCAGAGTCCGGATTTGCAGAAAAAGATGTCGACCTTTGCCTTCCGGTCGGGTTCCGGCGGCAGCAATGTGGCCTCTGCCGCCTCCAGCTCAGGATCGTCTTGTGGAAGTTGCGCCGGCGGAAGCTGTAAAACATGTCATTGAGCGGGAATTTGTTGTAGGGACGAAAGATTTTTCGTCCCTACTGAATTAGGGTGAAAGATTTTTCACCCCTACCGAATTAGGAAAAACAATGCGGAAACATATCAAAATCGGTACAAGAGGCAGTCTGCTGGCCTTGGCCCAGAGCACCATGATCAAGAAGCAGATTGAAGCGCAGCATCCGGGCATCGTGGTCGAACTTGTCAAAATTATCACCAAGGGCGATAAGATTCTTGATGTGCCGCTGGCCATGGTCGGCGGTAAGGGCCTTTTTGTCAAGGAGATCGAAGAGGCTCTGCTGGCCAATGAGGTTGATCTGGCCGTCCACAGCATGAAAGATGTGCCATCCGAACTGCCGGACGCGCTTCATATCGGCATTGTCACCCGTCGGGAAAACCCACACGATGCCTTTTTGTCAAATAGCGCAGCATCGCTTGCCGAGCTGCCGGCAAAAGCCCGGATCGGCACCAGCAGCCTGCGGCGTAAGGCCCAGCTTGCCAAATTGCGTCCGGATCTGGTTATTGAGGACCTGCGCGGCAATCTTGATACCCGTCTGCGCAAACTGGACGAAGGTCGATATGATGCGATTATTCTGGCTGCAGCCGGCTTGAATCGCCTCGGACTGGCCAAGCGGGCGACCGCTTATTTTTCAGCCGTCGAGATGCTGCCGGCCGTTGCCCAAGGGGCGGTAGGCATTGAACTGCGCAAAAACGACACCGAACTGCTGGCCGGTCTTACCTTTCTTGATGATCGCGATACAGCT
>MGTA01000112.1:0-7967 GCA_001799225.1 Deltaproteobacteria bacterium RIFOXYD12_FULL_50_9
TACTACTTAAAAACCGCCGAAGATTGGTGGTATGTAGTCTGGAACGCCGGTTTCCGCCGGCTGGTCCGCCAGCTTTCCGAAGAGAACCAGGAACGGTTCAAACGCGATCATCTGGAGGAGGTCGAAACCCTCCGGACAAAAGACGGCATCTGGTTGGACGTTGGCGTGCTTTTCACCATCGGCACAAAACCGCCGGCTCGACAATGACCTTGGCTGGCTTTTTATTTTACCAATGTGCTATGCTCATTCCATCAAACAAACCTTTTTTAGGAGAGGCCCGTGACCCAGTATCTCATCATCGGCAATGGCGTTGCCGGCACAACAGCCGCAGAATCGCTCCGCAAGCAGGATCCGACCGGCAGCATTACAATGATAACCGAAGAGAATCTGCCTTTTTACTACCGTATCAGACTGCCTGATTTTCTGGCCGGCATCATCAATGAAGAGCAATTGCTCGCCCAAAAAACGGCCTGGTATGACGAACAACGAATCACCCTGATCACCGCAAGCCGGGTTATCAGCGCTGATCCCGAGGCTAAAAATGTTACCACGGACTCGGCAGGCATTATACCCTACGACCGGCTGCTGATCGCCACCGGCAGCCACTCCTTTGTTCCGCCGATCTCCGGCTCCGACAAAAAGGGGGTCTTCACCCTGCGCGACATCAGCGATGCCCGGGCTATCAAAGCTTATGCAGCCCAAGTCAGGCGTGTGGTAATCATCGGCGGCGGCCTGCTTGGCCTTGAAACCGGTCAGGCCTTACGTAAGCTCGACAAAGAAGTCACTATTGTCGAGTTTTTTTCGCATCTTCTGCCCCGCCAGCTCGATGCCGAAGGCGGGGCCAGACTCAAACAGATCATGGAAACCGGCATGGGGTTTTCCTTTAAGCTCGCTTCTAGTACCAAGGAGATAGCCGGAAAGGAATCGGCAAACGGTGTAGTGCTTGAAGGAGGCGAAACCCTGCCTTGCGAGATGGTAATTATCTCAGCCGGAGTGCGGGCCAGTCTGGACCTTGCCCTTAATCTCGAACTTAGCTATGACAAGGGGATCAAGGTAAACGAACGACTTGAGACCAGCCGGCCGGATATCTTTGCCGCCGGCGATGTCGCCGAATTCGGCGGCAGGCCGCCATACGGCATCTGGCCGGCCGCTATGCAGCAGGGCAAGATTGCCGGGATCACCATGGCCGGCGGCAGCGCAGTTTACTCCGGCACCACCATGGCCAACAAACTGAAGGTTGTCGGCATCGATCTGGCCGCGGCCGGCGACATTGATGCGGATAACCACTATCAGACCCAGATCACGGCGACCGCCACCACCTACCGCAAGATCGTTATTGATCAGAACCGGATCATCGGCTGCATCCTGCTCGGCGACACCAGCGACTTCACAAAATTAACCAAGGCCATTACCGACCGGTCCGAACTGCACTTGTTCGACCAAAACCCCAACCCGTCGGCAGCAGCCCAATAATTTCCCTTGACAATTAACCGACTTCGTCCGATACTATATTAGTATTTAATTAAATACCTTTTATGCATAATGAGATTGTATCTCTTTTAGATCTCAAAAGGCTAACTCAGGAGAACTGCTATGAAACCCTCATCCGATCAAGGCTGGAGCCCCTATCTTGCCGGGGCACTAAGTGGTGTCGTGATCATCCTCTCGGCCTGGCTTACCGGCAATTACTTCGGCGCCTCAACCACCTTCGCCCGCACTGCCGGAGTATTCGAAAGTTTTATACTCCCGGACCACTTTGCCGGGCTTGAATACTTCAAGATAGTAGCGCCCATAGTTGACTGGCAGGTGGTATTTGTCATGGGCATCTTATTTGGCGCTCTGTTGTCAGCGGTTACCTCCAATTCGTTTCAGCTCCAGGCAATTCCGGATCTATGGGCGAAACGGTTCGGACCGAGCCGCCTGAAAAGAGGGCTGGCTGCCTTTGGCGGCGGAGTCATTACCATGTACGGCGCCAGGCTGGCCGGCGGTTGCCCGAGCGGCCACGGACTTGGCGGCGCAATGCAGATGGGGATCAGCGGCTATACAGCCTTAATCTGCTTTTTTATTGGCGGCATTGTTGTCGCCCAAACCCTTTACCGCGGGAGGGCAAACTCATGAACCCGCTCATTACCGGACTACTCGCCGGCACAGCCTTCGGCTTTCTCCTGCAGAAAGGCCGGGTCATCCGCTACGACAAACAGATTGGCGCCCTGCTCCTCAAGGACATGACCATTGTCAAATTCATGTTCACCGCCATCCTGACCGGCATGGTCGGTGTCTACCTGCTGAGCGATCTGGGTATGGTGGCCTTACGAATCAAGCCGGCCGTGCTAGGCGCCAACATCATCGGCGGCCTGATCTTCGGCATGGGCTGGGGAGTACTGGGGTACTGTCCTGGCACCTCGCTTGGCGCGCTGGGCGAAGGCCGCTGGGACGCGATCTGGGGCATCCTCGGCATGATCGGCGGCGCCGCCCTGTTTGCCGAGACCTATCCGATGCTCAAAAGCAACATCCTAACCTGGGGCAGGCTGGAAAGCATTACCATCCCCGAGGCCCTGGGCGTCAATCACTGGTTGGTGATCGTCGTCATCGTGGCCGGCGCCATCCTCCTGTTCCGCTGGCTTGAAAAAATCGGCCGCTGACCGCGCTCGACGCGTTTTTAAAAAACTACTGCAACAATTATCGGTCGGATATCCAGCCGATACCGGCTGGATATCCGACCGATCCACTACCATCTTGGTCCTGCCAATAGGGAGTGGCTCTATTGTTTTCCCCAAAAACCACACAATATATTTGTGCTGTTTCTATTGACAATCTATTCAGCAAGCTGTACTAATACTTTTAATCAATCGGTAAAAATGGATGTCAGGTTGCCAGTTATCGTGAGCAATCAGCTTATTAACCTATCTCTTCCGAGAATATTCTCTCATGCGGTTACTTGATCGGCTGTTAAATGGCGGCATTGTGTGCAGCCTTATAACTGTTCTACTAACCGGCTGCGGGGGTGGGAAGGAGATCTCCGGCGTTTCCGATACCGGGGGGGATAGCCTTATGGCCCCCGAAATCAGTTTCGATGCCTCTAGTGCTAACCCTGATTTGCCATCTGCCTTTCCTGTTTATGGCGGCGGGGAAAGTCCTGCTGTCTTCGCAACAGGTGGGGCACAACAGAATAACAGCAATTTGGTTGTAATCGACGGGTATTCTCCGAACCAAAACCCGGTCAGCGCAGATCCGGACGCTGCCGCTACTTTTCCTGAGTTCATAACTGCATACAATCAGCTTGCCATCAAGCTCTTCAATAAATTTTCAACTTATGAAGAAAACAGCTCCGGCAATGCCGATGAGAGAAATGTCGTTCTTTCACCCTTCACCATGGCTCAGGTGATCGGCATGGTCTCGTCAGGTGCTGCAGGAAAGACTGCAGAGGAATTTCAGAATATTTATTCCCGGGATATTGGCGTAGGCCGGTTGAATGGTTGGTCTCTCATGATGAGTCAGCAGGTGGCAAATCCCGATCCCAAAATATTCCACAGCCGCAACATAGTCTGGGGACATACAAACTATCTTTTTCTCCCGGGTTACCTGGACAACCTTGCCGGTTATTATCAGGCAAGTCTGTCAGCCCTCAATTTCACCACTCTTGGTTCTGATTACCAGGCAATGGTTGATAGCTGGATAAATAAAGCTACAAACAATCAAATAGCGTATATCGGCCACGACAACGAACCAGCGAAGACCCGGCTGATCATGACCGGGGCGGCAAGGCTTGACGCGAGATGGGATATGCCTTTTGATCCTGAAAAAACCTCTTCCGGATTGTTCCAAAAGCTTGATAACCTTCAGTACCGGGTGCCGATGCTGCGTAGTCAGGGGGTATATAACTCCTATCAGGACGATACGGTTACGATCGTTGAGTTGCCCTTGGCTGCCAATAAGTATTCCATGGTGATCTTCATGCCTGAGGGCCCTCTCCGCACCCGAGAATTTGATATGTGGTTGTGCAACTGGAGATTCAATGCAGAAGGTGTGGGGGAAATCGTTCAAGATGAATCATGCTACCGGGATGTTTTTCAGGACCAGCATTACTTTGCGTTCAAGAACTCGTTTCTTGAGAAATACCAGCAGTTGGTCGATTTGATGACTCCCCGATCCGTTGAGGTCAAACTTCCTATATTCTCTATAGATTCAAATAATTATTCTATGGTTTCATTTTTACAGGCCAATGGTGTTTACCTGGCTCTTGATAAAAAACAGGCCAACTTTTCCGGGATAAACAGCCTTGGATATACCTATCTGAAGGATTTCCGACAATCAGCCGTGATCAGATTTAACGCCCAGGGCCTGAATGGAGCAAGCGCGGC
This sequence comes from Deltaproteobacteria bacterium RIFOXYD12_FULL_50_9, assembly GCA_001799225.1. Classification (GTDB taxonomy): domain Bacteria; phylum Desulfobacterota; class Desulfobulbia; order Desulfobulbales; family CALZHT01; genus XYD12-FULL-50-9. Next base: position 4,362 of record MGTA01000112.1, read on the forward strand.
AGTTGCAGCCAACGAAGCAACCCCGGACGAACCGCCTTGGGTTTGGAAGATTGGGGTGGGAGGGGGGTGGGGGCTTTTTGCGAGTAATGACATTATTTTTGGCACCTATCCACCACTGCCGGATGTCGTTCCTGACGCAAGGCCGTTTCTCTTTGTCGTCCGTGACACCCAGACCAAAGCCATTCTCTACATCGGCAGTATGGTTGATCCGGGCGGGATTTTGGTTAACTGAAACGATTTTTTGACTGAAGACTGCCGGCTTGAAAGAATCTGTCACTGACTGCGCTCGGCGCGTTGCCAAAAGCCTGCTGAAAGTCCTGCCCAAGGAAGACCTCCAGTATGCAGGGTGGGGTTTGTACACCAAAATCATTGCCTTTCTTATGTCTGATTTGCCTTGTTTCATCAAAACTATCATTACTGTTAATCAAGATTGTTGCCTTTTGTAGATATTTTGTTGGGTGGGCAGAGCCCACCCAACCCGACTGACCAGTACAATAATATGCCCCGCAAAATTCCCCTAATTATCCTGATTATCCTTGCACACAACCAGGCAATCCGGTTATAAATTCAGACTTTACGATACCACAACGTAACACCAAACCCTTGACCATCCTTTCGGAACCGTGTGCATGAATCGGATTACCATAACCGCCGGCGAACACTGCCTGGGCAAGACACCTGATATATTTGAAACCTTTCTGGGTTCCTGTGTCGGCGTGGCCCTTTACGATGGTCGGAACCGGATCGGCGGGCTGCTGCATATCATCCTGCCCGAGGGCTCCCAACAGAAAGTTCAAGACAATCCGTTTGCCTATGCAAAAAGCGCTGTGCCGGCCCTTTTCGCCGCCCTGATCGCATCAGGCGCCGACCGCAACTGCCTGGTGGCGACCCTGGGCGGCGGCGCCCATATCCGCACGGTCGCGGGTGGTACGGACCTCAAGATCGGGCAGCGCAATGTCCTGGCCATCCGGACTATCTGCAATGATCTGGGAATCAGGATCATCCATGAGGATGTCGGCGAAGACTATGGCCGGCAGATGACCTTTGATCTTGCCGACGGCCAGGTCGATATTCACTCGTCGCGTTTCGGGCATGACGATGCAAAACCCAGGCCGGCAGCACTGCCGGCCATCAGCCAGGAAAGCCTGATCGAGGCGATCCAGACCCTCAAACCCATCTCGGATGCCGCAATCCAGACCCTTGATCTGGCCCGTGATCCGACCAGCAGCTTCCATCAACTTGAGCGCCTGATTCTGCAGGACCAGGTGCTCACCGCCAACCTGCTCCGGCTGGTCAATTCAGCCTACTATCAGATGCCGACTGCGGTAAGCACGGTTTCCCAGGCCCTCGGTCTGCTGGGACTGAACGCCTTTAGACGGTTGGTGATGCAGATCTTTGTCCATGACCTCTTTGCCCGCAAGCTCTATGCCTACTCCATGGAGGCCGGAGCGTTGTTCCACCACTCCGTGGTCTGCGCCCGGATCACCGAACTCCTGATCAACACAGGCTCGGATGAGGAGAGGGAGAAAGCTTACCTGGCCGGTCTCCTCCATGACCTTGGCAAAGTCGTGCTCGAACGTTGCGCCAGCGCCAGATTCCCGCAGGTTGTTGACCTGGTTCTGTTCAAAGGCATGGAATTCCATAAGGCGGAACGCGATGTATTAGGCACTGATCATCCGGCGGTCGGCCGCCTGGTCGCCGACATCTGGCGTCTGCCCGCCGAACTTGGCGAGGCCATTGCCCTGCACCACCAACCCCTGCTGGCCGCCCCGGGCCAACGCCGGCTGGTCTGCGCCGTCCATGTTGCCAGCCTGCTCTGCAACATGCTGGGGGTCGGCTTCTCCTCAGACACCATGGCCAATCAGGCCGAGCCCGCCGCCTTCCGGGAACTGGGACTTGACGGGCCGGCGGTCGATGCCTTGCTGGCTGCCCTGCCAGCCATAGTTGGTCAGCATGGTCGCTGAAAACGAAGAGACCGCCCTCATCCGAGTCATCGACCTGGCCCAGCAGTGGTCCGGCTGTAATTTCACGCGCTATAATCCTTCCACCCTGGGCCGGCGGGTGGGCCGCCGGATGATTGATGTCCGCTGCCAATCGGTGGCCGACTACCTCGACTATCTCCTGACGCATCCGGCTGAATACCCGCGGCTGGTATCGGCCATGACCATCAAGGTAAGCCGCTTTTTCCGGGACCCCGAGGTGTTCCAGCTGATCGACACTGTTATCCTGCCCCGCATCTTTGCAAGAGCGGCAGCCAACAATCGCCAGTCTGTACGGATCTGGAGTTCGGCTTGCGCCTGCGGAGAAGAGGCTTACTCCATCGCCATCCTGATTGCCGAAATTCTAGCCAACGAGCAGACATCCCATCCCAACATTACTCTTTTGGGTACCGACCTCGACTCCCAGAGTCTGGCCGCAGCAGCCGAAGGCATCTACCACCGGGAGGAGCTGCTCGAGATTAGCGAACCACTCCGCAGCCGCTATTTTACTCAACCCCTCTCCTTGTGGCCTCTACAATTTCAGGTTGCGCCCCAATTACGCTCCATGGTACAGTTTACCACGTTCGACCTTACCAATCCGACTCGCCTTGCTCCACCCAGCGGCATCTTCTCGGAGTACGATTTCATCCTGTGCCGGAACATGTTGATCTACTGTCAACCTGCTCTCAAACTCGATATCCTACGCCGATTCTTCACCTGTCTGCGGCCGGGAGGATTTCTGGCGCTCGGCAGATCAGAGAGCCTGCCGGAATACTATACGGACCGTTTTGAGACGATTGACCCACGAATAAAGCTATATATGAAGAAGGAGACGATTTAATGCCACTAACTTACCAGGGTCCCTTAAAAAAGGCCTTCAACGACCAGGGCGCCTTGACATATGAAGCTATGAAACAGCTCTACCAGCAGAGCTTAAGCGCCATACGGATCGTCGACCGTGATTTCACTATCGTTACCCAGAACCCGGCCATGGACCGCATGGTCCAACTGCCGGTCTCCCTGGTCTCCGGCAAAAAATGCTTCGAAGTGGCTCGATCCCGCGAGTACTGCCACACCGATAAATGTCCACATACGCAGATAATGTCAGGAAAAGCACGGGTCGAGCAGGTATATGAGTGTGAACTCTGGAACGGCAACCGTTTCCCGGCCTGGGTTCTGGCCACCCCTTTTTATGACGATCAGAACAAGGTGGCCGGATCTCTGCAGGTAGTCCGCGACGAAACCCACTTGATGACCATCAGCAAAGCGCTCGAAGAAAAAAACACCGACCTGGAACGGCACCTGCGCCTGACGCGCGGCCAGAACGAGATAATCAAGATTTTATACCGGGAAACCCGGATCGAGGATCTGGCAACCCAGATTCTCAGACTTCTGCCCAGCTACACCCCGGTGATCACTGGAGTGATCTATCTCTTCAACGACAAAGACGACCGGCTCGTTCCTTTAGCCCAGCATGCCTTGGCCGGACCGGCTCCGGAATTTATTCTGGGCCAGGGCCTGCCCGGCGAGGTCGCCTTACGGGAAGAGCCCATCTTCATGACCAACCTGCCGGATTCTTATCTGAAATTCTGCTCGGGAACCGGGGAAGCATGCCCGGCCCATATCG
>MGTA01000112.1:7991-8389 GCA_001799225.1 Deltaproteobacteria bacterium RIFOXYD12_FULL_50_9
ATCGGCGTGCTCGAACTTGCCGCATTCTCACCGCTTAACGAGGAGCGCCAATTTCTTGAAGATCTTACCAGGCAGCTGGGCGTCGCCATGCAGAACAGCCTCATGCGTAGGCAAACCGAAAATCTGGCCATGGAGTTACAGGCCTATAATGAAAAACTGGCGGCCCAGAACGAGGAGCTCAAAGCCCAGAGCGAGGAACTTATTGCCCAGAGCGAGGAGATCCAGTCGCAGGCTGAGGAGCTCATTGCCCAGCGTGACGCTCTGGAGCGCAAGACTATCGAGGCAGATGAGGCCAACCGGATGAAATCGGTCTTCCTCTCCAACATGAGCCATGAACTGCGCACCCCTCTGAATGCCATTCTCGGCCTGACCCGCCTGATGAAGGATGGAGTTGCCGG
>MGTA01000113.1:0-3188 GCA_001799225.1 Deltaproteobacteria bacterium RIFOXYD12_FULL_50_9
GGATTTTTTCCGCTGCGATATCTGCCAGTTCGTCTTGGGTGTATCCGGTCAGTTCAAGATATTTGGGGTTGGCGTAGGCGTGTTTCTCCGCCTGGATAATGGCGACTCCGTCGTTGGAGTTTTCTACAAGCGCCCGGTATTTCGCTTCGGAAAATTCCAAGGTTGCGGTGTTGAGGGAGCTGTGAATTGCTACAGCAACGAAATTAGCAATAATATCAAAGAGATGTATGTCGTTTTTGTCAAAGGCATCCCTCTTGCTGTGGCTCAAGTTGAGGACGCCGATCGGTTTGTTTTCAATGAGTAGCGGTATGGTTATCAGGCTGTTGATCTCTATTTGGCTCTCAGGTAGTTGAATAAACAGGGGGGACTCCTGGGCGTTGCTGAGGTAGATCGGCTTTCTCTCTTGGAAGGCCTGACCTGCTGCACCTTCGCCGACTTTGAAGGAGTAGATCGTCCCCTCCAGGGAGAAGATCCTGTTGGTGTCGAGAATATAGTGGTTTTGGTTCGAATCCGAGGCGCCGATTAAAAAGAGCTGATCAATTTTGGGGTCTAGGAGCATGATGGAGCAGTTTTGGGCGATGGTGCTGTTGATGATGACATCAAGTATGAATCTGCAGGACTCCTTAAAACTACTGATATAAAGAAGGGTCATGCCGATCTCTCGGATCATGGAAAGCTCGGAGATTTTCTCTTCCAAGCGGTTTTGGATTTTCCTGATCTGTTCTCTAAGCAGGTTGTTCTCTGCTTCGAGTTGCGAGATGTTGTCATCATTCATAGTTCTGTTCCTGGTTTCAGTAGGGGCAATTCACGAATTGCCCAGCCATACGAATTGCCCAGCCATACGAATTGCCCAGCCATACGAATTGCCCCTACGCCAACAGTTGCAGGTACTCTTCCATCTTCGGCCTCTGCCTCTCCAGGAAATCAATAATTCTTTTAAGATCATCCTTGAGCAGCCCGAGGTTTTTTACGGCAATTTTCACATCGGCAACTCCGGGATTGCCGCTGCTGCCGATTGCGGTTTTATGGCAGAGAAAGTCGGCCACTTCGATAATCATTGCCTTTATGGTAAAATCCTGCGGGCATTTAGCGGAAGAGTGATGAAATTGGACCGGCAATATCAGGCTCTCAGGGAAATTCCAATGCTTCATGAGTTGCCCGGCAATAGTTGCATGGTTCTCAGAAAAAATTTCCATCTCTTTATAGTGCAGAGGGCAGTCATTTTTTTTAGATTCTTCGAGCGCTATGGCAAAATCGTCAGGAAAATGCAGGGCAAAAATAATCTTGCCCATGTCATGCAAAAGTCCGTTGAGAAATATCTGCTCTCGGTCGTCGATTTTTAAGAGTGTGGCAAGTTCCTTGGCCGCAGTAGCGCAACCCAGGGAGTGCAGCCAAAGCTCCTCCATTTTAAGTAGGGTGTTAACTTTTTTGAGATCGAAGGCGGAGAAAACGCCCATGCCGATGGCAAGACTGGTTACATCATTGAAGCCGATGATGGTAATGGCGTGCGGTATCGAGGCGATTGTTTTGACCACGCCATAGTAGGCGGAGTTTGCCAGCTTCAGAACTTTGTTGGCAATGGCCTGATCCTGGAGGATAAACTCGGCAAGGGCATGAACTGAGGCATTGTCGTCATCCGCCAGTTTGATAATGTTGCTGGTAACGACCGAGAGTGTTGGCAGTTGTGTCCGTTTGTCGCGGATAAGATCCTGAATGATGGTCTTTTTTCCCATATTAATTCGAACTCCTCCTGCTAATTTCTTCTTGCAGGAATCGTGCCGTTTCGCTTCAAAAATCCGCCGAATTTTTGATTTTTAAAGCGAAGGCGTAATCACTCAACAATAAGGAGTGTTGCTGGCACTGTTTGCTTGGATAGTTTATCTTACTTATGGCATTTTAGACAACGGCTGTCAAATAAACAGCTAGATTATTATTGTTTTTTGCCTCAATAGCAACAGGTACTCTCTTTCCTATGGTCGTTTGTTGTAGGACCTTTTGGGCTTGGATGATTTTAGAAAACCGGTTATAGAGAGATGATAATATAGATTGTAGGGGCGTATTGCAATACGCCCCTATCACCCGCCCCGGCAGAAAAAAACGGAGTAACGCCATGCAGGAGAGTCAATATTTGCACGGGAATGAGCAGTTTATTGATAAGTTTAGAGAGCTGCCTTTGTTTGGCTCCCTTGAACGAGGCTTTCTTAAAAAACTTATTGAGATGTGCAAGATCCGCAAGTTTGATGCCGGCGAGATTATCACGGCTGAAGGGGGCAAGGATTTTTGGATCTATATTATCATCTCAGGAGAGGTGGCGGTTTCCAAACAAGGCGAGGAGATAGTCAGGTTAAGACGGGTCGGCGATCTGTTCGGTGAGCTCGCCATGATTGATGGAGAAACACGTTCAGCCACGGTGCGGGCCGCCAGTGAAACCGTCTGTCTGGCAATTGATGCCTACTTTCTCGACAGCGTCAAGCCGGCTGACCGCAACGCCATCTATGCTGTAATGTACCGGTTGTTTGCCGAACTGCTTTCAGGCCGGCTCAGGGCATCGAACGAAGAGCTGGTTGCCGCCAGAAAAGAGATCGAGCGGCTGAAAAAATGGTAACTACAAGGGCAGCCACGGGGGGCTGCCCCTACATCAATCCTTTTGCCATTTGAAAAACCAGGAGCCGGCCGACAGGAAGACCACGGACATTGCGGCCAGGGTTATCATCTGGTAACGGACGTCGTAGAGATTGGCGCCATCATTCATAATGCGGCGGACGCTGTCGATCAGATGGGTGAGCGGAAAGGCCTTGGAAAAGGTCTTGACCCACGGCATGGCCCCTTCCAGTGAGAACCAGACCTCGGAAAGAAACATCATCGGCCAGGTAATCAAGTTTAACAGACCGCCGGCAAACTCCTCACTGGCGCTGCGGGTGGCAATCAGCAGACCGAGGGCCACCATGCTGAAGCCGCCCAACGTGAAGGCGATCGCCAGATCAAGATACCCGCCCCGGCACTCAAAGCCGTAGAGCAGTGAGCAGCCGGTAAAGATGATGAATGTGGTCATCAGCAGGAGAAACATCCGCGAAATGACCTGGGCGCTGAGGAACTCGAAAGGGGAGACCGGGGTTACGCTCAACCGTTTCAGTACCCCGTTTTTGCGATAACGGACCACTACATACCCCACCCCGAAAAGCGAGCTG
>MGTA01000113.1:3202-4018 GCA_001799225.1 Deltaproteobacteria bacterium RIFOXYD12_FULL_50_9
CTCCCTGGGCGGCGAGCAATCTTTCCACGACATAGCCCTTTGGCGAAGAGTCGCTCACCCAGTACCGGCCGGAGGTCGGGTCGATGACCAGATCGATGCGATGGTGCTTGAGGGTGTCAAGGGCCTGTTCCTCTGAACTGAACTCAATAAAATCGATATATCTCGACTGCCTGAAGGCCTGAAACTGCCCGACAAGAGCACTGGTTTGCTGAGGGAGGCTGTTAAAGATGCCGACTTTGTAGAGATGCTGGCCCTCCTGGTTGAACATCAGGTTGAAGCCGATAATGATTAGAAAAGGGAAGAGGAAATTCCAGCCGAGGGCCGATTTGTCCCGGTAAAACTCCTTGTTGCGCGCCTGAATCAGGGTCTGGATGCGTCTCCACATAAAATCAACTCCTGATCTCTTTGCCGGTAAGTTTTAAGAACAGATCTTCCAGGGTCTGGGAGCGCACGGTCATCCCGGTCAGATCAACCCCCTGGCCGATGAGGATCTGGATGCACTCGTTGATCGAGTCGGTCTGGATTTCGAGCCGATCTTCGATTCTGAACCATTTACAAGAGAGATCTGCGAGGGCCTCATCAGATACAGAGCCGGGCAGAATGATGGTTGCCCCCCGGCAGTGTTGATCGAGCAGGTCCTGCGGCGTGCCGATGGCAATGATTTTCCCCCGGTCCATAATGGCCAGGCGGTCGCAAAGGATCTGGGCTTCATCCATATAATGGGTGGTCAGTACAATTGTTTTACCGGCTGCCTTCATGTGGTGGACAATCTCCCAGAGATATCGGCGGGCCTGCGGATCGAGCCCGGTGGTCGGT
>MGTA01000113.1:4086-5048 GCA_001799225.1 Deltaproteobacteria bacterium RIFOXYD12_FULL_50_9
TTGTCGCGGGCCAGGATCTCGCCAAGCCGGCAGGAGTCGATGAGTTCAGCCAGATCGGCCTGCCGCCGGTAAAGGTTGCGGAAGGTCTCCAGGGTCTCCAGGACGGTGAGGTACTGCGGCAGTTCGGTGTTCTGCAGCTGGATACCCATCTCTTCCCGGAATCCTGCGTCCCGTGGTGCGCCGCGATAGAGAATGGTTCCCGCGGTCGGCGGGCTGATCCCTTCCATAACCTCGATCAAGGTGGTCTTGCCGGCGCCATTCGGGCCCAGCAGGCCGAAACAGGTTCCCTGTTCAATCGCCAGGGTTACACCGTCAACCGCCCGAATTTCGCTAAAGGTTTTGACAATGTCCCGTATCTCTATGATAGCTGCCATGGATCCCTTGTGTTGTCTAAGGAGATGGGCTGATATTCAGGCGGAAGCCTATATTTTTGCATGGTTCATAATAGTTTTTTAAGCAGCGGGCAATAGAAAAAAAGACTCGACAAGCTGCCATGCCTTAATAAAATGAGTTGAAACTCCAGTCAATAAAAATCAAGAAAAGAGGCATATTATTCTTGCTCTCAATACCACAATGTGGTATGAAAACTTCTCGAAACGGAAAATTATTCAATTATTTTTATGTTAACAATTGGATTTTCTTGACAAATAACAAAGCACTTGCTATTAATATCGTAATTTAAAAGTCTGGAATGTAGTGTTTTTTTATTTAAAATCAAATGGTTGACTGCAGTCAGTCAGCAAAACGCTGGGCAGGAAGTATATATTGACAATGCACTAAACCTTTTTTAAAAAAAGGAGGTGATTGGAAAAATAAGCTTGACTGACTGAGGAAAATCGATTTTTACTGCAAACGTAGTAATAATTTTAGCAAATACCCGGGAGAGTCCGGGAATAAGATCCTGGCCGGGCAGCCGAGTCGGGAATCCGTTATCTAAGTAAATTTTTATTAATATCTACAAG
>MGTA01000113.1:5122-8758 GCA_001799225.1 Deltaproteobacteria bacterium RIFOXYD12_FULL_50_9
ACCTTGGACGGCAATATTCGTATGCGCGGCAGAATGTTCAAGGACACCGTTAAGGATGGCCATGCCGCTACCAGTTACGACGGCCGAGTGCAACTGGGCACCGGGGTTGTGATGTCTCCTAAGATCTCCGGCTATATTCAGCTTGAAACCGGCGACGGCAGCAGCGATGTCTATACCTGGGGCAACGGCACCAGCAGCGGTCTTAATACCGGCGGTAGCAAACAGTCTGCGTCTACTTCTGTTAATTGCGCTGACGTAGATGGTGATGATAAGATTACTGCCGCCGATAAAAATGTCAATGGCACATGTCAACAAGTACAGTCGGTTTCTTCTACAGATGCAACAGATCTTTCTCTTGCTCAGGCGTGGATCAACTTCAAAATCACCGATATGATCGGCACCAAGGTTGGCCATGTCCCGCTGGCTCTCGGCAACAAGACCTTCTTTGATCACTCTCCTTCCGGTGATGATACGATTATCTTCTATGCCGACCCGACCCCGGAGACTCATGTTGGTTTGCTAACCATTAAATTTGAAGAAGGTTCTGCCGGCACCAACAAAGATGATATCAATGGCTATGTTGCACTGCTTTCCCAGAAACTGGGCGGCGATATGAAGTTGGGCGCCAACATCACCAATCTGCGTAACACCGCTGGCGAGATGGATGCATACAACCTGGGCGTAGATTTTGCCGGCAAGTTCGGTCCTGCCTCGGTTAACGTCGACCTGCAATACCAGTTGGGTGATTGGGCGACGAATTATTCTGCTAGCGGCTGGTGCTTCAGGGCTGAAGCCGGAATGGCTGCAGGCCCTGCCAATGTTGGTGTGATCCTCGGCTATGGCACCGGCGACGACACCTCTACCGCTAATGATGGTGAAGGGTTCGTTAACTTCCTTGCCGATGTCAAGTATGAGACTTTGATTGTTGGCTATGCAGCAGCTGTTCCGGGACAGACCATTGACAGCCGTCTCTCCAACATGCTGCTTATCCAGGCTAACGGCGCAATGAAGCTGAATGACGATATCTCGGTCAGCGCTACTCTTACTTATATGTCTTTAAATGAAACAGACAAATGGAGTAACGGCGTGGAAAAGGAGAGCGATATCGGACTTGAACTTGACGCCTTCATGACCTACAAGTTAGGTAATGGCTTGTCATATGGTATCGAGTTTGGCTATTTGATGGCCGGTGATGCTTGGCAGGCCGCCTACAATGGCGATGTTGAGGATTCCTACTACCTGCGTCACACCCTTAATCTTAACTTCTAATTCGTAGAAACTCTTACGAGTTAACTGTTTTGCCAAGCCCCTGATCAGGCACCAGCCTGATCAGGGGCTTTTTTCTTTAGTACCGAATGGATAGACCTTTCTCTTAAACTACCTGCGTCACAACCCTTTACAATCCACACCAAAACGTGATAATAAACAATTAATATACAAAATTGCATGGATATAATTTTGGTAGACCTTGGGGTAACGGCCTAATTATATGTTTATCGATGACCTCATTTGGCTTTCGGATATTATCGAAAAACTTGCATGGAAACATAATGTTATCCAGGACGAAGTTGAAGAGGTTCTTTGTAACAAGCCTCAGTTTCGTTTTATTGAAAAAGGATATCGCACCGGCGAGGATGTGTATGCAGCATTGGGTCAAACTGATTCTGGCCGTTATTTGATTGTTATCTTCATTAACAAGCCAAACCACATGGCGCTTATCGTTAGTGCACGAGACATGGACGCCAAAGAGAGAAGACATTATGAGCACCATTAAACAGAACAATATGTCCAGCAGCCTTTCTAAGGCCAATTCCATTGAAAAAATTGGTGAATATTGGGATACACACAGCCTCGCTGACCACTGGGATAAAACCAGTGAAACTACATTCGAGGTGCGTATGAACCGTCGAAGACGGATTTCTATAGAACCTGATGTTTATGCCAGTGTAGAAAGTGTAGCCCATCTGCGAGGTGTCACGGTAGAAACTTTGATCAATTTATGGGTCGCTGAACAACTGCTTAGAAACAAAAAAGCTCAGCAACCAGGATGAGCAAGAAAAACTAATGAAAGTACAATATGATTATGATGTCGATGCTATTTATATTACATTTACTGTTGTTACGATTGTAGCTAGCCACATGAGTATTGAAAACATGAGAATCAGGACTATACCCCCAACCCATCCCGGCGTCATGCTGCGTGAGGATTTCCTGCCGGACTTCGGCTTGACTGCCACTGCCTTGGCCCAGGCGCTCGGGGTGTCTCGCCAGACGGTCAGCGAACTGCTGCGCGAACGGCGGGCCTTGAGCCCTTCCATGGCGCTTCGGCTTTCCCGATTATTCGGCAACAGCCCTGATTTCTGGCTGAATGCCCAGAGGGCGGTCGATTTGTGGGTTGCCAATAATGCCCTGGAGCAGGAGTTGGCAAAAATCCGGCAACTCAAGGCAGCTTGAGAAAACGGAAGCGGTTGCTTTTTTGATGATTGACTTCTACCAGATCGGCTCGCATGCGGATTTTTATGACACCTTAAAGCGCTATCTGCGAGAGGGGGGAGTTTAACCATGAACCAAGCAATTACTGCAGAAAGACTTCTCGACGAAATGAAGGCGATGCCTGCCGCCGAACTGAGCCGCTTTTTTGCCCTTCTCGGTGCAAGATTCCTTGAAGATGACAATTATACCCATCAGCAGATGTTCGGGCACCTTGCCGATGATGAATTCACGGCTCATGAGGCAGCTGAGTATCTGGAAGTTTCTATGGCGACTTTTCGACGTTATGTGCGGAGCGGTAAGCTTAGTCCAATTCATTTGGTCGGACGTAGCCAGATGTTTGCAACGCGTGACTTGAAAGCCTTGAAGCGATTTACCCTGGGTTCAAATCGGTAGATGTAGGTGGGCAGGCAGTATTGCCCACCGAACGAACTTAAATCTTGACGGAGGAGGTACTTGTCATGTCGATCATTACAGTAGGTAACCGGTGGGTTGGGTTGAGCAACGCGCTTTGTTCAGTACCCCATTGATGGGTAAAACCCAACAAGCTTTGTGCCGGAATACAGACAATATTGCCATTTTTCAACGTCAATAAATGTTGGGTTTCGTTCCTCTACCCAACCTACCCAACTGTTCGTTCATGACTAACCTCGTTCATAAGGATTTTTAAATTTCGGCGGAGAAGGGATATAGACAGTAATAATATCTTCTCTGAGAGTGTAATTTCAAGCAAATCAAATCTCACTTGTCGCTGAACGGTACCGGATAGAACAAAACCGTGCTGGTGGCCGATGAGAAAAGACCTCTTTCGCTTATGACCAGGCCGAGATGCAAGACCCCTCTCTTCTGGGGATCGGCATTGCCGGAAACGGCCGGTCGTACCTGATAGTCGGCGATGTAGCCGTCAATCTTGCCGGAAGACCAGATGGAGGTGAGCGCAATGCCGTTCCAGGAGAGGGCATCGATCGCGCCGTTTGGAAATTTGCGGGAGCTCTTGAGCAGGCGTGAAGAGTCTCCCAGATCCTTTTTGATCACGACATCGGCGCGGCCATCGTTGTTGAGATCGGCAACAATCAGCCGGGAGGGAATATAGATCATTTCAGGTTGACCGTCAGCGCCGGACGTCACCTCATAATCACTGCCGCC
>MGTA01000113.1:8769-15090 GCA_001799225.1 Deltaproteobacteria bacterium RIFOXYD12_FULL_50_9
CGGACGGCACCTCATAATCACTGCCGCCGCCGATATAGCGGGTCACCCCACCGAAGTATTCGCCGCCGGTCCAGAGCGGTTTCCCGTCCGGGTCAAAAACCCTGAGAGAATCAAATGAGTCGATAGCGACAATTTCAGACCGGCTGTCTCCGTCCAGATCTGCAAAGGCAAAATTGAATAGATTGAGCTCACTCGGAATAGACTTGATGCGCTCCTCTTCAAGCAGTTTCCCCCCCTCCTGTTGCACTCGGTAGATCCCCGGCTCAATCGCGGCCTTGAATCCACCCCGCTGGCCGGCCAGAATCATACCGGTGCCGGGAATATTTATTGGTTTGAGGTAGTAGGGCGCATCCTTGAAAATCACCTGCAACTTGCCATCCAGCCACTCAACGGCCAGGGAGTTCGGTCTGAGATGGTCGGCGGCGCTGATATAGATCTCCCGGCGGTTATCGGCATTGAGGTCGGCAATGAAGACGCCATGCACCCGATAGCGGGAATTGAGCGGCAGCTTGGTCAGCTCTTTTAGCGTGTTTTCTTGACGTTTGTAGATGATGATTGCGGTCTTTAAAGCCACCACAACTTCATCCTGGCCGTCGGCGTCTATATCGCCAACATCCATGGCTTGCAACTCATAGTCGAGGTTCTGGCTTTTAGTAAAAGGAACGATAAATGCCGGCAGGGCGGCAGGTTGAGGAGTGCCGGGGATTTCCGGTCTGGCGGCTATACTGTATGCCTTGTCGGGATGGGCGGTTTGACTGGGTGTTGATGCAGTCATGGTAGGGTCGGCCACGGGAACTGTCAGCGCCGGACCGGCACTCAGAGCCAAGCCGAATTTTTTTTCGGCGATCTGCACAGCCAGGCGGTCGATGGCGGCGATGATCTCTGCTTCACTCGGCACGGTGGCAAAAAAGCTCTCAAAAGTTGCCTCATTGGCAGTCACGGAATAGACACGGAAATCCAGACTCATGCCGCCGCCCAGGCTTAGGATGCTGCCGGAGACAATCTGATTGGCATCAAGAGCTTTTCCTAGTTCAATAATCTCCGCTAATGTCATGGATGGGCCGGATCGCCTGCCGGATGAAATCGCCTGGTCGACAACTGATCTCTCAAGAACCGCAACCTCGTTCCCGGCAGCCAATCGGCTGGCCAGCATCTCCCGCACTCCGCTGCTGAGATAGTCAAGCTTCTGGTTGGCATTGATCTCCACCGGCAGAATGGCCACCTTGTATTTAATGCCTGCCGCAATTGCAGCTTCTGACCAGTAAAGAGTTGATAATGAAAAAAACAGCATAATCGTATTGATTTTCAGCAGTCGTCTAAGCATTGCATATTTTCCTGTTGGGTGACTGTTATTTATTAGGTTAACTACTTACGGCTATCATCATAACGCCCCCTAACCCCCTCTTAACTTAAGAGGGGGAATACTTCTCCTCCCCTTAAGATAAGGGGAGGTCGGGAGGGGTTATGAACAGCGGTCAGGTAGCCATTTCTTAATTTTCCACCTGCGGTCATTAACGGATTAAAAAAAATTCGTCGAGGATGGCCTGAATTGCCTTGGCATCTCTAACCGCCAGTAATCTTGCCTGAACATGCGCACTTCTAAGAAAACCGGCAAGCATTGCGAGACAATGAAGGTAGGTTGTTCCGGCTCCGATCGGAGCAAGATACAACAAAAAGAAGTGAATCGGCTTGCCGTCCGCAGCATCAAAAGAGACGCCGGCCCCACTTCGGCCGCACACTGCAAGATGATTGGCAAAACCGGCGATCAAGGCATGCGGCAGCGCCGCGCCTTGACCGATGCCGGTGGCACCCAACCTTTCCCGATTAATAATAGCTTGATATACCTCGGATGCCTGGATTGAGCCGAGTTCAGCCAGCACAGGTTCCAACAGCTCGGCCAGCACATCCTTTTTGCTCGCTGCCTTAAGGGAAGGCAGAACCCGTAAGACACCGGATTGACCGAACAAACCATCCATTCTGCTACTTATTCCATTTAGGTTTTTTACGGAATTTCGACGGCAGGATATTCAACTGTTCACGGTATTTTGCCACTGTCCGCCTGGCAAGTTTAATGCCCTCATGCTGGAAGACCAGGGCAATATCAAGATCGCTCAAGGGTTTAACCGGGCTTTCCGCCTGCACAATGCTTCGTATCCGATTCTTGATGCTTTCGGAGGAGAGCGCATCGCCGTTTTTTTGTTCGATTGAGGAGTTAAAGAAATATTTCAGTTCAAAGGTGCCCTGAGGGGTATGAACATATTTGTTGCTGGTGACCCGGCTGATCGTCGATTCATGCATACCGATATCATCGGCGACATCACGCAGGACCAGAGGTTTAAGATGGGCGACGCCTTTTTCCAGAAAGTCGTGCTGAAATTTGATTAAGCTCTCCACCACCTTGTAGATTGTCCGTTGGCGCTGCTGGATGCTCTTGATCAGCCAGGCCGCGGAACGGAGCTTGTCCTGAATATAGTCCTTGGCAGACACTGAAGTCTTGGAATCCTTTTTCAGGATCTCCTTGTAATAGGAACTTATCTTCAGACGAGGCAGGCCGTCTTCATTCAGCAGAATGACAAAGTCGTCGCCAATTTTATGGATGTAGACATCAGGGGTAATATATTGGGGATCCTCGTCAGAGTACTGGCTGCCGGGATAAGGATCAAGGCTGATCACAATTTTAATAGCCGCCATTACCTGCTCTTGATTGTGGCCGGTTGCCTTGACCACGGCAGCATAATTTTTTGTTTCGAGATAGTGGATACACTCCCGAACGATCATGGCGGCGAGCGAGTTTTTTAAGCCGAGGCGATCAAGTTGAAGCAGCAGTGACTCTTTGACATTGCGGGCTCCGACCCCGGCCGGATCCATCTGTTGGATCTCAGTAATCATTCTCTCGGCCATTTCGATGCTTGAATCCGTACTCCTGGCGATATCCGCTGCATCTACGTCCAGAAAACCATTGACGTTCAGATTGCCGATGATGTACTGGCCGACCTCCTTCTCTTCATCCGTATAGCCGGACAGGCTCAATTGCCATTGCATATGGGTTTGCAGATTAGGTTTTTTTGTCAGGATATCAAGGCGGGAGGGCTGATCTGAACTGTCGCGATTTTTTTGCTGGGAAGGCGGCTCGTATTCATTGGCATAGTCCTGCCAGTCAATCTCTCGCAGGGATGTGCCGCTGTCCATATTGATTTCTACGGTCCTGTCGAGGAAGGGCAGCTCCAGTTCCGAACCGTTAGCATTGGCATCCTGGCCTGTTTCAAGATCATCATCGACATCCGAAGAGGAGGACAACTCCTCAAGAGCCGGGTTCTGTTCAAGCTCCTGCTGCACGGTTGCCACAAGTTCGAGTCTCGAAAGCTGAAGTAGCTTAATCGCCTGCTGGAGCTGGGGAGTCATTACCAGCTGCTGCGCCAATTTGAGCTGTTGCCTTAGTTCGAGAATCATTACGTCATAGCACCTGTCAAAAGAGAAGTCATGAAGCTTGCTGGAGTGGAGCCGTGCCTTCGGGTAATCGGCAAGCAATCACCAAGAAGCGATACCCTGAGGAGTTCTTCATTTTAATATACCAGGAATAGCCCCTATTTTATCAAGAAAAAAAGCAACTGTTCAGGTTTTTAGAAGCCGTCAAAAAATAACTTGGACAATTCCGGCCACTCCTTTACGGTTCCTTACTCTGTTCAGTCCCCCCTTGAGGGGAATCCCGTTTAGCCGGGTTCGGTTGCAGTTCGGCTGCCCGGCCTTTACGTTATAGGCTAAAATTTTTACCAAGATACAGCCTTCTGGCCTCCTCATTCTGCACAATCGATTCGGCGTTACCGCTGGTGAGAATCTTGCCGTGATTGACAATATAGGCGTAATCACAGACCGACAGGGTTTCGCGGACATTGTGATCTGAGATAAGGACACCAAGTCCTTTCTCCTTCAGCTCCTGGATTATCTGTTGCAGGTCGGCAACCGACAATGGATCTATTCCGGCAAATGGCTCATCAAGCAGGATGAAGCGCGGCTTCATGGCCAGGGCGCGCATGATTTCGACCCGTCGGCGTTCACCACCGGAAAGGGAATATGCCCGGTTTTTTGCCAGATGGCCAATCTTTAATTCATCAAACAGGGTATTAATCCGTTCTTTAATCTGCTGGCGATTCAGGCCGGATGGTTCCAGAACAATCCGGATATTCTCTTCAACGGTCAGTTTTTTAAAAACCGACGACTCCTGAGCCAGATATGATATGCCTTTTAAAGCGCGCTTGTGGATGGGAAGGGCGGTAATGTCAGTGTCATCCAGCATAATACTGCCGGAATCGGGTCGGACAAAGCCGGCAATCATATAAAAAGAGGTGGTTTTCCCTGCACCGTTCGGACCAAGCAGGCCGACAACCTGACCTGTTTTGACTGTAAGGCTGATGCCGTCCACTACTCGGCGATTCATATACTGTTTAGCGATGTTGCGGGTTTCAAGTATAGCCAAGCCAATAACCCCTGCAAAAAAATATTACATCCGTTGCTTTATCAAATCGCTACTTTGGTGCATCAGCTTTATCGCCATTTTGGGGGGCGTTCGGAAAGAGCAGGGCCTTAACCCTTTGACCCTGGCCGCTGCCGCGTTGGACAATGCTTTTGCCTTCGTCAAGATAATGCACTATCGTCTCACCTACTACAATGTTGTTATCCTGCCTGACCTTGGCGTTACCAATCAGCACTACTTTTCTCTCGACCTCCGAGTACTCCAGAGTGTCACTCGTGCCAATCCAATTCTCCTGGATAATCTCGACATTGCCGGTGGCGACCAGTTTCTGGATTTTCTGAGGGGCGGCTATCTGGTCCTGGGGCGGGGTTGTTTTGATGTCATTTTTGTTGTTATCGTCAGTTGCATAAAATACCCGCATTTGATCTGAGTGCATGACCAGATCACCTTGCTTGGCTTCAACCCGGCCGGAAAACACCACAACGGCATCCTTGCCCATCTCGGATTCCATGCGGTCTGCCTCGATTAAAACCGGTAAGCCGGCATTCTTGGGCTTAATATTCAACTGGTCGGCAGCGGTGGCGGTTGTTCCTGCCAGCAGCAGGAAAAATCCCGGCAAGATAAATTGCAGAAATAATTTATTGAATAAATTCATAGTAAAATGGCTTTTTAAAATATCTATAGTAAATATTACTCCGCAGGGCCTCAGAGATATATGTTGACTGTTGAGCATCATACCGGCTGTTGACGACAAAGTAAAGTTTGTCGACCCTGCAACATGCTCTTTACATATTTCGACCCGACAAGTAAAATTTATCTTTTTTCGGACAACTCACAACTCTTAAAGAAGGTCTGCCATGAAAACAAGCATTGATAAGGCCAAAACGCTCATTGAATCACTGCCTTATATCAAGGAGTTTTGTAACAAGACCATCGTGATCAAGTACGGTGGCCATGCTATGGTTGATGAAGAACTGAAGAAAAATTTCGCCCTCGACATTATTCTCATGAAGTACATCGGGATAAACCCGGTGGTGGTGCACGGCGGCGGGCCCCAGATCAACCGCGTTCTTGAGCAGATGAACATCAAGCCCAGCTATGTGCAGGGCCTCAGGGTGACCGACAGCGAAACCATGGATGTGGTGGAGATGGTGCTGGTCGGCAAGGTCAACAAAGAGATCGTCGGCCTGATTAATCTGCATGGCGGCAAGGCGGTCGGTCTCTCCGGCCGGGACGGGGACCTGCTCCAGGCCAAAAAGATGACGGTTATGAAAAGTCCGGCAGAGAATACCCCGCCGGAACTGATCGATCTTGGCCGGGTCGGTGAGGTTACCCATGTCAATCCTGAGATCCTCCACACCCTCGACTCCCAGAACTTTATCCCGGTGATTGCCCCGGTCGGCGTCGGTGCAGATGGCCAGGTTTACAACATCAATGCCGACCTGGTGGCCAGCGCGGTGGCCGCTCATCTCAAGGCCGCCAAGCTCATCCTCCTCACCGATGTCGAAGGCGTCAAGGGTGCCGACGGTAAGCTCATCCCCTCGCTGAACAGTCAGGAAGCGGAAAGCATGATCAGCACCGGCATTGCCAAGGGCGGCATGATCCCCAAGATCAGATGTTGTCTTGAGGCGCTGGCCGCCGGGGTTCCCAAAGCCCACATTATCGATGGCCGAGCAGAGCATGCGGTCCTGCTTGAGATATTCACTGATCAGGGTGTTGGTACGGAGATAGTCAAATGAATCAAAACATCATAGAACAGAGTGGCAGGGTGTTCATGAACACCTATGGCAGATTCCCGGCAGTAATGGTGGAAGGAAGCGGCTGCCGGCTTAAAGACAGCGAAGGCAGGG
>MGTA01000113.1:15279-18266 GCA_001799225.1 Deltaproteobacteria bacterium RIFOXYD12_FULL_50_9
CATCAAACTGGCCCGCAAGGCGTCCGGGCCGGGCCGTTATGAGATTATCTCCCTCGAAGGCTCTTTCCACGGCCGCACCCTGGCGACCGTTGCCGCCACCGGCCAGCAGAAGTTTCACAAAGGTTTCGAACCGTTGCCCGAGGGTTTTCGGCATGCGCCTTTCGACGACATGGCGGCTCTCGAAAACCTGATCACCGACCGGACCTGCGCTATTCTCTGCGAGCCGCTCCAGGGTGAGAGCGGCGTCAGGCCGTTGGGCCGGGAATACCTCAAGGCGATCAGGGATCTCTGTGATAGCCGTAAGCTTCTGCTTATCTTTGACGAGGTTCAGGTGGGGATGGGCAGAACCGGCACACTGTTTGCCTATGAGCAGTTCGGCGTCACCCCTGATATCATGACCTCGGCCAAGGCCTTGGCCAATGGTCTGCCGATCGGCGCCATGCTGGCCAGAGAGGAGGTGGCGGTCGCCTTTGACCCGGGTTCGCACGCCTCGACCTTCGGCGG
The DNA here is from genome assembly GCA_001799225.1 of Deltaproteobacteria bacterium RIFOXYD12_FULL_50_9. Classification (GTDB taxonomy): domain Bacteria; phylum Desulfobacterota; class Desulfobulbia; order Desulfobulbales; family CALZHT01; genus XYD12-FULL-50-9. The sequence goes on from MGTA01000113.1 coordinate 15,784, forward strand.
CAACCCGATTGTCTGCGCCGCTGCCGTGGTCTGTGTAAAAACCATGCTGGCTGAGGGCTTTCTGGCCGCGGTTCGCGAAAAAGGCGCCTATCTTGCCGGCTGTCTCGCCGAGATTGCTCGCCGCTATCCGACCATTGCCCAAGGGGTCAGGGGTGTCGGCCTGATTCAGGCGCTGACTCTGCAGCCGGCTGCTCAGGTGCATGGCCCGGCCATTATCAACAGGCTATTCGAGAAGGGTGTCCTGTTGAACTTCGCGGGCAACTCGGTCCTGCGCTGCATCCCGCCTCTGGTAGTAAGTAAGGCGGAAATTGACGAGTTCATCGCAGTATTGGATAAGGTGCTCGGCGAATTCGTCGGGGCTTAGGTTGTAGTAACCTTGAAGCAAAAAATATTTGCAAAAATATCGATTTGATGTATTGATTCGCCTTTGGCTCAATATTGCCGCCGCACAGTTTTATAACAGTAAGAAACGCCCGGCAATGATTGGGCCGGCATTTTTTTTGAGATAAGGACTATGTCTACCCATCTACTTGCGCTCAGGGATTTTACCGGGGAGGAGTTGGCCGGCTATTTGCGGCTCGCCGACTCCTTAAAAAAGGAAGCCGCCGCCGGAGTTCGTCATCTTTATCTGGCCGGCAAGACCATCGGGCTGATCTTCGAAAAGCCGTCGACCCGTACCAGGGTTTCGTTCGAAACAGCCATGTACGGCCTCGGCGGTCAGGTCGTCTATCTCTCCGGTCGGGATACCCAGCTCGCCAGAAATGAGCCCCTGAAAGACATGGCCCGGGTGATGGCCCGTTATGTTAACGGCCTGGTGATCCGGACCTTTGGTCAGGAGATTGTTCTTGAACTGGCTCGCTATTCGAGTGTGCCGGTGATCAATGCCCTGACCGACCTCCATCACCCCTGTCAGATTTTAAGCGATATAATGACCGTGATCGAGTGTAAAGGGGATATCGAGAGGCTCAACATCGCCTGGGTGGGTGATGGTAATAATATGGCCAACTCCTGGATCGAGGCCGCCGGCAGGATCGGGTTTAAACTGACCCTGGCCTGTCCCGAAGGCTTTGAACCGGACCCGGCGATTCTGGCTGCGGCCCGCCGGGAAGCGAGATGCCCGATCGAATTGGTGCGGGATCCGGTGGCGGCTGTCCGCGATGCCGACGTGATCAACACCGATGTCTGGACCAGCATGGGCAGAGAGGGCGAGGAGGCGATGCGGCTGGCGCATTTTGCCCCTTACCAGGTGAACAGCGCTCTGCTGGCCGCGGGTAAGGCGGACAGTATCGTTCTCCACTGTCTTCCGGCCCATCGGGGTGAAGAGATCACCGATGAAGTCCTCGAAAGTTCGCGCTGTGTGGCCTTTGATCAGGCGGAAAACAAGATGCATATCCACAAGGCGATTCTGCTGACCCATCTCAAATAACCACAATTATCTTCAGGAAGCACGCATGGCTCAGAATATTAAAAAAATTGTCCTCGCCTATTCCGGCGGTCTTGATACCTCGGTTATCCTGAGATGGCTCATCGAACAGTATGAGTGTCCGGTTGTCGCCTATGCCGCTGACATCGGTCAGCAGGAGGAGTGGGATAAGGTCCGGGCCAAGGGCATGGCCACCGGCGCTGAAAAGGTGATTATTTCTGATCTCCGGGAGGTCTTTGTCCGCGACTATGTATTTCCGGCCTTTCGGGCCAATGCCGTCTACGAGGGGTCATACCTGTTGGGCACATCGCTGGCCCGGCCGCTGATCGCCAAAGAACAGGTGCGGATCGCCGTTGCAGAAGGGGCTGACGCCGTCAGTCATGGCGCCACCGGCAAGGGCAACGATCAGGTCCGTTTTGAAATGACCTACATTGCCTTGAACCCGGGATTGACGATCATCGCGCCCTGGCGGATCTGGGATCTGACCTCGCGCACCCGGCTGATGGACTATGCTACCCAGCACAACATCCCGGTGCCGGTTACCAAGGCCAAGCCCTACAGCTCGGATGAGAATCTCCTGCATATCAGTTATGAGGGCGGCATCCTCGAAGACCCCTGGCGTGAGCCGGATAGTGATATGTTTAAAATGACTGTGGCACCCGAAGCGGCGCCGGACAAACCGGAATACATCGAGGTCGAATTCCGGCAGGGTAACCCGGTGGCGGTAAACGGCGAGCAGTTGGCGCCGGCCGCCATGCTGGTCCGCCTCAACCGGTTGGGCGGCGGCCACGGGATCGGCCGGCTCGACATGGTCGAAAACCGCTTTGTCGGCATGAAATCTCGGGGTGTCTATGAGACCCCGGGCGGTACCCTCCTGCGCATTGCCCATCGGGATCTTGAAACCATCACCCTGGATCGCGAGGTCATGAAGATCAGGGACAGCCTGATTCCGCAATACGCTACCCTGATCTATAACGGCTTCTGGTTCTCGCCCGAGATGCAGTTGCTGCAAAAGACCATGGACGTAACCCAGGAGAGGGTGAACGGCGTTGTCCGGCTT
>MGTA01000113.1:18274-20875 GCA_001799225.1 Deltaproteobacteria bacterium RIFOXYD12_FULL_50_9
CAAAGGCAGTTGCATGGCGGTTGGCCGGAAATCCGCCAATTCCCTCTACCAGGAGAGTTTTGCCACCTTCGAGGAAGACGCCGTTTATACCCAGGCCGATGCCGGCGGTTTTATCCGTTTGAATGCCTTGCGCCTGAAGATAAACGCCTTGACTGAACGGCGGCAATCGTGAGTGTCATAAACGAATAATCATGAGCAAGCCCTTGAACAATCCGACAGACCAGGCATCCCAAAAGCTGTGGGGCGGTCGTTTCACCGAGCGGACAGCCGCTACGGTCGAAGCCTTTACCGCCTCGATTCACTTTGACGCCCGTCTCTATCGCCACGATATTGCCGGCAGTATGGCCCATGCCGCCATGCTGGCCAAGCAGGGGATAATCTCAGCGGAAGAAGGTCGGCTGATCGGGCAGGGACTCACCGACATTCTTCAGGAGATCGAGGCTGGCCGCTTCATCTTCCGTCCGGAACTTGAAGACATCCACATGAACATCGAAAAAGCCCTGGTCGACAAGATCGGGTCGGCCGGAGAGAAGTTGCACACCGCCCGCAGTCGCAATGACCAGGTCGCCCTGGACATCCGGCTCTATCTCCGGGAAGAGACCGACCGGCTGATCGCCCTGCTCTCCGGCCTGCAGCGGGCCTTTGTTGCCCAGGCCCGCCAGAATCTCGGGGCGATCATGCCCGGCTATACCCATCTGCAGCGGGCCCAGCCGGTGCTGGTCTCCCACCACCTGCTGGCCTATTACGAGATGTTTGAACGTGATCGGGATCGGTTGCTCGACTGCCGTAAGCGGATCAATGTCATGCCGCTGGGCGCGGCAGCGCTGGCCGGTACCGGGCTGCCGATTGACCGGGAATACGTGGCCCGCGAGCTGGGCTTCCCGACCATCACCGCCAACAGCATGGACACGGTCGGCGACCGGGATTTTGCTATTGAATTTGTCTCCTGCTGCGCGATTATCCAGATCCACTTGAGCCGGCTGGCCGAGGAGCTTGTCCTCTGGTCGAGTCAGGAGTTCAGGTTTGTCACCCTTGCCGACAGCTTCTGCACGGGCAGCAGCATCATGCCTCAGAAGAAAAACCCGGATATCCCGGAACTGATCCGTGGCAAAAGCGGTCGGGTCATCGGCAGCCTTATGGCGCTTCTGACCCTGCTTAAAGGGTTGCCCCTCACCTATAACCGCGATCTGCAGGAGGATAAGGAACAGATCTTCGACGCCGCTGATACCGTCAGTCACTGTCTGGCCATCAGTGCCGAGATGCTCGGTAATCTTACCTTTAACCGTGACCGTATGATGCAAGCGACCGCTGCCGGTTTTCTCACCGCTACTGATTTGGCCGACTACCTGGTCGGCAAACAGATCCCCTTCCGGACGGCGCATGGTATTGTCGGCAACGCTGTTGCCGCCTGTGTTGCGGCAGGTAAGGAGCTGACCGATTTGAGCCTCGGGGAGCTGCAAACTTTTTCCGCTGTTATTGCGGAAGATATCTTCGCACTGCTCACCCCGGAGGGATCAAGCCGGAGCAGGCTCTCCTTCGGAGGCACCTCGCCGACCAGAGTGAGTGAGGCGTTGGCAAAAGCCGAACAAACCCTGGCTGCTCGGTCGTTATGAGCAGAGTCCCGTTCACCTTTGCCGGTGGCCATGCCCTGAGCCGGATCTCCTTGCCGTGGCTCCTGCTTCTGGGGCTTATCCTTCTGGGTACCATGGCCGGCTGCGGCAAAAAGACCCCGCTTGTGCCGCCGCTGACTGTGCTGCCCAGGCCGATTATGGACCTTAATTATCACATTGATCAACATGGGGTCATCCTCTCCTGGTCCCGGCCCGATCTCTCTGAGGGGGGTGTCCGGCTGGACAAGGTAGAGGAGTTCGAGCTGCTCAAGGCCGAATATCCGGTTGCCGATTTCTGTGAGGGGTGTCCGCTCACCTTCAACAAGGCAGTAGCGGTGCGAAGTCTGGTCCCCAAACGTTTCGGCGCCAAGGAGAGCACGGTTACCTATCGGGATCCGGATGTGCGGCCCGGTTACCGCTACCTCTATAAGGTCCGTTCAGTGGCCGGCTGGCAGATGATCAGCAAGGATTCCAATCTGATCTCCTTTGTCTGGCAGGTTCCATTGGTTCAGGCAGCTCCGGTTGCTCCCGTAAAGGTCAAAGACCTGACGTTCCCGGCAACGCCGCGAGATCTTATTAAGATAAGAGTAGATAAGGGAATTAAATTATTTTGGAGTTTCGGGACGGATAGAGATATTGCCGGATACCGGATTTACCGGCGGCTGGACAAGGCGCCAAACCCTGTTCTGCTTGACTCGGTAGCCGCCAATACATTAAGTTACCTCGACGAGCATCTGCCGGCCGGGGAGACGGTCTGGTACTACATGATTACTGCCATAGACCGGCAAGATCCGCCGAACGAAAGTCCGCCCTCTGCCGAAGTGCGGTACGAGGTTGTTAAATAATCGTAGGGGCAGGGTCATGATGCCCAAAAAACGGGCGCGAGGACCGCGCCCCTACGCTAAAAACAGGATATTTGTAATTGTAATATTCCATCAACTATAACCTATTAGAAACAGCTGAAACTATGCACCATTATCACTATCGAGAA
>MGTA01000114.1:0-239 GCA_001799225.1 Deltaproteobacteria bacterium RIFOXYD12_FULL_50_9
AAAATACACACCCTGAGACTCTCTCTCGTCACTGGCCGGAATCACCGGAATGGTGGCCGCTTTCACAGCGGAACGATGGCCGCCATCACTTCGGTTCGACTGGCCGCTTTCGCCGGAATACGCACACAATCACCGCAGGAAATATCTTGCGCTGTCACTTCGGGATTCCAACTTCCCACATTCAAAGAACTTGATCGACAAAAAGGACATTGATTACCTCCTGTCTCTACATATTGTTC
>MGTA01000114.1:262-414 GCA_001799225.1 Deltaproteobacteria bacterium RIFOXYD12_FULL_50_9
TCTTGTCGGGTTCCACCATTTCAGCGTCGGGCTGAACCTCCAACCATCTGGCTCTTGCCTCGTTAAGACTCTCCATACGAACCGGCACAGCACAACCTCGACCCTTCCCGCCCATATCGCCCCTCATTTTCTATTTTTTTTGAAAACAACTA
>MGTA01000114.1:447-3793 GCA_001799225.1 Deltaproteobacteria bacterium RIFOXYD12_FULL_50_9
GCCTTTTTTATGGTTTAAACAAACCAATACCGTTCTTTAAGAAAAATCCAGACCCGAAGAATTGCTCTTAAAAGTGCTTTAAACGCCCCCCTGTACCGTTTTCTATGCCTCTCGCCCTTCCCCCCTTCTTTTTAAGATACGGCAGTCAACAGCCGTTTTTATGCCGCCTTCTTTTGCTTCTGAATGACAACCCTCTTAACTGGCAACGGATTCACCCGAAAAGCGGCCAGATTGATGAAACAACCGTGGATTGCCAGACGACCCTCTCTAAACATCTTCCAGAGCAGATCACCAGCAAAGGTCGCCATTGCCCGATTGATAAAGAGGTCTTGGCGATCAAGAGCCTCAGCCAAACTGCATGACGGCCCCTGATCCTGCTCGGCATCAAGACTTTCCAGATTAAACAGATCAACAATGGTTTCCAACCGAGCAACAGCTCCCTTGCTTGGTTGCTTGATCTTACCCATACACCCAAGAACCACCTGACCATCAGCGGCACGATTACCAGCATCAAGCCAATAAAGAGGGCTTTTCGTTGTTCTTTGCGGGAAACGAGTTTTGAGTGCCGCCCCAATTTTTTGCCGTGCTTTGCCGGTATCTACAGCGGTAATCAAAATCTGCGGGAGAGTCGATAGTTGAGCCACACTATATTCATAAGGTATGGACTCCCAAGCAAGCCCATAAAAGCGGTTTACACGCTCCACCAGCAATCGAGCCTTGTTACATCCAATATCTTGTGTGGCAAACAGTTGTCGCCCAACATTGGCCTCGCTGACGGTATCAGGGTCAAAGGCAACAACAAAGAGGCCAGGATGCCCCAAAGCACGAAGCCCTTTGTCAATACGTCCGAGTTCCGACAAAATCATGGAGCCAGTGCCACCGACACCAACAAGATGGACTGTCACCGGATGGGTGGGATTTAAAATCTCTGGGACAACATAGTGGTAGGTTGTCATATTATGCTTCTCTCCTCCTTACGCTAACCCCGTACTGTTCAGCACGAAACGAAGTGTCTTATTTGCGTCCTGTAAAATCTTTTCTGGAAATTTGTTTTTGTTATCAAGCCCCTGCCAGAGTTTGCCCAGAGTCGTTTTGCCATACTCTTCATTTAGATCATGCGTAAATTCTGACTTGAACCAAAGTGCTTTCCAACCCTCAATTCGATCCAAAAGACTGGCCAATTTATTAGGCCGCTTACAGTTGCCGGTACAGACAGAACCCGTATGACGATTGACATTCCAAAATGGCGGCTGATACAACGGGGTATCCAGTGTGGGCCGTTGACCACCCTTAACCACAAACACAGACAGAGAACCCCTGTTCTCGAAAAAAACCAGCCCCGGATATGGAACCACCAAGGGCTTGCTGATTTTGGAGTGATGCAAGACCGCCTTGCAAGGAGGAAGCCAGAAAGCGAAATTCGATTCCCCTGCAACATCTTGAGCAAACGCCAGCACATCTTGAGGGATATACCCTGTTGGCCGCAAAGATTCTTTTCCGATGATTACGGCCAACAAACCATTCAATATTTTTTTGGTTAATGGTTTTCCCGCCCCAAGCATCATCCCTTTGGAACCAGATAACACCTTATGGGTTTCTAAATATGGAGTCCCACCACGTCGAGCCTCGTACACGCTGATTATTTGGGACAAAGTATAATCAGATGGTTTTTCAAAATGAATATCAGACATTGCAATTTTCCTTTATGTCATTAAAACCATGAATGATCCGGCACAAACCGGCAAAAGCATCCTGATAATTTTCAGTTATTGCCCTCGCGGAAAGAACATCCTCTTTTGTAACTCTGATAAGACCAGGTGCCGCAATGCCCTCCCCCTCAAAACGGGAATTAATCATCCCATCGTATTCCTCCCAGAAGGTATCATTCGCCCATCCAAAACCAATTAATTCTTGCCACTGGACTCCCCCACTATCTTCATCTTGAATAGGCATATTCGACAAGGTTTTAGAGAATTTTGTATGCCAGCAAATCACTTCAACGATCCAAGACTTCCATGCTTCTTCGCTGGTGGAAGGCTCAGGATGCCATGCCTCAATCTCTTGCCGAAAACGGATCAGAAACTCGCTTCCTTTGGAGCGGGAAATAATTCGATCAAATTTTCCAAACATTCGGCCAGCAACCTTGATGGCTTGTAAATCTGCGATTCTCTCTTTGGCAAAAGTTCTTTCATCTTCTTCTGTCTCGTCCTCGTCTAAGTCTGCGGCCATTTCCTCGATACTCTCCATCCACCAATCTAAAAAATAATCGAACCGAAACCCATCAACCAAGCAAATGGCGATTGTAAGTCTCCGAGCTAAATCTCGATGGCCATCTGAACACAACTTCACAACATAACTGGCATCAGCAATAAGAGGAAATTCACCGTTGTCTAATCCAAAATCAATTTGGTTGGAGACAACAAAAGATTCATCTTTCTCGATTAACACAAGATCGTGTTTAAAAAATTCCCCAACAGCCATTCCCAGAACTGTTTCAAAGCCCGACCGTTTTGGGACATCTAACGATAACAAATCAGGATTTACCTGCACCGCTATTTGGCCAAACTCTTTGACCTGGGCCTCAGAGATATGCCCCTGTCGGAACTTCACGGAAGTCCACGGCAAACTTGGCGCAAGCTGTGATAAAAGCGTTTCGTTCATGGCAACAACTCTATCATCAGGGGATCAACAATCCGCTGTTCACGATTAGTTCCCCCGTTAAATTCGGTTTCGTTATGGCTGAACACAGATGAAACCTGCTGAAAAAAATCCCGACGATCCCTTAAAATTTTAGGAACAATCGTTTTAGTAGAAACAGGTTGCTCAAACCAGATGGTCAGTTTCATCCTTTCACTCCAACAACCGATGTAATCTTGTAGAGAACACAATCCTTTTTCATTTCTGGCCCCTGAACAGAACCAGAAGTTATTTCTGGATAGGTGACAGCCAGTAAATCCCTGACATTCTCTGGGGTCAAAGAAGGATTCGGATCATCTACTGTGGTGATTGTTCCACCCACTTTTATTTCAAACTTGCGGGGCAACCCGCTTACCTGTAAGGCCATGATCTATACCTCCAATTCATCTGCGGTTTCAACTTCCTCGGTGAAGCCTTCTGTATTCTCGCCATCACCCTCCCCTTCCCCCTCTGCGGCTATACCTGCATCAGCCTTAGAAGAAAGAGTCGCAAAAAGACCTCGCTGAACTCCTACTGGTTCGCTACCATTAGACTCAGCCTTTTTGGGGATGGAAGTTACAACCGGCTTAACAGGGCTTTTTGCAGAGGCAGAAGCCTTTTTGTCTGCAATCTTCTTCTTTGCCGCTTCTTCTGCCGCCTTGAACTCAGC
>MGTA01000114.1:3803-6752 GCA_001799225.1 Deltaproteobacteria bacterium RIFOXYD12_FULL_50_9
TCCATGTTCGACCTGAACCCGTCAAGTTTGGCCTGATAGCCAGCTACCGTGGCAAAAAATTCCTTGTTGATTTCTTCAAAACTGCCGGTGATCACCAAAGGCACACCAACAATATCTTTGCCGGTACGAAAGGCGGTCATAATCGACATTGTAGTTGCGTCGATCATCGAAAAGGTTAATTGCATGGATGCGAGATCACCTTTTCCTTCAAGCAATTTTCCAAATTTACTGAATCCCATTTTCGTTTCCTCCTGTTGTATTGTGGGGTATGAAGCAACAAACTATCTTTCATTTGATGGCTATATCTTACCCGTTTATATCGGGTAACGCAACAAAAAAGCGCAATTATTTCCTTTTTTGTTGCCTGTTTTTTCTTTATGTTGTTTAATCCGGCCAGAGAGAGGCTAAAGATTTAGAAAACTGGTTTTGGAAAAGCAAAAACCTAAAAAAAATAAATCTTTAGGGGAAAGCGGCCCACCTACCGCAGACTCAGCCGCAATATTTTTTAAAAACGGCAGTCGTTTGAAACAAGGGAAATGGGGTATTTTGACCGTCCCGGAACAAAAAGAGGTTTTTCGTCATGGAGAAAGAAGAATTTAAAGCGTTACAGAAGGCGTTGAAGTTGAAAAATTATCAAATCTGTCAGGTATTTGGGAAAACATTACGCACTATCGTTTCATATCGTACTGGCACACAGGAAATTCCGAATGACCTGGCCAATCTGTTAATGTTTTTGACTTGGTTGAATAACGAAAAACCGGAACTGTGGGAGAAAGGGAAGAAGCTGTTTTTTCTTGGGGTGGGGAAAGAAAGGAAGGAAGTGAATTTGTAGATATGTGTTTTCGGAATGGCCTGTTTTTTTCTTTCAAAGAAGCAAGGCCGATCTATCTTGAATCAAAAGATGGATCGCGGGTGTAATTGGATATTTGATTGCGACCAGGGGCCATACCCTTCTAAGTCTCAGATAACATATCATAGAAATTTTTAGGAGATGCTTCTTCTTTGATTTGTCCTCTTTTTTCTACAAACTGATTGTTTTGTGTTACCAGATCCCTAAAAACATCTACCAAAAAATTCAGGTTAAAACCGAGTGGTGCGGTCGCAGCGGTTTTAAAGATTACGGGATGCACTGAAACAAAACGAGGAAATCCTTTATTATATTTTACCCAGGCGGCTAATTCTGGCCGAAAAATGATATCTTGTAGTGCAAAAATCCGCATACTCATCGAGAGCATTAATTCTTCTTGTTCGTCCTCTGGCATATTATCTTTTATGGCAAACAGAATACGATTCATCGGATGATTGGTGAAATGGAAAAACTTGGACCACCACCGCATTTCATTTTTTACATCAGATTTTGGTATATTCTTTTCAAGATAAATATTCAACTCTGCAGCGGCGAATGCGAGTTGCGCATAATGAATAAATTTTTCTTCTGAAACAGGTTTGATATGCCCATAAAATATGGTGGAGGTATTCATTTTTAAAATCCTCTGAGCAAATATAGAAAAAAGTTTTGTAGTTCTATATTGCTTTTTCAGGAGGATGATGTGTTTAAGATATTTTTTTTGGGGGAAATAAAAAAATTCAAGGAAAACTCATTTGTGTCGGCTGTCGGACAAAAAATAAGAGGTGAATTGGTATGTCAGCAAGTAATGAATGGACGATATGGCATTTGACTCCGAGAGGGTGGGAAGCAGGTAGCAAGAAAACCGATTTTGCTCCGGTTAAGGAAAAAACCCCGCCTCCAGATAGAGTCTTATCTTGTGATTTTAGAGAAGTATACAGCTCCATATTTTCCAAGCCAGCCAGAACAGAAAAAGAGCTTTGGCGAGGTCAAGACAAAGAAAAGATCGAAGAATTACTTAAGAAGTTTGGGGGGTGTCCAAAAGTTTGTTAAAAGGGGCGACTGCGCATTAAAATTTCATTTTTGAAATGGCCTGGTTTGTTTATCTAACCAGGTCTTCAATTTGTCGAGCTCTTCTTTTTCCTCTTTTTTCTCTTTTAAAATTGAAGCAATTTTAAAAACAGGGTCATGAGGCATTTTCTGTTTTTTACGAATTGTGGCGTTATTACCAACAATATCAAACTCTACAATCCCGGACGAGTTAACATGCTGGAAAATACTTTCCATTGCATGTTGTTCCTGGGCGTTTAATGTCGGCGCATTGTCTTTGAGAAATTGTAACGCTGTCTTTTGTGTTCCCACCATTATTCGATTTTGCTTTTGATCGATAATTAATATGTGTTTAGCGGGTACTCCTGAACACCCAAAATTGTATGGTCTTAAAAACCGTATTATAGCCGGGTGCTCCATATAAATTTTCCAAGAGAAACATAACTCCATACCGCAAGTGGTTTTTAAACCATCACTGACGCACAGATCGTCGCCACAATCTTCCCACCAAAAGCCAATGTATCGACCTGGGCTTGTGTAGCCAAATGTTTTGGCGAGATCCGGAGGTGTTGGAATTGCAATAATGGAGATAAGGTTGTTTTTTTGCATTTTTCTAATTTTTCTTTTCTTATAAAAAAGATACCTATAAAAGAAACAACCTATAGGCTCCCCGCAAACGTGGATGGTTGTAAGGGTTACAGAGAGCTTGGCGGAACGCAATTCACAACTCACTCGGAACGGAAATCACAACTTCCCCGGAACGGAAATCATGATTACGGAACGGGAATCACAACCACTTTCTTCCTGGAAACCAAGAAGAAACGGGAATCACAACCTGCTCAGGCTGTGATAGGCATCTGAACAGGCTGTAAATGCGCATAAATAAAGGAAACGGAACGGAAATCACAACCACCCCTTTTGTTGTCTTATCGGCCCGATCTCACCCCTGTAATCCAAAAGCGGAACGGAAATCACAACCACACGCAGGCTGTGATAGGCACCAGAACAGGCTGCAAAGGCGCACAAACAAAGGAAACGGAACGGAAATCACA
>MGTA01000115.1 GCA_001799225.1 Deltaproteobacteria bacterium RIFOXYD12_FULL_50_9
GGATTATCTTTTGGATCGCCTCGAGTGTAAAGGTGGGCGAGAAATCTGCCAGACCCGCCTCCTCGATCTCCCGCGGGATCAGATGGTGGACAGCGATGGCCAGCTTTTCCTCCTCGGTATAGCCACTGAAACGCAGGAGCTCCAGGCGGTCGAGCAGCGGCGCGGGGATCGGGCCGATCGTGTTGGCCGTGGTGATGAACATGACAGATGAGAGATCAAAAGGCACATCCAGATAGTGATCCAGAAAATTGGCGTTCTGTTCGTGATCAAGCACCTCCAGCAGGGCCGAGGCCGGATCGCCCTTGAAGTCCTGGCCGATCTTGTCTATCTCATCGAGCATGATAACCGGATTTTTTGATTCCACCCGGCGGATCTCCTGGATGATTCGGCCCGGCAGAGCCCCCACATAGCTGCGGCGATGGCCGCGAATTTCCGCCTCATCCTTGAGTCCGGCCATGGAGATGTGGATGAATTTACGCTGCAGGCTGCAGGCTATGGTCCGGCCCAGCGAGGTCTTGCCGGTGCCGGGCGGACCCACAAAGCAGAGCACCGGTCCTCTGGCCTGCAGTTGCAACTGTTTGCCGGCCAGGGCCTCGCGGATAGTGGTGCGAAGCTGATCGAGTTGCAGGGGCTTAGCGAGAAAATGATACGACCCTTTTTTCATGGCCTCCACCGCAGTCGGCGTAGTGGCATAGCCGGTGATCATGATTACCTCGGTGTTGGGGGCTCTGGTCTTGGCCTTTTCGAGCACCTCCATACCACTCACCTTCTCCATCTTGAAGTCGGTCACCACCACATCAAAGCTGGTTTTTTCAAATAACTGTAAGGCCTCCATGCCGCTGGCAGCAATGGTCACCTGATAACCGTCCTTGACAAGCACATGGCTTAAGTTGGTGCGGGTGATCTGCTCGTCATCCACCACCAGTATTCGGAACTTCCTGGATAGTCTCAGGGTCCTGACTGCCAGGTGCTCCAGAAGCCGCTCCTTGATGTCGACCAGGCCGAAGTGCTCGCGGTTCAGGACGTTCAGGGCTTTCTCTATGTCCAGATCATCTTCGGTAGCCTTATTCCAGGGTAGACTTGCCAGATATTCGACATAGTTAATGCCGATGGTGTACTCGGTGGCAGAGGAGCTGGTTTTTTCAAGCTTCTCAATCTCTTTGAGGGCGATAGTCGTGACCGGCGCTGGCATCCTGGCGTTTAGCACCGCTTCCTTCAATTCCGCCAGCTCGGAGGGGCACTCGGATTCTTGCCCCCCCCTGCTGAAAATTCCCATGTCCTGACCTCACTCGTAGTGGAGATGATGATTGATTTCCTGGTCCATGAAAACCTTCTCATTCTACCTTGTTCCAGGCCAAAAAACAAACCATGTCCTGAGGCCGAGCATCATATTAATATAAGTTCAAGTCCAAAACAGAATACCCCGGCCGGATTGCAGAGTCCGACTGGGGTATTATGTTTTGGCCATCTACACCAAGAAATATTTTTTACATCCGCAGTTCTGCTCGTTTTTCGGATTCCTTTCTGACCCGTGTTTCGGGGCGCTGCTGATTTTCGCTGCGCTTGTCTAGAATATCTCTTGCTGTCTCCGCCTCGCCGGCCTCGGCAAAGGTGATAGCCATCATGATTCTGTCCCATGTGCTGATTGGTTTTGTATAGGTCTCCATTTTTATTCCCTCTTGATGCTGTGCAGTTTTCACTGCGTTGATAATTATGGTTGATTCGCCTTGTTATCTTCTTATTAAGCAGGAATCATGCCAATAAATATATTTATATTTTATTTTGTAATTTCAACATGTTATCAAATATGCTTAAAATTTGTTATCGTTGTATATAGCAACACCGAACAGATGAGTACAGTTTTTTACTTTAAAATTAAATAGATATAAAAATTTTACACGCAACGACGTTGTTGCTATATGCAACTCATAGACATTTGGATAATTTAGGAGTACTTTGAAAGGAATGATTATTCGTTTTACCTATGCCTGACCGCTCACAATACAATGGAATACACAATGCTCAAACTACCCTCTGGAATCCGAAAAAAAGTTATTCTTGGCTTCTATTTGATATTGAGCTTTTTGATGATAACGGCATTTCTAACCTATGGAATTGTCAAAAGAGTGGAACACAAGGTGGAATCCATGGAGGTGATCGACGACTTTTTGAAAACCACCCTTGAGCTTCGCCGCTTCGAGAAAAACTATTTCCTCTACAATAAAGAAGAGGACTTTAATGACAGCATGAAGTTCTGGGACGAATTAGAGAGTCATCTTTTCAAAAACAACCGAATGTTGAGCGCCCTGATGACCACTACAGTCTTCAAACGACTGTGGGAGACGGTTCACGAATACCGACGGGACATGCTGCTCCTGCACAAGCAAGATCAGCATCCCCTTAAAAAACTGGGGGGCTCTATTGATCGAGTTCAGTTAGAGGCATTTATCCGGACCCAAGGCAAAGAACTTACCGACACCGCCGAGAAGGTCTCAAGAAACGAACGACGAACCATTCACGCTCTGCTCAAGACCACCGGCACCATCCTTATCCTCTCCATCCTGACACTGGTAATACTCTGCGTTGGATTCGTTGCAATTCTAGGCAGAAACATTCTTAGTTCACTCAATATCCTCCACGACCATACCCGGAGGATCTCCAGAGGTGAATTCGTCACAGCTCCCCTCCATGTAGATGACCAGGAGATCAACTCCCTGCTGCAGGCCTTTAACCGAATGACCAATGAACTTCGAGTACGCCAGCAGCAGTTGGTTCAGTCCGAAAAACTGGCTGCCCTCGGCACCCTGCTTTCCGGGGTGGCTCATGAACTTAATAACCCGTTGTCCAACATCTCCACCTCGGCGCAAATACTAAAAGAAGAACTGCTCTCCGGCGATCCCGAATTTAATAACAACCTAATCAGTCAGGTTATCGAACAATCAGACCGGGCCCGGGATATTGTCCGGACCCTGCTCGAATTCTCCCGGACCAGTGAATTCCACAGCCAGAAAATTGTCTTTCGACAGTTAGTCGAAGAGACAATTATTCTGTTACGCGGCCATGTTCCCACCGAAGTTGACATTGCACTCGAAATACCAGTCGATCTTGAACTGTTCGCCGACAAACAACGGCTAAAGCAGGTTTTTTTGAATCTGATCAAAAATGCTCTTGACGTTATAGGAGACCAAGGCCGGATCTGGATATCGGCTCAGGAAATCCATAAAGAAGCCGGTAGCCAACAGCATGAAATAGAGATCATGATTAACGATAACGGACCAGGTATTCAACCCGAGAACCTTGCAAAAATATTTGATCCGTTTTTTACCACCAAAGATGTGGGCCACGGCTCCGGGCTTGGCCTTTTCATTGTCCACGATATTATTGAATTGCATGGTGGAACGATTCGGGTGGAAAGCCGTCCAGGTGAAGGCACGACCTTCATCATCTGGCTGCCATACAATCAGGGAGAACATATTAATGACTGAGATTGCCAAACTGCTGGTGGTTGATGACGAGGCTATTGCCTTGAACAACCTCACCTATATCCTTAAAAAAGAGGGGTATGACGTTACCGGGACCCAGAGTGGCCCGCGAGCGCTTAAACACATCGAAGAGGGCGAATTCAATCTGGTGCTCACCGATTTGAAGATGGAGAAGGTCGATGGCATGCAACTATTGAAGCGGACAAAAGAACTCTATCCCGACACCGAGGTGATTATGATCACCGGCTTCGCTACGGTTGATTCGGCAATTGAGGCGATGAAATCAGGAGCCTACTACTATATCGCCAAGCCCTATAAACTTGACGAAGTTCGTAAGGTCGTCAGAGAAGCAATCGAAAAAAATCAGCTCAAAAAAGAGAATGTCCGGTTAAAAGAGCATCTGAAGATCTTCCGAGGCGAAACAAAGATCATTACCGACAATGCCGGGATGCGCAAGCTTCTCGAGATGGCGAGCCAGGTAGCGGCAACCAACAGCAATATCGTCATTTCCGGAGAGTCCGGCACCGGCAAGGAGCTGCTTGCCAAATTTGTACACGCCGCAAGCAGTCGGAGAGAGAGGGGAATGCTTTCCATTAACTGTGGAGTTTTCAACGAAGATTTGCTCAGCAATGAACTGTTCGGGCACGAGAAAGGTGCCTTTACCGGCGCCACTGAAGTTAGAAAGGGTCTTGTCGAAATGGCTGACGGCGGCACGCTGTTTCTTGATGAGATTACTGAAATGTCGCCGGCTATGCAGGTCAAACTGTTGCGGGTCCTCCAGGAAAAGGAGGTCATGCGGGTCGGCGGGAACGAGACCATCAAGATCGACGTTCGCTTTATCGCGGCCACTAACCGTAATCTTCAGGAGGAGGTTAAACACGGCAACTTCCGTCAGGACCTTTTCTATAGAATCAACGTTGTCTCCCTTACCCTCCCGCCTCTGGCGGAACGGCGAGACGATATCCCTCTACTTGTCCAGTATTTTGTAGACAAGTATTCGATCCTCATGAATAAATCAATCACTGAAGTTACTCCGGAGACCATGGAGATTCTCATGAACTATGATTTTCCCGGAAATGTCAGGGAGCTGGAAAATACTATCGAGCGGGGAGTGGCCCTTGCCACTACCCGGATTATCAATCCCGACCTGCTTCCCGAAGATTTGCGCGGTCGGACCATGCAGACATTTCGTAAACACGAGGGCCGCTATCCATCGCTCGACGATATGGAAAAATCCTATATCGACTGGATACTGAAAGAGACCAAGGGTAACAAAACAGAAGGCGCCAAGCTGCTTGGCATCGACCGGGTTTCGCTCTGGCGGAAAATAAAGAAATATGATTTGGAAGACGCTGAGGGATGAAAGTTCGCCAATTTCGCACTGCTGTTCAGCCATCCTGATATAACTTGAAAAAGTTGGGTGTGAAGATGGTAAATTTTTCAGTCTCTACCTGTAATGGTAGGGGCTTTTTTTGTGCTTGGCATAGAGCGCGCATAATACTTGACAATTAGCTATACATTATTTACATTTGTCTTAACATTAGCTGAAAAAAAGGAATTTTATGCGCGTCGAACTCACTCCCAAGCAGCAGCAGTTTTTCGATTACCTGGCCGACCGGATGGCCGGGCAGGGCAGCAGCCCCAGCCTGCGGCAGGCCGCAGTTGCTCTCGGCGTCAGTCACGCGGCCGTGGCCCAGCTGGTTAGCGCCCTCGCAGAGAAGGGCTATATCCGGCGGGACGGTCGTTACAGTCGCAATATCACTCTGCTGAACCGCGACCGGGAGGTTGCGCCGCCGCGTTGGCGACAGGTGCCGGTGATCGGTCGGGTACAGGCGGGCCTGCCCATGTACGCTCAGCAGGAGTGGGACGGCACTCTGGTGGTGGATGGTAGTCAGTTTCGGGGCGAGAACCTTTTTGCCCTGCGGGTCCAGGGGGATTCCATGCAGGAGGCCGGCATCCTGGCCGATGATCTGGTGATTTGCGAACCTCGCCAGTATGCGGAAAACGGCGAAATCGTTGTCGCCCTGATCGCTAAAGAGGAGGCCACGGTCAAACGATTCTTCCTGCATCTGGATCACATCGAACTGCGGCCGGCAAACTGTAACTACTCAGCGCTCTCCTATGGCTTTGGCGAGGTTTTGATTCAGGGCAAAGTGGTCGGCCTGGTCAGGGACCGGGGCTTTTGAGTGCCGGTCTGAAATTGGCGGGATGCGCAATGGACGATCTTGGTCGGACAACAAAAAAACCGGGCGCAGGCGCTGCTCAGCTCCTGGTTGGCACCAGCGGCTACTCCTACACCGAATGGGTGGAGGCGGGTTTTTATCCGGCTGTCACTAAATCGGCGCTGATGCTGCCGCTCTATGCCCGCATCTTTCCGGCGACCGAACTGAACTTCACCTGGTATCAGATGCCGCGGGCCGAGGCTTTGGAACGGTTGCGGCAGAACGCGCCGCCCCATTTCCGGTTTAGCGTCAAGCTGACCCGCCAGCTGACCCACGATGTCGAGGCAGGTAAATGGCAGCAGCAGGCTACCGCCTTCCGGGAGGGCGTCACCCCAATGCTGGCGACCGGGCAATTGCTGGCTGTGCTGGTGCAACTGCCCCCCGACTTTGACCGGAGCCAGGCGCACCGGCGTTATCTGGCGGAACTTCTTGATGCCCTTGCCGATCTGCCCCTGGCGGTCGAGTTCCGGCATGCCTCCTGGGCCGATGACCGGGTGTATGCCGAGCTGGAGCGGCGGCGGATCACCCTGGTCAATGTCGATACCCCGCAACTGACCGACCTTTTTCCCAACCTGACTGTCGTCACC
>MGTA01000116.1:0-855 GCA_001799225.1 Deltaproteobacteria bacterium RIFOXYD12_FULL_50_9
AAAAATACCATATTGGAGGGCAATTTTATTTTTAACTGCTCAAGGTCTCCTGATTTCTACGCTACCAAATTTTTAAGTTCGAGCCTAGTGATCATATTTGTATCCTTTTTCCGCTGTTGATCTCTGCAAGAAGTGCTTGCCGCATGGATTTAAGATATTGGTCAACATCGTCTTCATCGACGAGCATCGTTTTGGGGAATTTGACCAGAATCGACCTGCCGTGAATATATTCCAGAATCGGTTCTTTAGTCTCCCCTTTACTGCCGGCGTCCTTTTTCTGATCATCTAGTTTAGGCTTATCATTAATAACTAGCTTTTCGGCATGTGCCAACCTAATGATTTCGGCATGAATACTGGGAAACTCATTTTCCTCAAACTTATGAACCCGGTCATTGATAACGGCAATCAGTTTCTGCTGCTGGAGGTACTGCTCCAATCGTTTAAATGGTTGCCAGAGCTTTTCCTGTTGTTCCGATTGCAAAAGGCCAAACTCCTCCATACCTGTCAATCGTTCAATAAACGTCTGAACTTTGGCAAGGGCCTTCGCCCTGTCTGCTTCAAGCTGGACATTCACTTTCTCCTTTAGAACTTCCATCAAGGCCTTGGCCTGTTGCATCCGACTGCCTTTGAAACATTCCGCATCGGCTAGAATATCGCACAGTTCATGACTTTCATCACCATGAATATAGGAGAAATTGGCTGACTGCGCCTCAAGAAACGACCTTGTTTCATCATAAATGATCTTTGGCGAGCCCGACATGAAACGCATAACCGGCTCAAGGACATCTTCCTTGAGATCAAGAAGGTCATCCGTCATCTTGGCAAGGGCCGTGAGATAAAAACTGTACTCTTTTC
>MGTA01000116.1:912-6254 GCA_001799225.1 Deltaproteobacteria bacterium RIFOXYD12_FULL_50_9
GCGACACCTGAGTGGCGAGGGATTCCAATTTCAGCAATCTCTCCTTAAACGCAACACCTGTCTCTTTGGCCAGAGGCTTTGCCTCGTTGGCTTTAGCAGGGGTATCAAAGAACTCATCATAAAACTCTTTCAGTTGCCGAACCTGGGAGGCGGTGAAATCAATCTGCGGATCGAGAATGATGTTGCCGTGGCTTTGGGTGTTACGGAGATTTTTCTCTAGTTCTGACTCCTCAAGGATATTTGAGTCTGAACGAGCCTCTACTTTTTCTCGGGCGCAAAGTTTGGCAAGAACACAGAGGATGGCCGAAAAATACCAACCGTATGGTTTGCGTTCAAATCGTTCGACCAGAAGCTTTAAAGTGGTCCTGATCCCGGAACGGCTGTTACCTTGAATATAGGAGAGCATCTCCTGCTCCGCTTCACTCATTACCTTCTCATCATCACCGAACAGAGTGGCGCCGGTTGGCTTGAGGCAGGTTGCCACATCATTTTCGGTGTATTTAATCCCACGAAGCATGTTGAGATTGGGATAGGTGCGCCGCAGGAGATCATAAAAGCCAAGGCTGACCCTGGAGACTGGGTCTGAGGTATTGGATTCGACCTCTTTAAGGTTAATGATGAGCTTGGCCTTGCCGAGTAATTCTTTGGTTTTATCCTGTAGATCCTTATACCGTTCCCGATTTTGAAAACTCTTATCAGTCAGAATACGCTTGACGGTTTCCTGCTGGGTGATGGTTATATTGTGCCGAACATAATTGTCAGTCTTTTTGAAAAGGATAAGGTCGCGGACAAAGCGGTCATCAGGGGTCATGATTACCAGCATTTCCGCCTTGCCCATGGACTGCATACTGAGCATGGTCTCTTTATCGACGTTCTCATGAAAGGGACTGATGACATGGATGGCGAGTTCATGTTCCCGGCCACAGAGTCGATCATCCAACTTTCTGGTAAACGAGTAATCCTGGCCATTGTCGTCATAACGGATTTTTTTCGTTTTGAGCGTGTAGTCAAAAATGAGTTTAGCCAGCTCCTCGGAGACATCGCTGTTTTCGACATCGGTGTTCTTGATCTCTTCCTCAACATCCTTCTCTTCGTCGGTAAGGAATTCATAAACCTCGCCGTTGCGCTGGAGATAGGTCTGCTGCTCAAGCAGATTCAAGGCCTCTTCCACTTGTTTCTGCAGCACACTGATATCCCGGTCGAAATTATCGAGCATGAGGATACTCAGGTTGCGGATCGTCGCCTTGAATTCTTTGACGTACTTGACCAGGAAAAGGGCTTTCAGCACCCGGATAGCAAAAGGGTTGCCAAGATTTGCCTCAGCTACCAGAATGGCTCGCTGAATCTGACCTTTAATCGCAGAGCGAATACCTTCGAACATCAGATCAAAGGTGGCCAGTTCCCGGACCTGGCAATCGGCAATCTTAATGGCAACCTGCTGGAAAACACCAAGCATGGAGCGCTCGCCCACCGAACTGTGTTTTCCTTCAAAGGCATTATGCTGAGATAGACTTTGAATGGCCGCCTGGAACAGGGTGAACTGGTAGGGAATAAAGGGATATGAATGGATAAAATGCTCGCGGTCTTTAAAGTTGCGATAGGATTGAGAGCCATCACTGAAATCAAACAGGGTCTTAAAATTATTGACCTGCTCATGATAGACCTCTGAAAGCAGCTGCACCCCGTTCTCATCCTTGAGCAGTAACCGTTTCTGGATAACCTCGTCAACATTGGCGCTGGTCAGTTTCATTCGGTTGGCAAAACGGGCCTGGATCTTAGAAAAGTCATTGCCCTGCTGCTTGTTCATCTCACCGACCACCGATTGCATCTCTTCCTGAGCCGTCACAATAATCCAGGCACGACCACGAGACTTGGTTGCCAGACTTTCGGCTATGGTTTGCAGGTTGGTCATCAGTTTGACATTGTCGGCGACATATTGGCCGACCTCATCCACCAAGAAATTTAGCCGAAAGTCAGAGCCCTGGCGTTCAATATAGGCATTGACCTGCCCGGCAAAGTCTTCAATGGAAACCTTGTATTGGCCCCTATACTTATCAAGGATGCCAAGCGCCACCCCTTCTTCCTCGCCTGTTACTTTGCTGTAGGCCTTGGCAATATTTCTGGCCTCAAGCAAGGCCTGCTCCCGACCAAATGTCCACTCCTTCTTGGCAATCTCCTGATAAGCCTCTTTGAAGGGGACATAGAGATTGCGACTGTCAAGGTCTTGCTCAAATTGGGCGATATGGCCCTGCTTGCCATAATAGCCGCACATCTCATCAAACACCTTGACGAACACGGAGAGCAAGGCATCGATCTGGGTCTTGCTGATCACATCGGCTTTCTGATCGATATTGAACAGGATGGATTTTGAGGGGATGGCAACAGCGCTCTTTAAATCGCCCCGCAGGATTTCATTGTCCATGCACTTTGGCAAAAAGAGATCCAGTACCGGCACCCCGTCGACAAATCTATTTTCCAGCAGAAGAGCTAAAATCTTCAGAAGATGCGATTTACCCGATCCGAAAAAGCCGGATATCCAAACCCCGTTAGCACCCTCATAATTACGGTAGGCATCGAGAAAATTCTCCAGCCGTTTTTCGACCTCTTTTGTAAGGACATACTCTTCGACTTCCAAACGGAGGCTGGCTTCATCATCGGCCTTGATGACACCTTCTATGGCGCGGTCAACAGGTTTCTTAAAAATTCCCTTCAAATTCATTGCCGGTCCTTTTTTTAAAGTTTTCAGTGGTCAGTGTGCAGTGTTCAGTAACTGCCTTTTTTTATCACTGGCCACATCCTCCTGACGGCCTCTTGTCTTATCTAACAACTGATAACTGACAACTGATAACTGACAACTGATAACTGACAACTGACAACTGACAACTGACAACTGTCCTCTGATAACTTTTTTTGTTCACGTTTCACAGTGAAAGATATCAAATGCCCGATAGTATTTATCGTCATGCAGGCGACCAAAAAGATCGAGCGATGCCCCTTCTTCCAACGAATGGGTATAATCTCCAGGGAAGAACATGACCGTCGGTTTTTCTTTGGCAGTACTCTGGAGATTGTTCAACACATTATGGGAACGGATATACGGGAAGACCTCACCGACTCCGGCAATAAACATCACATCATAAGGAGATTCCGCCATCTTTAGGGCAATGGCCGGTATAAGATGGGCCTCGGAATCAAGCACACCTTGCAGCAGCTCTTTGAGTTGTTCCTTGGAAACATCCTTCTCCATTTCCACAACTTGTGCCCAGATATCCCGCTGTTTGAGAATTTCAATCGCCAGATCGTAGAGATTTATCTCCAGAATACTGATGCCACGCTGCTGCAACTGGTTCTGTAATTGATGGCGCATCCGTTCCATGGGGACAGCATCCTTGGCCGGAAATGGACAGATAAAAAACGGTACTTCATTGCCGAGACCCTGTTTCTGTAAAAACCGTTCACTGCTGATCACTTTGAGAAGATGGTCAAAGCATTCTGATATGCTGAAATGTTTTTCTCTCATCATTGATAGTCTCGTAAAAAGTCATTGCATCCCGCAGAGGCGCAGGGCTCGCAGAGGTAACTTGCTAAAATAAAAAGATAATTTTTCTCTGCGCCTCTGCGTCTCAGCGCGAGTATAAGGTTTTTGCGAATTCATCATTTATTATTTCCGCTACAATTTGACGGGATTGCCGATATTGTTCTGATTACTGACAACTGACAACTGAACACTTTTATTTATCTCAGCATCCGTTACCGGCAGCACCGTAAACCATGCCGGGTTATCCGCCACAAGCGTTGTTGCTAATTCTTTGGTAAGCAAGCCAGGCAGAATCATATTATCCTTGGAGATAATCTCAGCCTCACGCATCATCTTAAATAATACCTGCCGCAACTTAGCACGGGTTGAAGCAGTAAGCTGTTCAAGTTCATCATGCCACTCGGCCTTTTCCTCAAAAAAGACATCATAATCTTGAGGGGTGAGCAAAAGATCCATACGCAGAAACTTTTCACGCAGGACATTGACCGAAAATTCTTTAATAAAAGGGTAGTACTTGCATATTGCTACCCATAATAGATAGAGCTGCTCCTGGGTATTCCCTGATGAAAGAAGGTTAAGTTGCTTCTCCGTCAATTTTTCAAGGCGATGGCAGATCTCCCGTGCTCTTCGCGCTGCACTGCTTTGAGTTCTGGATTGAAGCAGGTTTTCAGATAATATCAATTCACGAACTCGTGCCCAGTCTCGTTCGATAAGATAGCAATCCAGAACCCTAAGCGACTCATTAAAAAAAAGCCCTCCTGTCGAAAAGGACATATTGTACTTATTCTCTGTCAATTCGAATCATTCCTCAGATACATAACCAAGCGTGGAGTTAATACAGTTGTTTAATTAGTCAATTAAATCGAGGACTGTCAACAAAATAACAGAGAAATTCTATCTGATATAGAGATAAAATATTCAGGCTGCACGTGATTACAAAACAAAAAAACAGGTAACCGCAACGAAAAAAATGAGTTGCATAATAACAGGGTCAAACACTAATCTGTTTCTGATTTTCCAGAAACAGCAAAACCTTTCTCACCAGGTAGACAATAGATGAAATACTCAAGGATCAAAAAACTTCTCCAAGAGAAACCAGTTGACCAAACAATCGAGGTTCGCGGCTGGGTCAGAACCAGACGCGACGCCAAGGCCAATTTCTCCTTTCTCAGCCTTAACGACGGCTCATGCCTTGGTAACCTCCAGATCATTGCGGACGACAGCCTGCCGAACTTCACAAACGAAATCCGCAAACTCTCGGTCGGTTGTGCGCTGCGCGCCGTCGGCATCCTTAAAGACTCGCCGGCAGCCGGTCAGGATGTGGAACTTTTAGCAACCGAAATCGAGGTTTACGGTTGGGCGCCGGTCGAGACCTATCCGCTTCAGAAAAAAAGACACTCATTTGAATTCCTGCGGGAGATCGCCCATTTACGCCCCAGGACCAACAGCCTGGGCGCCGTGGCCAGGGTCCGCAGCGGGCTTAGTCAGGCTATTCATCTTTTTTTTAAAGAACGCGGCTTTTTCTATATTCATACGCCGATCATTACCACGAGCGACTGCGAAGGTGCCGGCGAGATGTTTTGCGTTACTACTCTCGACCTGAAAAATCCGCCCCATCTGGCTGAGAATGGCCAGGTAGACTTCAGCAAAGACTTCTTCGGCAGACAAGCAAACCTTACGGTAAGCGGCCAACTGGCGGCCGAGATCTACGCCATGGCCCTGGGCAATGTCTACACCTTCGGCCCCACCTTCCGAGCAGAAAACTCCAACACCAGCCGCCACCTGGCCGAATTCTGGATGATTG
>MGTA01000117.1 GCA_001799225.1 Deltaproteobacteria bacterium RIFOXYD12_FULL_50_9
GGTCGAGCACGGTCTGGACATCGACCGGCATCTTATTTTTCTCGCCGATGCACCGTAACTGGACATTGTTGCGGACAATGGTCTCGAGTTCGGTTTCAAGAAAGTTTTTCAGCAGTGTCATGAGGGCTTGCACCTCAAGCGCCGGCCGCTTCCAGTTTTCAGTTGAAAAGGCGTAGAGGGTCAGGACTCGGATGCCAAGTTCACTGGCAGTCCGGACAATCTCCTGAACAGACTCGACACCGACTTTATGGCCCATGACTCTGGGGAGACCGCGGGCTTTAGCCCATCGACCATTGCCGTCCATGATGATGGCTATGTGGCCTGGCAGATTATTGCGGTCAAGAAGTTCGGTGTCAGACATTACACCTCCATAACCTCTTTTTCCTTGTCGTTCAGGATAGAATCGATCGTGGCGATATACTTGTCAGTCATCTTCTGGGCGTTCTCCTGCAGCTTGAACAAATCGTCTTCGGAGAGCTCCTTGCTGTTCTTTTTTTTCTTTAAGGCGTCAATGGCTTCCCTTCGGGAGTTGCGAATCGCCACCTTATACTCTTCGCCGATTTTTCGAACCTGTTTTACCAGATCCTTGCGGCGTTCTTCGGTGAGTTGCGGGATGCCGAGCCGCAGCACCTTGCCGTCGTTCACCGGATTTAAGCCCAGATCCGATTTCTGGATGGCTTTTTCGATGGCTCCCAGAAGTTGCATATCCCAGGCCTGGATAACGATCATCCGGCTTTCCGGGATGGTGAGATTGGCAACCTGATTGAGCGCCTGCGGGGCTCCGTAGGCCGTAACTTTAATGCCGTCAAGAAGCGCCAGTGAAGCGCGGCCTGTCCGAATTCTGGTCAGCTCTTTTTTTAATGTTGCCATGGAATTATCCATTTTTTCGGTCATGGCAGTAATTATTTCATTTTTCATGGTCTTCTCCCACAATCAGAGTTCCAATTCTTTCTCCGCAGACGGCTTTACGCATGTTGCCCGGGATGTTCATGTCGAAAACCAATATGGTCTTGTTGTTGTCCATAGCCAGGGAGATTGCAGCCGCATCCATTACTTTTAGCCGACGGTGCAGAACCTCGGAGTAGGTGAGGGTGTCGAATTTGACGGCATCGGTATGTTTGAGGGGATCCTTGTCGTAGACGCCGTCAACCCTGGTTGCCTTGCATATGGCATCGGCATTGATTTCAAGCCCTCTTAACACTGCGGCTGTATCCGTAGTGAAGTAGGGATTGCCGGTGCCGGCGGCGAAGATGACGACCCGGCCTTTATCCAGATGATTGATCGCACTGAGGCGAGAATAGGATTCGCATACCGTGTTCATTGTGATGGCGGAAAGCACCTTGGTCGGTACCCCCACTCTTTCCAAAGCGTCTTTGAGGGCCAAAGCATTAATCACCGTGGCCAGCATCCCCATGTTATCGGCGGCAGCGCGGTCCATGCCGACGGAGGCGCTGGAGACGCCTCGGAAAATATTGCCGGCCCCCACCACTAAGCCGATTGAAACATTGAGTTCAGTAAGGCTTTTCAGTTCTGTTGCGACATAGGTTAACATCTCCGGACTTATGCCGTATGCTGCCTTGCCCATCAGGGCTTCGCCACTAAGTTTTAATAGAACTCTTTTAAAGGTGGTGTCCATTTATTCTCCGAGATCTTTAATGAATAATCCCTTACGGTACTATCCAATCGATTCAGGCGCCAACTTGAAAACGGACAAAACGTTTGACTGAGATGTTTTCGCCCAGGGTTGAGATCAGACCGTTTAATATGTCCTGGATTGAAAGGTCTGGATTTTTGACGAATTTTTGTTCCAGCAGGCAGACCTCGGCATAGAATTTTTCCATCTTGCCGCCCACCATTTTTTCTGCGATGTTTGCCGGTTTGCCGGACTCAATCGCCTGCTGAATGTAAATTTGCCGTTCCCGCTCGATAAGTTCAGGAGCCACATCTTCCCGCTTTACCGAAACAGGTGCGCTGGCGGCAATGTGCATGGCGATGTCTTTGGCGAACTCTATGAAACTGGGGGTCTTGGCGACAAAATCCGATTCGCAGCCCACTTCCACCATGACGCCTAGCTTGGCGCCGGAGTGGATATATGTCTGGATAATCCCTTCGCTGGTGGCGCGGCCGGCCCGTTTTCTGGCAACGGCAAGGCCTTTCTGGCGGAGAAGGTCGATCGCCTTTTCCATGTCGCCGTTGGTTTCGCCTAATGCCTTTTTGCAGTCCATCATACCTGCGTTGGTCTTGTCGCGGAGATCCTTTACCATCTGGCTTGTAATATTCACAATGAACTCCTTAGTTGTAGCAATAGTTAATAAGAAATTTTTTTTCGTCTGCTCCGGACCAGCCGGTTTCAGCATGACTTCTTACGGAAGAGTTTTTCTACCTGAAAGGGCATGGAAACGTAGTCGGCTTGAACGGTGAACGGGTGGCGCCTGCCTCGCGCCTGCGTCACCCGCTATATAACCAGTGTGTCTGTAGTATCTGATTTTAAGTTTGTCTTGCGACCGGAAGCTTTTCCGGCCCTTAATCTGCTGATTACCGGTGGCGCCTTAATCCTTGTCATCACCCTTGTCGGCAGCCGCAGCTGCGAATTGAGCTGCATCGCCGGCCTCAACCTTGGCAGTTACGTCTTTGTCGGTTCGGGACTGCTCGACTTCGGAATATCTCTCTCGACCGGCAAGGACGGCATCAGCCATCCTTGAGGTGATCAGCCTGATGGCGCGCAGCGCGTCATCATTACCTGGGATTGGGTAGTCTATGCCGTCGGGATTGCTATTGGTGTCTGTTATGGCAACCACTGGAATACCTAAGCGGTTGGCCTCTTCAATTGCAATGTATTCCCGGTTGGTATCGACAATAAAGATCGCGGCAGGCAGGGAACGCATATTCTTGATGCCGCCCAGGGTCTTGACAAGTTTGATCAGATCTTTTTCGAGGCTGAGGGCTTCTTTCTTCTTGTAACGGTTGATAGTGCCGTCTTCCTTCATGGCCTCAATCGATTTCAATCGTTCGATGCCGACCTTGATAGTCTGAAAATTGGTAAGCATGCCGCCGAGCCAGCGGTGGTTTACAAAAAACATGCCGCAGCGTTCGGCCTCTTCCCTGATAATATCCTGGGCCTGTTTCTTGGTACCGACAAACAGCACGTTGCCGCCCCGGGCACCGATATCATTAATGAAAGCATAAGCCTTATTGAACAGAGGCTGGGTTTTGTCGAGGTTGATAATATAGATTTTGTTGCGGGCTCCAAAGATATAGGGCTTCATCTTCGGATTCCAGCGGCGGGTCTGGTGGCCGAAGTGCAGACCGGCCTCGATCATT
This sequence comes from Deltaproteobacteria bacterium RIFOXYD12_FULL_50_9, assembly GCA_001799225.1. GTDB lineage: Bacteria > Desulfobacterota > Desulfobulbia > Desulfobulbales > CALZHT01 > XYD12-FULL-50-9. The sequence continues at coordinate 3,322 of MGTA01000117.1, forward strand.
TCCTTGATTGTGACATGAGACATGGTGTTACTCCTAATAATAGAATTTTGGTTAAGCTTCCATCCCATTTTCCCAACCCGTCAGGGCACCAAAGGGAGTTTTTCAGGGATGTGATTAAGTTAGAAACGCATCTTTTTACCACTTGCCTGCTGATTATGCAAGTTCAAGCTTGTTGTTGTCGAAAAAACATGATGACGCGGATGTGGCTGCATTACTCAATAAGCACTTCCATAATCATGTCTTTTATTTTCTGGTATTGATAATACACTAATTAGTTGTCAGTAAATCGGGCCAATTTTTTTAAACAAGATAATACGGTAATGGGAATATCCTGGTGCCGAATATCATGTTGACAATTACTTCTATAATTTGATATTTAATTTAAAGATAATCTGATTTTTTGATGAAAATAAAATATTGTCTAAGGCATTCGACTTGGCAGGGAGAGCCTGCCGTTCAATGGAACTAATTTTAATTCTCTCATTTTTTTCACAACATTCTGTTTGGGAGTTAACAGCATGGAAACCAAGAAGTTTGTCTACTATCAAGAAGATGATATGTATGTCGGTTGGCTTGAGGAGTATCCGGATTATAGGACACAGGGGGAAACCTTGGAGGAACTGCAAGATAATCTGATCGACATTTATGGCGAGCTGAATACGGGGCATATTCCTTATATTCATAGAGTCGGTGAGTTGAAAGTCGCATGAAGCGTATTGACCTGCTCAGGGCACTTGAGGAGATGGGTTGTGTGCTTTTACGCCATGGCGGTAAGCATGATTGGTATCAAAACTTGACAACGAAAGTCAGTCAACCTGTCCCTAGGCATCGTGAAATAAAGGAGACCTTGGCAAGGCATATAATAAAACTGCTACGGTAAAATAGCGTCTTAAAGCAAGCAGGCTTATAGGAGTGAACATGCGCTACATGGTGGTGATTGAAAAAGGATCAACAAGCTACGGGGCATTCGTGCCAGACCTTCCTGGATGTATTGCAGTTGGTGAAACTGAAGCGGAAGCGTTAACTCTTATTCAGGAAGCAATCCAATCTGATATGTCTGGCAATTTACCTTGATATCTCTTTTAATCTCGTTTAGGGTCTAATTCCCTGCAGCTTGCTGCGATGCCTTATAGAAAGATTTTGGGTGTTGATACTCCGTTGTTTTTACTGCGGGGTAGTTTATTTGACTTAAGGCTAACTTCATGTTCTACCTTGATGTTTTTAAAGCGTTGGCAGATAAGGAAGTACGTTATCTGCTGATTGGCGGTCTGGCCATGAATTTGCACGGTGTCCCACGAATGACCATGGACATTGATCTCGTTATTGCCCTTGACAACAAAAATCTTGAAAAATTCATCGAAGCTGCAAACGATCTTCATTTGCAGCCGATCTTGCCTGTAACCTTGACGGATCTTCTTGACCCGGCAAAACGTATCCATTGGGCCAGAGATCGCAATATGGTGGCTTTTGCCTTACGTCCTCCCAATGCCGATGGACCTACCTTAGATATCCTGATCGACCCTCCAATTGATATTGCCAAGGCATTATCAAGAGTTGTATTTCGTGACCTTGGCCAAACAAAAGCTGCTCTGGCTTCCATTGAAGATATGATTACGCTAAAAGAAAAGGGCGGCAGGAAGCAGGACTTGGCGGATATAGAGCATTTACTTCGCTTGCGGGAAGTAAGGGAGTAGCAATGGAAAAACAAGCAAGCGGAAAAGGCGGGTTCTCATATTATGTTTCTGATGAGCAGCTTGCGGTATTTCAACGACTCAGCCCTTTGCAGCGCCTCAAGTGGGTGGAAGATGCCCGGCTTTTTACTCTCCTTGCACGCACTCCGGAAACAGAAATATATCAGGAACGGTTACGGATGGGAAAGACAATAACTCAGTGATGTCCGATTCAGGATTTGCACATCAAAAATCTGGGAAGTGTCCCTTGTTTTGATTTTTTTATGGTTTTGTAATATGGAGGTAGTTAAATGAATACTCTATGTATACCATATCATGATTCACTTCTTGCAGCATTGAATGCAAGCCGGTCGGATTTTGAGCGTGATGCCCGAAAAGCGTTGGCCGTAAAATTATTTGAACTTGGTCGACTTACCTCCGGCCAAGCTTCGGAAATGGCCGGAGTGTCGCGTGTGGATTTCCTTCTCGACTGTCAAAAATTGGGAGCGCCATCCGTTCAATGGGACGAAGAAGAATTGGCCAGTGAATTCGGGGAGTCTCCCGAGTGAAAAAAGTTCTTGTTTCAAATATCCAGAGGGAAAATGTCTATAAAACCGCAGGTCATATCCCGGTTGGCCATTTTTTTGATTTTTCTGTCATCTCTGTCGTCACCGTTATTCGGGGCGACAATAGAATACACCGGCATCATGTTACTGCTGAGGTAGGGGCAATTCACGAATTGCCCAGCAATGGTTAGCTCGATAGCGGTTTAGTGGGATGTAGTCGATTTAGATCAGGGCGTACATAACCGTTCAATCGTTTCTACGGCTCTCCCAACTCCGTTTTCAGCCCTGAGCTTACGGCCAAGCTCTTGGGCTCGTTCGGTCATCGCCGGTGAATCCAGAACCTGGCGGATCTTTTTACTCAGTTGTTTTGCGGTGAGGTTGCGGCGGTCAAGGGGCTGTGGGGCAACACCCAGGCGCTTGAGTTCCCGGGCCCAGTAATATTGATCGGCAATATGGGTTACTACAATGGACGGGCAGCCAAAGAGGGTTGCGGTTTGCGTGGTCCCGGCGCCGCCGTGATGGACGACGGCTGCGCAGTGCGGAAAGATTTTAGGATGCGGAACCGCGTTGATTCGAAAGATATCCCGGTGTTCCGGAATATCGGTTATCTCCTGCCAACGTGACTGAATGATGGCCCGGCAGCCTGCTTTTTGCACAGCGTCTACCAGCAACCGGGTTGTGTCGGTCAGTTGACGGGTG
>MGTA01000118.1:0-10712 GCA_001799225.1 Deltaproteobacteria bacterium RIFOXYD12_FULL_50_9
GATCTGTGGGTAAACATCCACTACCCGGCTAAAGCCTGGTAGCCCCTGGGAACCGCCTAGTGCGGACCCGCATGCTAGGTGGTGTGGGGAGGGCGGGGGAGAACCCCGCCCTTACCCGATTGGGGTGTTTGACAACCCTTATTGACCAAGGACTTACCTTGGCGTGGCCTGACAACCTTGTTGCAACCACTGGATTTGCCATGCAAAATACCTTTCAACGACCTATGTTTTTTAGGCCGCGCTCAGCCGATACCTAAAGCCATGCAAAAACCTATAAACCACGAGCACGGAAGGGCGGATCAGCAGCCGCACCACAAACGATAACTTTTAAATGCTGGCGAGCGTGGCCTTGCCATGGACGACATTGCCACAACCGACACGCTTGCCAAGAAAAAGGCCGCCCGCCTGGCAGCGGACTAAATGCCGCTGCGACTATTTACTTGCAACCAACCGGTGTGCAACCCCAAGCGGCCCGCCCTGACCTGACAACAACCACGGCAAGGCCACGCCTATTTTTAAGGTCAACAGCCGTGCCATAAACTGCAACCAATAATGCTGGCAAGCGCGGCCTTGCCATGAGCGGCCTGACTAAAACTGACATGCTTGCCAGGAAAAGGGCCGCTGGACAACCGAAATAAATGCTGTAGCAATCTTTACTGCAACCAACAGGGTTGCAGCCACAAGCGGCCCGCCCCGACCTGTCAACAACCACGCAAGGCCACGCCAAATTTGAGGCCGCCGAAGGCAACCTGGCAAAAACTGACTAGCGTCGAAACCTGTACAACCCAAATCAAAACTTGTTTTTTTCGGGCACGGCACCCCAACGCCAATAGTGAGCTGACCGGGCCACCTAACCTTTAATAAAAACGCCGAGCTCCCCCCGGTCAGCTCGACTATTTTGTTGGGCAATTGCATTATATCATTATATATTTTAGCTTTCCTGAGGGAAATTAGTTCTGTCCCCATTTCCTTCCCATTTCCTTCTTGGGCTTATTTTATTAGGTTTTTTTTAAAAAAAATTGTTCCGATTTCCTGCTGTCCTGATTTCCTGTTCGCATCAACGTATTGAGGGGTAACTTTATTGATAAGAAGTTTTTCACGGCCAAACTGGCCGCAAAGGCTAAAATCAGACCCAGCCTGGGTCTGTTACTTTTCGTCTTGTTTTACCCTCTGACAGCCATCTTTCTGCCTCGGTTCTAAGAGCTGGCGAAATTGCAGGAGAATTTGAGGCGGAAACCACCCTGGCCGCATAGTATTTTACCGAAGTGTCTTCGTACCACTCACAATGATGCTCCCGATAGAGAAACTTTGGCCAACTCTCTTGACCATTTCGCATGATTTCAGTCAATTTAGTCACTTTTTGTTTTGATAGTTTATTTCCCAGTTTACAAAGTTTGTCGCATGCCTGTTCGCGAATATTTTCTTTGTTATTGTATAGTTGTGTGATATGCGTGTGAGCTTTAGAGTTAATTGATTCTTCTATGACTTTATCTACATCTGCTTTAGCGTTTACAACAGCCCGGAGATCATTATCCATGTTATCAGCTACCTTCATAGCCGCCTGTTTCGTGGTGGCGGGTACAAGCGACTGTGAAGGCACGACAACGTCATTAACTGTATTAGTCAATACTGTTTCTGCGTTCCCAGTGCCGGAAGCCAATGCCTTGATAGTCGGCTCAACTACGGATTCCAGTTTTGATTTGATCTTTTGATCAATGCTATCAACAAACATATCAATTACAGGTCCAAGTATCGGATCAGCTTTAACCAATTCAGAAAACAGCCTCGTTTTGACTGAATAAGTGAAAACCCTAGGTAATTGGTGGGATAACCTGCGGCCTTCTTCGGTTGTGAATATCTCAAGTAAGGGTTGAGACAAACGTGATCTATATCTAGCCACGGCAGTCCTCGCCGTCTCTATTTTTTTATGTGATATTTTTTCAGGAGATGACAATTCCGGGGCCACCCAGTCATTCGCAGACTTCGTTGCCTCTAATGTCCCAGCAACTTTTGAGAGAATTTCTTTTTTTCTTTCAAATTTATGCAGGATAACATCGACCTTCGTAGATCTAACCGCATGTTCTTTTTTAGCATTCTCATAATACTGCTTCAGCGCGCCTGTGTCCGTAGTCAGCTTGGGCAGAGCCCTGACAGCTGCTACGTATTGTGGTGGCATCGCATTAAGAGTATTGATGTAGGATGTTCGTACGGCAGCATCGCTTAGGGTCTCTTTGGTTTCTTGACAGAGTGATGCGTAGCCATTCCTCACAACTTTAATATGCAATTTAATCTCATTGCTCAATCCGCCGAATTGGGTACCAAGGAGTGTTAACGACGTTATAAAAACAATAAGCATATAAGCCAGCTTAAAAGTACGATGGTATTTATCCAAGATAGCGATAAGTGCGGGCGTAAGGCGTTTTATGAGAGGCTGTTTGACCAAGCTCAATAAGTATATGATTAATAGACCGATAAAGACCTTGGATGCGTCTAACCTTAGTTGGTCAAGTATGTTACGGAAAGTGGAAAGGTATGTTTCAATAGTAATGAGATGATTCAAGGTCAGAACGTGCCAAGCAGTTTGAACGAGAACCCATAATACTATCCAAAAAAGCAATGCCAGATCAAAGGCCATTATAACTTCGGCACTCGTCATGACAAAAAAATAGCCAAATGATTTTGTCTTTCCTCTTGACCGCAGAGCACGCTTTATGAACCAAATGATGCCAGTGGCTACCGTAGCCCCTAGAAATAACCACCAATTCATAGTTCTCCTCCTCGCCTAAAAGTATTACCAATTCTCTCTTGAAAGCCTCTTCATTGGGAACTCAATAGGTCATTCTGCAGAACAGTTGCAATGAGCCAACCGGGCCACGAACGCTTGAATAAATATCACCAGCGGCTATTCCCGGTCGGCCCAATGGCGTCGTTAGTGATTTTCTTATTTGTTTTGGCCATCATCTGATATTATTCGTTATTTGTATGTATCTCGTACTTTTTCCTTAAATCACCGATCGGAAGTAATAAACTGTAATTTGGAATATCTTTAATAACAGCGGCAAGCTCTTCAGTGAAAGTTGGACTCCAATTTACACTGCTGATACGTATGGCCGGCGGCTCAAGACATATTGCGCCTTCTTTCAAAGGTAATGTACCAGTTTTACGAAGAATTCTTAAAGCTGGGGCAACATCGGTATCTTTGATGTCTAATTTTCTAAGTATTTTTTCCCATTGTGCGTCATTGAAATCGAATTCAAACATCTGATCTTTTGGTAACAATGAGAGTAATTTGCCATTAGTCACAGAGTTTACAGAAAAGATTGCAGTTATAGTATGAGGAACATTATCTTTTTTATTTATATTATATGATTTCCAATATGACATATTAATGATTTTCCCTTCATCATCTGATCTATAAGATAAACCCCATTTAAGATTACCGTCATTAAACATATCTTCCTTAGAGAAAATATCATCGTTCTTTGGTGCAATGCCAATTTTTTTCACAACATAAGTATCTATTCTGATATTGAGCAAATATTCTCCCGAGGCTAATGAAAGCCTCAGAGGTGTTTTTCCCTTATAATTTGACTTATCGGACTGCCAACCATTTTTTTCGTCTTTCTTTGCCACAAGTGAGACAGTAGCGCCAGGTGGAATCGATTGGATTAGCAAATTATCATCAAAAGAAATAGAAGTGGCATTACTGGCAGTTCCTTTTACGGTATCTATTTGATTTTCATCCTGACTAGTCATTCTAGTGTCGTCGAATTCTTTACGTGAACTTTTCTGTGTTGCATGATTTCCGCTTATCATTTTGCATAAAGTAATAGTTATGGTAGAATGCCCAGAATTAGTTTGAGTGACAGAAAAAGGACTTCCCTTTGTGTAATTGAACTTCCCATTTATTCCGTACCGCACGAGTATGTAATACTCGCCCGCTGCTGCGTTGACAGTTTTACTTTGGCCTTGCGGAACTTCTATGATTTGAGGGGTATGGCCTATCAACTTCACTAACGCTGGGTTGCCAGATTTGTTGTCAAAAGCTATTTTATTAGGAAAATCCTCTGCATTAGCTCTTAGGGACACAGCAATTGCGACAGACAAAACAAGGGATAAAATAGTTAAAAATTTCCACAGCCTAATTTTTAATTTCATTTTTTCTCCTTTTAGCCTCTAAGGCTGATGTGTTTTTTATTATGTCGTTCATTGTGCCCATAACAAAGGATTAATGCGACTAAAAGCGTGTCGCGTTAATCCTTATTGGTTGGGCTAATTTTAGTGTTGTTTTTTCTACTAAAAAATAGCCGCGATTTCCTATTGAATATACTATGTTTCTTTTTGATCTTAAAACGTGTCATTTGTCAGTAATTATCGTCTCCTTCTTCGTAATACGAAGGAGAAATAATAATGCGACAATTGTATCTATAAAAAAGAAGGTGCCTGTTAGAATTATGACAAAAATTGACCCCTCCTGACTTCGCTTACTAGAAAAAAAACCTAATCCACTTATAGCGTATACAAGAAGGGCAATTATTGGCATAAAATGACTATCTGCTGATGCACGTCCAATAGTGAACAGGATAGATCTAAGGACTCCATTTATTAAGGGGGAGATTGCTATTAAAAATAGGAGTTGGTAAATGACAAAGTGATGTTGAGAAGCGTCATCGACACTGCCTCCCATATATGCGATTATGGCTGGAGAATATAAATACCAAGCGATTAGCATACCAGCACAGGAGGCTGCATAGCAAGTTAAAGCTGTCAAACCATTTCTGTTAACTACATTAGAAGTGTCCCCAGCAGATGAAGCGTATAAAAATTGACGAGAAAATGCTGTTTCACTCTCAACTGAAATTTTCAAATTCTGAAGTGTTTTCTGCAACTCAGCTTTATGGGCGACACCACCGTCATTGAATCCGGCTCCTCCTTTGGGTTCGAATTCTATAACCTCTATAGTTGTTGCTGAGTCACCTGATGCATAAAACATATAACTCGTATCCATCCATGCACCAGAAATACCAATCTCTTGCTTAGAAACTATTTTTTTTATGGTTGAAGAACCTCCCGAAGACCATATAAGAGTAGCTCCATTTTGCCAATCAGGAAGGATTTCTTTCAAGCCACCACCATACCATTTACTCCAATTAGTGATTTCAGTGAAGTAATCCCAGACCACATCAATAGGACGAGCGATTTTTATAGAACTTTTTAACATCAATTTTCTCGCTTTTTTTAATAATGAGGGCTTAGTTCGCAATTGTGGAGTCCTTCAAACACAACCCTGCGGGACGATACGTTTGCTCGTGCTACATTTTATTTACCGTATTCTTCTTCCGCATTGCGCTTGCAACTTTGCCGCGATGCAGGTGAATGGCCCGTGAGTTCAAATATACTGTATTTATTGCACGCGGGACATAGATTCGCACTGCCATCCTCATGCGTCGGCAACTTGCGCAGGCAGACGATGCAGATCTGACTTTCGCAGCGTGGGCATTCCCGCGCAACACCATCGAAATTGCCATCAGTGACCTCATTCGGATACTTCAGGACAGTCTTTCCGCAGACCATGCAAGTCCTTGGCTTTGGCTTGACAGCATTCGTCTTGCTGCTGCTTAAATTTTTTTTCCCAAAAAAGTTACTCAGAAAACTCATTTTGCTCATCCTCTTAATAGATAATTTAATCACCGCTGCCAACATTGAGTTGAGCCGCTTGGCCGCTCGAGCAGCATGTTATAATTAGCCCTCTTGTCCAATGTCAAGTGTAGTCCCTTGTCTCTCCCTTTCAAAAGTAGTACGAAAGCTCATTCCTTGATGTCGGCCTTGCACTGCTTGAGAAGCACCATTGCTTTTTCTTCTCCGAACTTGGCCACCATTTGCGGCCAAAGTGGGGAGTTCCGGAGCTGCTTCTGGAAGTTCTCGGTCAGCTTCTCCTTGAACCCTGGCGGTGGTGTGCCGGGAGCAACTAAATGAAAGCCTTCTGAGTTATGCCACGATTGACAAGGCACGACTGCCGCCTGCCTCTCAGCGCGGCGTTGCGCTTTTAGTTTTCGTTGTTTTCCCATCGTCTTTCCTCATTCTTCCGGTAAAATGCGGGCCGCACATTCCCGGCAGTTTTGTTTTCAGCTTTTAAGATCAAAGACCTGATTCATGGATTTGATGAAATGAGCGAAAAGGGCGGCCTTTTCCCTGGTTCCTGTCTCAACTTGGCAGCAACGTTTTCGACGTTGAACTCAGGCTAGCGCCAAAATTCCCACCATTTTTTACTTACGTTTTCACCTGAGTCGTGACCGAGTATTATATGTGTGGCAAAGCTACCTTGTTTTTGTAATGAAACTGCCTGTCTAGCAACAAATTCGGCGACCATATTTGTTACCCTGCCGTTTGCCAGACGGGAGAGACTTTTAATTTCATTAATCTCAGCGTCAGTGAACATACCACCGAGGTATATCATCAACCCTTTTGATAAATCATCATTCTTAGCTGCAGGGCCAACACTTAATTTGATTCGATCATCATTCGTAATCCGAACCTGTAATGTAGCCTTGTCAAGCACCTTCATAAATGACAGGGAATCAATTGCGTTAGCAGCATCGTTGATTGTTTCTACGCCGAGATAATAGTTTGCATTAGTCATCATATGATACTCCTTTTGCGGTTGAAGCCGTAATCAAGTTGGTTGGCGCACTTACGCACGTCAGAGCCCAACGCTACGGTTGACTTGACCGCGCCAAGGCGCTTGCAGAAAAATCGCCGAGTTTCTCGCTATCAAGTGAACCGATTGTTTGGCTAATTTTTGTTGTGTTTTCTTTTCTAGTAAAAATAGTTCTGTCCCGATTCCCCCTTTCCTTTTTCTGAAGTTCTTCTCAATGTGTTGTAATTTTAATATCAGGTGATGATGTATTATGCTGTGACCGGGTTTGACGGTGAAAAAGCCAGTCGCTACTTTCGCCAGAAATAAAGTTCATCACTGGATCGTCATGTGATGAATTAAGGCTGTCTATCCATTGCACATGATCCACGTCGGCATTCCCGGCTGCTACATACATACTTCTAAGAACTGCAAATGGGATTGTGTCTGATAGATAGCTACCAGAGACATTGACGCGTGCGTGATCGCGGTCCACTTCGCCGATGCTCAGAACAGCCGAACTGCCCGCCTTGTAAGTAACTGTGATGGTTTTAGAGCCCGAATCATAATGAGCCAAATCAATCTCCGCCAAAGGGCGAACGCCTTCCACGGTTGGGCCAATGATCACAGAGCTGCCAAAGCAGACACTGTTGACCCCTGCGGGAGGTTGCGGGATCAATCTCATATTTCCATCCATGTAAAGAACAAGATATTGAGGCCATGAATTTTCGCCGGTTATTTTTTGAGAAACAGCGATATAGTGAATATCTGAATATTGAGTTCCAGTATCGACTGAAAACGACATGCCCGTCGGACGCCACCATGAAGCCAGCCTTACAGCGGTTACAACTGTTACGTGATCATCGTATAATGCGTAAGTAGCTGCTGTAAATGGATACGTTGTACCGGAGTTTGAGCAGTTTGTGAAATCAGCAGTGCAGTTATCTGATTCGAATGAATAAGTAGGGTGTTTAGCCTCGATCGCAAAAGAGGCGACATTGCCAGTAAATGGAATGTTTATATTGTCATCCTCGGCGCATACTGTTGCTGCAGATTGGTTAGTTGCGATAACAGTATTAGGCGTTGTCTCGCAAGCCTCGGAGGACTTAAATGATTCATTCCCGGTAGCGTCTAAGGCTGATATTTGGTAGCAGTATTTCGTTGCTGCAAACAACCCTGTATCAGTTGCTGTTGACGTTACTGCTGATTTGAGAAATATACCATCGCGGTAGACATTATAATTATGCACTCCGATGTTGTCGCTAGAAGTGCTCCAGGAAAGATCTATCTGAAAAGCTGAAATTGAATTAGCCACAAGGCTGTTTGGCACGCTCGGGGCTTCCGTATCCGTAGCGCTCTGACTTGGTGTTTCACCACCTCCCCCTCCACCGCTACACGCAGCAACAATAGCTGCAAAAAATAGATGTGAAACAAAACGCACGATACTTTTCCTCATGTCGCGTCCTCATGAAATTGAACATTAATATGCAGACATAGCAACCACTCAAAAAGTTTGTGAACGCCGAAATACATCGGCCACTGACGCCGGTATCCCGATAGTCAGTCGCTTCCTCGGTACCAGGCTAATTTTTTAGTTGGTTTTTTCCCCGCTGGACTCATAAAGTCATGCCTCGAAGCCAATAACCGCCGCGTATCTGTTGTCCAATCTCGAAGCCGCATCTTATCTTCTTGTCGAAGCCAAGATCCGCCAACCTCCTGTTGTCCAAGCCTAAGCCAATGGCCTCTTCTAAATAATACTGTTATTCCTTTTGCGAATGTCCACGGCGGCGGCCAAAACCGATTGTTGGGCTAGTTTTGTTCTATTCCTTTTTCAAGCAAAATAGTTTTGTCCCGTTTTCCAATTTTGGCAAACTGTTATGAACTATTGCTTTAAAAGAATTTCCTGACTATTTCGATAACGAAATTTATATAATTGCTCCGTTGCCAGATCAACTGTAAACGCCAGCGACGAAACAAGAAATGTAGCACCTGGTTCGGTAGTCGCGTCGTTGTTAAATCCATAGCCAAGCAGCCAAGGAGTATCTTTTGATAAAGTAAAGCCGTCGGAATCAAGTTCATGCCCATCCTGACTGATAATAATTGCGTCGCCTTTTTGTAAAGAAAGTTTACGTGGAGTTTTATCCACATTTACAAGCTCAACATCGACAATCAGAAATGTTTTGCCAGAATTTGCTTTGTAGTTGCCAAGCATGCCCTTTAGCTCCGGGAGTGAGTGACTGCCTGTTACAGTTATTTTTATGCCATCACTTATGACGGGTTGCCCTATTTTGGGAGTAAGAGAGATTATTTTCGTTTGAGCTTCAGCAACGAATTTGCCTTGGGGAAATTGTTTCATATACTCTTTATAGCTTTCGATTGTATTTTTTGTTGTTGCTTCGTTCCATTCTGCTTTGTCCATGCTAGTGCATGCAGTAAAAATAAATATCGAAATTAGGCACAAGAAAACCGTTGACTTAATATGTTTCATTTTAATCTCCTTTCAAATTTGCCTGCGCAGAGCAAATATTTTTGTACAATCATTTGAGTCGGGCATGTCCTTTCATCATGCCTTTGCTTCTATTTCGCTACGGTTGACTTGACCGCGCCGAGACGCTTTGACCTAAAGCCGCCGAATTTCTCGCGGTCAAGTTAAACTGGTTGGGCTGTTTTTGTTCTGTCCCGTTTTCCATTGTGGCATTTAACCGCAGGAGCGGGCTTTACACATGGTCCTGACCATGCCGTGCCACGACAACTACCGCAGGTGGCCGGTCATTTACCGCTATTTCTAAGGTATCCGATCAAGCCCTTACCCGTCACCAGAGCTCCAGATAGCATTCCAAGAACGAGGAAAATATGCAGTGGTGCGTACGCTCGTGGCCCGTCAAATGTAAAGAACAGTGTTGCTATGCCAAGAACAAAAATGGTGATGCCTTGTTTCATCATACCAACATAGCTATTACGGAGTTGCCCTGGTGACTTGGCAATGTCGTCGAGACTCTGCTGTACGTTCGTGGATAATTGTGCCGAAGATGGGTTATTGGAACGGTTAGCGAGTATCCCGAGAACCTCCTCTGCCTCAGCCTGCCGGTCCAGGGTAATATGGTATGTTTTGCCATTTTGGGCACGGGCCGTAAGGTGGGGTTTGTGGAGCTGTGCTTGGGTGATGCCTTCGTACGGTATTTCGAGTGTCTTCACCGCACGTCCGAAGAAGCCATGCTCCTGAAGGACAAGCGAGTGTTCGGCCACCAGAAGAAATCCAGCCTTGCTGAAAGTGCTCTCGATAAGCACCTCGTAATGCTTGTCTTGTGTTGTTTCTGGCGAAGTGTTCATTTTAAGTTCATCCCCCCATTATTTGGTTCGTAGCTCATATCCTCTACATTGCAGAATCCTTATTGTCTTGTCCCTCAGCGGATTTTTTGTCTTTTTGAAGCGACGAGATAAATGACCCGACGATACCCCACAAAACGGCTGAGCCAGCCGCCGAAACCCATAGGCGCCAATCTGTTATCAGGCCAACAAGATCGCCGCCAAATCGCATACCTAAGAGCCCAGCGAAGGCAATGGTGGTTAATAGTATTAAGAAACGCATTGCAGTATCCCTCCCTCTGCGTTGGTAACCTTGACATTGCCATGAAGATTGATCGTTAAACCTGGCAATTCTGCTTCTTTCATACCCAACAAATCCGTCGCAAATCCTGTCACCAACTTCTTTTTCATTGTGATTCCTCCCCCTTGCGTTTACGTCCAGCGAGACCATCCCGCCCAACGCTCCGGGTGACTTGACCGCGCCAAGGCACTTGCAGAAAAACCGCCGAGTTTCTCGCGGTCAAGTCTAACCGGTTGTTGGGATGCGGTTAATAAATTAAGAAGGAGACGCGGCAATGGACGATACGTTAAGGGTTCTTGTGGATAGGCTGAATGCTACTGGAAGAAATGCGGACAACAGCCTCGTTATAGATTCTGAGTTTATGCGGGGGATGCGATATGGCGTGTTTTGTGGCATCAAGGATCTTTTATACGCCCACCCGGATCAGGTGGAGTCTGTTTACCGCGCCATTTTGCATGATGTAAAAACGGC
>MGTA01000118.1:10733-14507 GCA_001799225.1 Deltaproteobacteria bacterium RIFOXYD12_FULL_50_9
GCATGAGCAACCCAACGTCAAGGGTGAGTTGACCGCGCCACCCAAACTACCAGATTCAAAAACCGCTGCTCCACGCGGTCAACTCTACCCGCTTGTTGGGGTGCGGTTGCCCCTAAATTTCGATGGAGGATTACATGATTGACTTGCGACAAAAAGAGCTTTCGGACTGGCAAGACCGGAACTTCGGAACCCCAGACGATACCGCGCTGAAGTGTGCTCTTGGGATGGCCGAAGAGACCGGCGAGGTATGCCACCACGTTTTGAAAGGAATGCAGGGTATCCGGGGTGGCGTGAACGGCATGAATAAGGCCGAGATTGCCGATGGTGTTGCCGATGTGCTGATTTATGGCCTGCAACTGCTTTCCTTTTTGGGGTTGGACGCCGAACAAGAGATTTCGACAGTGATCGAAAAGGTTTTGCAACGCGATTGGCGGGCAAACCCGACAGGAAAAGGGGCAGGCTGCCCCATACAATCTTGAGCACCACAACAATATTATTAGCCCGCGATTTCGCCGTACTTTCCAATATGGCTGGATATTACGGCGATTTCGCCGCTTTTGCCAGTGCCGCTATATCCAGTATCGCCGGATATTCCGGCTGGCGATTAACTTTGCAAAATTCGAAATTTCTAAAAAAACTAAATATAGTTGATAATTATATTTACTTATTGCCGAAATTTATTTATAAAGTAAATATACAAATTCAATTTGCATTTGTTTTATGCATTGTCGTCAGGATGGCAGCTTTATTTCCGAAGCACATTTCCCGCGTAGCAAACAAAAGGCCGACTGGTCTAATTGCTTTTATCAGGTTGATGTGCAACGGTCTGTCAATTACCTGCCTGTTACATAGGCTATAATGATAGATACTGTGGTTAAGGAAGTCGGTCAAGAGATTTGTTTGAATGACCATTTATCGCCGGTTATATCAATATTTCATTATATTCTAGTTGCCGGTTAACAGGTAACGGTTAACAGTTGCTGAATACAACAATTGCCGGAGGTATATATGTACAGCTTGAACAATTACAAAGAGCAGCCTTCGGCTGCAATAAAAAGTGAAGAGCTGCAAGGGCAGGGTGAGAAGACAAAAGTGGTAAAGATATTATCTCATCTGAAAGTCCCGGAAAAAATTACGCAAGTCGCAATGAATACAAGAGTTGATATTGCAAGTTCGAATCAGAATAAACCAAAAAAGTTGTTGGAACGAGCAAGAGATGTAATCCGATTGAAACATTACAGTATCAGAACAGAAGAAGCCTATCTGGGCTGGATGTACCGGTATATTATTTTTCACAACAAACGCCACCCCCAAGATATGGGAGTGCCCGAGATCGAGGCCTTTCTTACTCATCTGGCAGTGGAAGGCAACGTTGCGGGCTCAACCCAAAACCAAGCATTTAACGCCATACTGTTTTTGTATCGCCATGTGCTGGAAATTTCTCTGCAGGATGAAAAAATAAATGCCATTCGCGCAAGGAAAAAGGTTAATCTGCCAGTCGTGTTAACCAAGGAAGAAGTAAAACGGGTGATTATGGCAATGTCCGGCCAGCAACAATTGATGGCCAAGATTCTTTATGGCGGCGGCTTGCGACTGATCGAGTGTATCCGACTGCGTGTGCAGGATATAGATTTTGCTATGAATGAGATCACTATTAGGTCCGGCAAAGGTTTCAAAGACCGGATCACCCTGTTGCCGGAATCGATACAGCCAGCTTTGCGTGAGCATTTAGAACGGGTGAAGATAATTTACGATAAGGATCTGGCCGCCGGTCAGAGCAATGTTTTTCTGCCATATGCCCTGGAACGTAAATATACAAATGCCGGCCACGAGTGGGGCTGGCAATATGTTTTTCCGGCCACTGCCTTATCAACTGATCCTCGATCAGGCAAAACCAGACGCCATCATATTGACGAAACCGTGTTACAAAAAGCTGTAAAACGTGGGGTGCGCCAGGCTGGGATTGTCAAGAAGGCCACGCCGCATTCATTGCGACATAGCTTTGCTACCCATCTGTTGATGGATGGCACGGATATTCGGACTATCCAGGAGTTGCTGGGTCATAATGATGTCAGTACCACCATGATTTATACCCATGTTTTGCGGGGGATGGGGATACAAAGGACCAAGAGTCCGTTGACCTTTTAGGACCGAACCAGATTATGCAAGCTGAGTTGACCACGAAGCAGCAACGTTTTTTAGAATACCTCGGAGAGCAGATCGAGCGCACCGGCAGTGCGCCCAGCTTGAGGCAGGCGGCGGCTGATCTCGGGATCAGTCACATGGCAGTGTCGCAGTTTGTCCGGGCCTTGGAGGTCAAGGGGTATATCAAACGCGGTGGCCGGTACAGCCGGGGCCTGTCCCTGGTAAAAGAGCAGGAAATGACAAGATCGGTGGAGGGAAAACGCTTTCACGAGGTGCCGATCGTCGGCCGGATCGCGGCCGGTTTGCCGCTATATGCCCAGCAGGAATGGGACGGCAGTATAATTGTCGATGGAGGAGTTTTTAAAGGTCATCAGCTTTTCGCCTTGCGGGTTAAGGGCGATTCGATGCAGGATGCGGGAATTCTCGACGGCGATCTGATTATTTGTGAACCCCGGCAATATGCGGCAAACGGCGAGATCGTGGTGGCCTTGCTGGTCGAAAACGAAGAGGCTACGGTCAAGCGTTTCTTTCTGCTGGAAAACGAAATCGAGCTGCGCCCGGAAAACAGGGAGAAGGGCTATGCCCCGAAGCGGTACGGGTTCGGTGCGGTGTTGGTACAGGGCAAGGTAATCGGCGTGCAGCGCGGGCCTGACCGGATGTAGTCAGTCGGTTTTTCATTCTGCATTCTTGATGGTCTAGCAGAAAGTCATTGCATCCCGCAGAGGCGCTGAGCTCGCAGAGGTAACTTATTAAAATTAAAAGATAATTTTTCTCTGCGCCTCTGCGCCTCTGCGCGAGTATAAGGTTTTTGCGAATTTATCATTCTTAATTCTTAATTTTGATTGCACCTGTGCCGCGCAGGGCCTTTTGTAGGGCATGAAAGTGGACCTCGCCCGCATAGTGCAGGGCGCTTTTGCCACTTATGGGATCAAAGGCGGCTGGATCGGCGGTGCAGAGATACTGGACCTCCCGGGCAATTGTCTGCAAAGCTTCCTTCGGATCTTTGCCGATCAGGGTTGCAGCGGCCTCCCAGGTGGCGCCGCAGGATGCTCCCCGCTTTACAATCAGGCTGACAATCTTGTTGTCGGCCGTTATTACCTCAAATTCCGGAAAGCCAAATTGCTCGCCATAGTGCCCGAGGCCCTGATGCCGGCCGAGTCCGCAACAGGTGAAGGGTGAGATGGCGCCGGGTATTTTCTTGCCGGCGGTAATCACCGGGATTTTTTGGCTGTTGCACACCCTGACCAGATACTCGGCGAGATCGGGATGCTTGAGAAAGGAGAGAACGAGGTCACCCTCTATCCGGTCGCTGATGTAGGATTCCGGATCGTCGATCAGGTTGGGCAGCGCATCGTTGATATTGATGATCTGGGCAAACTCGATTTCTCTACCGAATTCGTTGATTCCGGCGATTTTCTCCCGGCCGGAATTTTTTTCCTGGAAAACCGTGATCCGGGTGGGTGGGGGCTGTGCTGATCCGGGGGGGCGAGCCTTCATGTTGAACAATCGTTTCGAAAGGTTGTGTAACAGTTGGTCAGACGGACAAAATCTTCCAGGTGGAGCTGCTCCGGTCTGGTAGCGGTGGGTATGGCGGCCGCAGCCAGGACCAGGCCGGTCTGCTCTTTTGTT
>MGTA01000118.1:14585-14762 GCA_001799225.1 Deltaproteobacteria bacterium RIFOXYD12_FULL_50_9
GCTGAATCGACCTTTGGTCGGGGATGAAACTGGCCCGGCCCCACCTTCATCAGGGGCTCGACCGTGGCGCAGGTGGCGAGCAGGATCGACAGGATTCCGTACTCCTTGGTGCCGGCCCGGGCGATTAGCCGGTCTGCTACCTCCTTTTGCAGCATGAGAACCGCCCACTCCATGATC
>MGTA01000118.1:14768-15035 GCA_001799225.1 Deltaproteobacteria bacterium RIFOXYD12_FULL_50_9
TTTTCGATGAGCTTGAAGAGGAGTGGATTGGAAACTGAGTAGGGCAGATTGGCGATGATCTTGAGCCGGCCACCGCTCTCATCGCTAATGGCGCCAAAATCGGCCTTTAAGAGATCCTGATGGCGGAGGGTAACATTGGGGGGCAGATCTTGTTGTTCGCTGTGCCAGGTGATAATCCCGGAGTCGAGTTCAAGACCGATGACCTGCCGGGCAATGGCCGCCAGGGGTTGGGTCAGAGCGCCGAAGCCGACCCCGAGTTCGAGGATG
>MGTA01000118.1:15091-16008 GCA_001799225.1 Deltaproteobacteria bacterium RIFOXYD12_FULL_50_9
GATCAGGAAGTTCTGCCCCAGTTGCCGATGGGGCGCCAGCCTTTTACCCTTGAGCAGGGTTTTGTTTTGCTGATCATGAGGCATCCGGTGGTCTCCGGGTGAATCGGCTGAGTAGTTTTTCCCGGCGTTTTTTCTGGAGGGATCTGAAGAAACTATACGAGAGAAAATAGGCAACCCCGGCAATGGGTGCAGCCAGGACACAGCCGCCGAGCAGCAGGACGATCAAGGCCTCCTGGCCGAGCTGGCCGAAGGCGGTGATGATCTCGCGAAAACCGGCGTGATTATCAATAAGCTGCATGATCGAGCTGAAACGAGCCCAAGAGAGATTGTAGGGGGTGATCATGTTGCCGACTTTCAGGGAGAAATAGTACTGCGGGACATTGGTCAGGGGATTGCTGACAATGATTGAGGTCAGGATTGCCGCAACCACGCTGCCGCGGAGCAGGAAGGCAAAAAGCAGGATGGTGATGGTGTGCAGCGGGATCGTCGGAGTGATGCCGATAAACGCGCCTATGGCAACGCCTCTGGCCAGAAAGGCGGGATCACCCTTCAGACGTTTGAATTTCAAGGTGTAGTAACGGAATGTGCGTTTTGGTTTAAGTCTTTTCATGAACAGAGCAGCTCGAATTGGGAGCGGGAATAGACATCCATGTCAAGGTTAACGGTTTGTTTTTGGAGGAGAAGATGGTGGCCGGCCAGAGCGATCATCGCTGCATTGTCAGTGCAGAATTGCGGTTCCGGCAGGAAGACTTGTTTGTGCGCTGCGGCGCCTTTCTCCAAGAGATATTCCCGTAGCCTGGAGTTGGCCGCAACCCCGCCGGCCAGGACAATATTTTTGGTGTTGGTGAGCCTGGCTGCCATGATGACCTTATCTGCCAGAACTTCAATTACCGCTTCTTGAAAAGAGGCGCAGATGT
>MGTA01000118.1:16129-16483 GCA_001799225.1 Deltaproteobacteria bacterium RIFOXYD12_FULL_50_9
GAAGGCATTTCGTTGACCGCCAGCGATATGGCCGACCCGGCATCTTTGCGTCTTCGATTCGGCTACTGGCGTGTTGCATTGCGCATGGCATTGGATAATTTTTTCACTGGCGTGGGGTTGGGAAACTTTGCCATCGCCTATCCTGCGTACCAGTATATCGGCGCTGGTGATGTGCGGGAAGCGCATAACGGTTTCCTGCAGGTATTTGCCGAAACCGGTTTGTTCGGCGGCCTGCTATTTCTCGCCTTCTGGATGTACTTTGGTCTTTGGGGCGCATGGTGCATTATTAATGAAAAGAATCGCAAAGAGAAGCTCTTGTTGGTTGGTTTGTACACGGGTGTCATCGCATTTTGC
>MGTA01000119.1:0-312 GCA_001799225.1 Deltaproteobacteria bacterium RIFOXYD12_FULL_50_9
CCGCCAGAAACTGGCTTCTCCTATCCAGAGCGGCAGTTACAAGACCTGTGAGCATTGCCAGGGCCGGGGAGTGGTGCGGTCCGTCGAAACCCTGGCACTGGTCTATCTCAGAAACATCCAGACCGGGGTGGCGCAGAAGAACGTCATCCGGGTTGAATGCCGACTGCCCCTGCAGGTGGCCCAGTATATCCTGAACAAAAAACGGGCGGATCTACTTGAACTCGAAAACAGATTCTCCGTGCCGATTGTAATCTTCCCAGATCCGCAGATGCTGCCGAGCGAGGAAGAGATCAAATGTATTACGGGGTGATC
>MGTA01000119.1:415-505 GCA_001799225.1 Deltaproteobacteria bacterium RIFOXYD12_FULL_50_9
TACGCAACCCACACCACAACGTCAACAATTCCCATCATCCCTTCCAGAGGCCGTGCAGATTGCAGCGATAGGCCTTGCCATCCGCTAAAA
>MGTA01000119.1:604-2042 GCA_001799225.1 Deltaproteobacteria bacterium RIFOXYD12_FULL_50_9
TGGCGGCAATATTGGCGGCGAGAGCCCGATACTGCTTTTCATGCTGTTTCTCGGCAACGGCAATAGCCAGAAAAACCCGGGCAATTTCGTCAAACCCTTCGGCTTTGGCAATCTTGGCAAAACCAGGATACATTGAGGCCTGTTCATAATGTTCGCCGGCGGCCGAGGCCAGTAGATTTTCTTCGGTAGAACCAATTTTCCCTGCTGGAAAAGCTGCAGCAATCTCGACCTCGCCGCCCTCAAGAAACTTAAACAGCCTTTTAGCATGCTCTTTTTCCTGATCGGCAGTTCGTTCGAAGATGGCGGAAATCTGTACATACCCCTCTTTTTTTGCCTGGGCTGCAAAATAGGTATAACGATTACGAGCCTGTGACTCACCAGCAAAGGCGGTTAAGAGATTTATTTCTGTTTTCGATCCTTTCAATGAACTCATAGCACAACCTCCTTCAGTTTAAATTGAACCGATTTTTCATTAAAGACCCGGTCGGGGCAGGGTCTTTTTGCCTAAAAGATCTAGACGCAAGGACCACGCCCCTACGATATCGCTACGTTAGTGCTTATCGTTCAGAAAAACAAAGACGACTAGAGACAGGATATTCTTCGAGCAATCAAATTGTCAATATATGGGTTTATTGACACTCGGGACAGATACCGATAAATTCAAGATGGTGTCCAAGAACAACAAAGTCCGTAAACCTGGCTGCTTCAGTTTCAATGTGCGACTCAAGCTTGAGATTAAGGTCGGCCACGCGACCGCAATCTCGGCAGCGGATATGAGAGTGCAAACTTATATCTCCATCAAACCGCTTCTGGGTTCCGCCAACCGATAATTTTTGAATATGCCCCAAGCCTGCCAGGATCTCAAGGTTTCGATAAACGGTTCCAAGGCTTATTTTGGGCATACGCCTTCTAACCATTTGGTAGACTTCATCAGCTGTCGGATGGCTGGTTACCTTTTTAAGCTCTTCCAGAATAATCTGTCTCTGCTTGGTCATCCTCATTCTATTTGCATCACTCATTGCCTGATCCTTTATTCTCAGCTTACTGGTATATCACAAATAACATATTAAACTTAAGAATAATTACTATTCAAGGTTTATTTAACAACTTTATTATTTCAACTAAGATTGAATAGTTTATCCGGGCTGAATTTTCCTCACTGTCAAGAGAGGGTAATATTTTCTAATTAGCAATAACAAACGTTTTTTGCTATCATTAAGATTCGATCAATTAAACGAAAATTAATAAACAGCTAAAAGGTATAATGAAAAAAATCATTACGCTGACCACGGATTTCGGTGTTACAGATGAATACGCCGGAATCATGCGGGGTGTGATCCATTCGCTTTGTCCACAGGTAACCGTTATTGATATCACCCATGGCATCAGGCGTCATGATATTCGCCAGGCAGCTTATCTCATCTATTCCACCCACCGT
>MGTA01000119.1:2062-8120 GCA_001799225.1 Deltaproteobacteria bacterium RIFOXYD12_FULL_50_9
TTCCTCCTGAAGAACCTGCTCACTGCCTGCTATATCGTGGACTGTCCTGATCTCTATCTCAAACCTGTCAGCCACAACTTCCACGGCCGCGATATTATGGCGCCGATTGCCGCCCATCTCGCCGATGGCATGCCCGTGCATCAAATCGGCCAAAAGATCGATTACGACACACTTACCGTCCTTGCCCTGCCCAAACCGGCCATTGACCGGGGCCGCCGGATAATTACCGGCGCCGTTGTCGATTTCGATCATTTCGGCAATCTTATAACCAATATCCACCTGGACGATTTCCGGCAAATCCACCCATCGCCTACAGATCACCGACAGTTCAATCTCACAGTAAAAAATACGGTTATTAGCGGTATATCCGAATCTTATGCCGCGGTTCCAGCAGGAAGCCGCCTTGCTCTCTTCGGCAGCCGCGACTTCCTGGAAATCGCCGTCAATCAAGGAAGCGCTCTACTTAATTTAGGTATAGAACTGAATGATCCGGTTATACTACAGCCTTAGTGCTCTAAAAATATGTTGACAATCAACACGCTAGCATTTAGTTAAAAGCTAAAGTACTAAAGCAATATCAAATCGAGGTAACAACGTGAAAACAGAACAAATCGAATCCATGGCAAAACTGTTGAAGACCATGTCGCACCCCATCCGTCTCAAGATCCTCTGTCTCCTGGAAGACAAGGAACTTACAGTCGGCGATATCCAGGTCGAGGTGCAAACAACCAAGGCCAATGTTTCGCAGCATCTGACCATTCTGCGCAATCAAGGGGTGATCAAATTTCGCAAAGACGCCAACTTCATCTATAATCGTATTGCTGATGAGCGTATTCTCAAATTAATGAAGAGCATGCGCGAACTATTCTGCAAATAACCAGTCCCCTGTCATTTTTGTAACCTCCTTACAAAGGCGCCGCTTAATCTCTACTCAACTCTGCATGGCAGCAACTATTGCCTGACCAATGGGCATAAAACCCCGGGTAGCTGCCGCCCGGTCAAGAAAACGTTCCAGACGCCCAAACACTTTAACCTTACCAATTTCAGCAATAGTACGGAGATTATCGCCGGCAACCACCTCATCTTCCATGTCGGATGCATCCGACAAGACCACTCCCAATATCGGCACACACCGGCTGCGCAAGGCCTCCAAGGTAAGCAAGGTGTGATTCAGAGTACCCAGACCGGTGCGCGCCACGATCAGGGTTGTCAGTCCGAGGTGGGCAACCAGATCAGCCAGCAGCAGATCCCGCCGCAAAGGCACCAGCACCCCCCCTACTCCCTCGACGATCAAAAAATCATGAGCCGGAGACAGAGCAGCATAGCTGGCGATGATCCCGGCCGGATCAATCTCTCTGCCCTCCAACTCGGCGGCCAGGTGCGGAGAGGCCGGATAGGCAAAGCGAAAAGGCGCCTGGACAGGGAGCCGGTCCAGGGATGGCGACTGCAAGCCGGCTCGCTGGAGGCAGAAAGCCAGATCATCCGGCAGGTCACCATCAGTGGTGCCGGTACTCACCCATTTCTGATATCCGGCATCAACTCCCCGGCCGCGCAAGAACTCCAACAGCAAAGCACAGACAAAGGTCTTCCCGACTGCGGTATCAGTACCGGTGACAAACAGGGAACTATGCCGGCCAGGGGATGATTTTTTTTGCTCTTTAAACACTTTTGGCCTTCCCGCACCTGATGAAAAAAATCTGATAGGTTAACACATATCCACCTTTTTCCCGGACAAACCAGGCTGCAAGTTCATCCAGACCAGCCCTGGTCAATATTGGTGGCGATGGCCGACCTCCTCCAGTCGTCCCGGTCTTTCGCATATGGGCGAGCAACTCCGGTAAGGAGTCGTACTTGCGCTCTATCCGCATCTCCTCAACAAAAAAATCAGCAAAGGCCCTGGCCAGCATGGCCTTAAGCCCGGCGAGATCAGGGAAACCTCCGGCCGCAATCGCCACGGCGCTCCCCCGCACAGCGGAGAGTCCCCGGGCCAGTTCCCGTAGCGACTCGGGACCGAACATCGAGCCGATAAAATAACCGCCCGGCCTGAGAACCCGCGCTATCCCGACCAGTGCTCCTTCGATATCATCCAACCATTGCAGCGTTGCGTTGGACGCCACCAGATCAAAGGACTCTCCGGCGGCAGTCCGTAAATACGCCTCGGCGTCAAGACAGAGGAAATTAACCCGGGGCTGCTCGCCCAGCTTCCGGCCGGCCGCACCGATCATGCCGGCGGAAAAATCAAGCGAGAGGATCCGGGCTTCGGGAATAGAGTCATGCACAATCCTGGTAAAAGTTCCAGTGCCGCAGCCGATCTCAAGTACCGTTAGCAGGCTACAGTCCAATGCCGCCAGCATCCGGCCCAGATGAAGGGCAGAGGAACTCTGGATCTGCGCATAGCCGTCATAGGTGCCGGCTGCTCGCGAAAAACGCCGACAGATCTCTGTCTTCCTGGCGGAAAGAGCGGGTTGACTGAGCAAATCGAGAAACTCCGGAGCCAGAAAAGCCGGATGCCCGACACGGGCAAGAAAAAGCTGTACCCCATCCAGATTGGCCCGTTCGGCAAAAGGGGCAATAATATCCTGACAGCCATGAATTTGGACAAGGTTCGATACAGGCAGTGTCTGGTCCCTGCTGCCGGCAAGGTAGGTGAGCCCTCTGGCCAGCAGGGCCGGATCAGAATCGCTAAGATAGCCGGGCAGAAGAGTTTCCGTAAACTTCTGGTAGGCTGCGCGGTGTCCCAGGAAGCATTTACGATAAAACGCCTTGAGAAAAACCTGCGGAGAGTCCAACAATTCACGACGGATGGTCTCGATCTCTGCCGCCGGCCAACTCCGGCGCATCGAGAGCAGATACAACTTCACAACCCGACCAGGATGGCGCCTGGTGAAATCAACGGCAAGATGAGCTCCCATGGACCAACCGGCCAGGACAAACCGCTCAATGCCTTCCCTGCCAAGGGCTGCCGGGAACTCCTCTGCGAAAGTGTCCGGATCGAGAGGGCCCTCCGGAGAGAGCCAATGCAGGTCTGCGCGCCCGGCAAGCTCCAGCACTCTCCCATCAAAACCCCAGCCCGGCAGAAAGATCAAGGGTAACGATCCGGGCGTGCTCGCCTTGCCGGAGCAGTGCTGAAACCGCATCATTTTTTTCACCGAAGAGAGCAGCGGCAACTTTCGCCCATCTCACCCTTTATGCGGCAATCTCCCCGCGAATAATCTGGAGAAGCTCATCCCTTTTCGCGAGCATGAGGTCTTTGCTGTTTGCCTCAAGATTCAAACGCAACAAGGGTTCGGTATTTGAGCCCCTGACATTGAACCACCAGTCGGGAAATGAGATCTTAAGGCCGTCAAGATCGCTGACCTCGCCGCTCGAATACCTGGCCGCCAGGGTTTCAAGCACCTTTTTCATGTTTTCTACCGGTGAATTAATCTCTCCGGATTGATAATACTTCTGGAGCGGCTTGACCAGTTCTGAGATTTTCCGGCCGGTTTTCTGCATCAGGTTGAGGAGATAAACAACGGCCAGGGCGCTTGATTCCGTCGTATAATTATCCTTAAAATAGTAGTGCCCCGACAGTTCCCCGGCAAAAAAAGCATCATGATCCCGCATCATCTGCTTGATGAAGGCATGACCGACCCGGCACTCCACAGCTCGCCCCCCGCCTGCCAGAATGGTCTCCCGGACAATCCGGCTGGAACGAAGGTCGTAGAGGATAGTCTGCGGTCCCTTAGTCAAAACATCCTTGGCGATCAAGGCGGTAATCAGATCCATGGGAATCACCTGGCCGGTTTCGTCTACAAATCCGGCCCGGTCGGCGTCGCCGTCAAAGGCAATGCCCAGATCGGCTTTCTCGGCCACCACCTTCTCCTTGAGCGCCGCCAGGGTTTCGGTTTTCAAAGGGTTCGCCTCATGATTGGGGAAGGTGCCATCCAGCTCAGCATAAAGCGGGACAACCGTGGCCGCCCCATCAAATACCCGCATCTCATAGACCCCGACGGCATTGGCGCAGTCAAAAACCAGCTTATAAGAGGTTGGTTGCTCAATAAAAGATTTGATGAACCGCACATACTCATCACCGATCTCCGGCTTTGCAATTACGCGGCCGGGTGTCGAAGCGGATTGAAGCTGCCGTTTATTGACCAGTTGCTCAATCTCCTTGATCCCGGTAGCCCCGGAAATAGGGACCGCCCCTTTCCGGCAGAGCTTAAAGCCGTTATACTCTCCCGGGTTATGACTGGCCGTGATCATGATGCCGGCATCAGTGCCGAGTTTGCCGTTCGCATAATAGGCCATCGGCGTTGAGCACAGGCCAATGTCGATAACATCAGCACCCTGCTCAATAATTCCTTGCGCTAACGAGGCAAAAAGGGGAGAGGATGATCCCCGCATGTCGCGACCGACCACGACACTCCGGCAACCAAGAAAATCGACAAATGCCCGGCCGATCCAATAGGCAAGCTCCTCATTCAACTCCTGAGGAAAGAGCCCACGGATATCATACGCTTTAAATATGCTCATTATTCCTTCCTTGAACTGCGGTTGTTATTTTTAAAACAAAGGGCAGGAGTAAGAATTACCGGTTGACGGTAAAAATCGCAACAATTATCATACAGAAGCTCTGCCTCACCAAATATCTTGCCTGAATTTCAACTTACTCTTCTTGACTGTGGATAACGTGCCAATAATAAAAATAAAAGGCAACGGCAACATGAGGCGATACACCAACACCGGTCTCTATCTCCTTGCCGGACTCTGCATTATCCTGTTATTCTTTGGCGGACCAGGCTTCAGCTCAACCCGCTCGCATAAACAGCTCTGGAATCTCGGTCATGTCCCGGCCTTCGCCCTTTGGACCTGGCTGGCTTTTTCGCAGTGGCGCCGTCCGGCAACCTGGCCACCCGGTCTGCAGTTCCTGGCAGTCCTGTTCTTCATAATAATCGGAGCCGCCCTCACCGAGAGCTGCCAAACCCTCCTTACCCATACCAGAAACGGCAGTATGGAAGATGCGCTGAATGATGCGGCCGGCGGCCTGTTTGCCTTTTCGGCCTGGCACTACCTGCAACCTGGCCGGCGGCCGCTCCTCGTTGTTGTTGCACTGCTCAGCGGCCTTTTCCTGCTGATCAGAGGAGTTCTACCCTTAGGGGCTGCCCTGCTTGACGAGTACCAGGCCAGGCAAGCTTTTCCGGTGCTGGCGGATTTCGAAAATCCGCGCGAACTCGACCGTTTTTACAGCACCGCCAGCCATTATTCTATCGAAGCAGGAAAGGCCTATCACGGCAGACAATCCCTCCGAATAACCTTCAGCACGACTAAGTATTCCAATCTATCTCTGGTTTACTTCAACCGTAACTGGCAAGGTTACGATTCCCTAGTCATGGAGATGCGCAACGATGGCGAAACCCCCTTGACTATCGCTTGTCGAATTCACGACAGCCATCACAACCAGGCATACAAAGACCGTTTCAACCGCCGTTTCACCCTGGCGACGGGCTGGAACACCATCGCAATCCCCCTGCTGGAGGTGCGTTTCGCCCCTGGCAAGCGGCAAATGGACATGACGGCAATCACTGACGTCACTATCTTCACAGTCGGACTATCTGAACCAAGAACAGTGGGGCTCGACTATCTGCGCCTGATAAAACAGTAAAATTCAGATCTCCTTCCCAAGGGATCATACCTCTATCCCGTACCTCTTCATCTTCTTGTGCAGCCCCTGCCTGGTTATGCCGAGCTGTCGCGCCGCCCGCATCCGGTTGCCGCTATTCTGCTCCAGGGCGCTTTTAATGAGTTGGATCTCAAGGCTCTTTATCTGACCAGGCATTAACCCCTCAAAAATGACCTGGGCCAAGGGAGATGCGTCCTGCAGCAACAGGTCCGGAGAACATTTTTCAAGCTGCACATACTCACCGGCCGGGGTCAAGGCGACCAGCCGCTCCACTTCCCGCTGCAACTGCCGGACATTTCCAGGCCAGCTGTACTCGACAAACCGGTTGAGAATTTCCGAGGAGATTCCAGCTACTTTCTTGGCAAATCGTTTCTCGGTCTCTTCAAGAAAGGCCAT
>MGTA01000120.1:0-553 GCA_001799225.1 Deltaproteobacteria bacterium RIFOXYD12_FULL_50_9
TTTTCCAAGCAGGGAAAACCACAGGCCGGATCACTGATCATCCGCTGTTCATAGGGGTTGCCATGCGAGGTAGCGACTATCCTGGTAAACCCGTGGGTAAGGGGTAGAAAAGCCGTATCGGTAAGACCGAGCGGCCCGTAGAGCTGCTCATCGAGAAAAACGTCCGATCTCCGGCCGCTAACCGCCTCGATTACCCCGGCCAGCACCATGAATCCGAGATCACTGTACGTGCGCGAGCTGCCGACCGGGCCGGCCAGCGGTTGAGCGGCGATGTAGCGCAGGGCCTCATCCCGGTTAGCGGCATGGTAATAGAGCGGCAACCAGGAGGCCAGACCCGAGGTGTGATTGAGCAGAGCGCGAAGGGTGATCCTGCCTTTTTCCTGTCCGCTGAAAATCGGCAGAAACCTGGCCGCCCGGTCGGCAAGATTGACAAGGCCGGCGTCTAAAAGCAGCATGATGCCGAAGGTGGTGGCAAAAACCTTGGTCAGCGAGCCCAGATCAAAAAGATGGCCGACCGTCATGGGTTCCGGTTCGGCCAGCGCTGAAGGACCGA
>MGTA01000120.1:598-6137 GCA_001799225.1 Deltaproteobacteria bacterium RIFOXYD12_FULL_50_9
CACCATTGCTGGTCACGAGAAGAACAGCGCCGGGGACACCAGCCGCTCCCAGTTCCTGCACAATGACCGCATCCAAAGCCCGGCCCAGGCAGTTCATGTCACCCATCACCAGCCCTCTCCAGCAGCCAACCGTTCACCACTCCTTTTGATCCGGCCCTTTCCGGCCCGGCACCCAGCCGAGATGGACCTTCTCTTCCTCGATCAGCCTTTTGAAACGCTCGCCCTTTCCTGACGGCACGTCCAAGTCCAGAAAGGCGACATTCAAATTGAACCAGCGCTCCTCTCTGGTCTTTAGCCTCGGCATTTTTATGACCACTGGTTTATTTTCAGGCACTGCCCCCTGCGGATTGAGCTGCGGCGTAGTCCCTGGATGTCCGGGAAAGGTTCCGTAGCCTGGCTTAAAAATAGTCACCAGGGCATGCGGCCGCCAAAGATGAAAAAACCGAAAACTGTATACCCAGGTGACAGGAACCTGAAATTCGCCCTGCTTATCTGTCAGTGTTTCAATCGCTTCGGCCACCTGAGAGGTAGGTTCTTCGAGTTGAAGATGGTATTCGGTGTAGAAACGAATCAGTACTTCGACATTAGCTAACGGAATGCCGGTCTCCGCATCCACCACCCGACCCAAATAAGGGCCGTAGGAACGGACCACAGCGCTTACCGAAAGGATCATAGCCACGATCACCAGCAAAAGGGCTATGATAAAAATAGTCAATCGTCGGTCTTTGCCGTTGTTCTCCGGCAGCTGAAAAGGCTTACGGGATATTATATTCTCATGGCTCGCAGAACGTCTCTCTTTACTCCGTCTGTCTATGCCGTTATTCTCCTGCAGATGAAAGGGCTTATGGGATATTCTTCTCTCCCTGATCGAATAACGTCTGTCTTTACCAATATTCTTCAACTGCTGGAACGTCTCGCGATCGGGCATATACTTTACTTATCTCTACAGTTCAGTTTGAATGCGCTTGATAATATCGGTTGTTGAAAAATGCTGTACCAACGGGATATTGGCAACCCGGCCGCCGGCACCAATAACCTCAGCTGCGCCGACAATCTTTTCAACCGGCCAATCCGCCCCCTTGACCAGCACATCAGGGAGCAGTGCTTTGATCAGGTGCAGAGGGGTTTCCTCGTCAAAAAGGACAACGTGATCGACACAAGCCAGTGCGGCCAACACCCTGGCCCGGCTTAGTTCACCGGTAACCGGCCGCTGCGGACCCTTGATCGCCCTGACCGACCGGTCGCTGTTTAAGCCGACGATCAGGCAATCGCCATGGCGGCGGGCCTCTTCAAGATAGGTGACATGGCCCTGATGCAGGAGATCAAAGCAGCCGTTGGTAAAGACCACCCGGCGGCCAATCGCCTTATACCGGCCAACTGTTTTCTGCAATTCAGCGAGGGTGGCGATCTTATTAGCATCATGATTACGACAGGCAACCCGCGCTGCCGTGTTGAACCTGCTGCGAACCGCAAAAAGCTCGGCCGGCTGCAGCAGGCAACCGGCCGACTCTTGATCCTGCCCGGCCAGCTTGAGGACAACGCCATCCGGCGCCACGATCAAGGAGTTGCCGGCAAAGACAGTGCCATCGGTTATGCCGCTGCGGTTGCAGGCGATCACGAATATCTGATTCTCAATGGCCCTGGCCTTGACCAGGGTCAACCAGTGGTCAAGGCGGACTGTCGGCCATTGGGCGCTGACTGCCAGCAGACCTGCTCCGGCCGCTACCTGCTGCCTGGCCAGATCAGGAAAGCGGAGATCATAGCAAACCAGGGCTGCCAGAAGCCCCACCCCGCTGGTAATCGGCAGGGGCTCCAGACCGGCGGCAAGATTATCCGGCTCAGCCATGGGCGCAAAAAGCTCCTGTTTCCGATAACTGCCCCTTACCCCTTCGGGTCCGGTGACGAACAGGGTGTTGAAGTACTTTGGCGCCGCTCCGTTGTTCTCCGCCTCAAGCAAGGAACCGGCTATATCGATTGTGTAGCGCTTGGCAAGAGAGGAAAGGGCGGCAAGCATCAGCGGGGTTTGCGCCGCCATTGCCGGCAGGCGGTCGTAGGCGAATCCGGTCGCCCACAACTCCGGCAGCACTACCAGCCCCGGAGCAACGGGCTGAAGATTGGCCAGACCTTGCTGCACAGAAGCCAGATTTGCTGCCGGATCGCCTTGCCGGATGTCAAACTGGACAAAACCGCCAAAACAGGGTTTGAGGATTTCGCCAAGGGCGATATTCTGGTTGCTGGAGCCTATTTGCATCCCACATAATTACCCTGAAATCTATCTTTAATCAATCTCTAATGAACTGCTCAGACCGACTCTTGGCTCTCCTGCCTTGAAGAGGATAGACTCCACGGCGGTCTGCAGGTTGCCGCCCCCGGCCAGGGTCTCTTCAACCTCCTGCCAGAGGATGTCCGGCTCCTTGGGTTTCAGGATATAGGCGACAGCGCCGAGGGAGGCAGCCAACGCCAGATCTTTATCAGCCTTGTAGGTAGCAGAGTAGAAGATAAGTGGATAGAATCAGGCTCTCATGAAGGGCAAAATATTGTCAAGCGACAAAAAAACAGGGGCAACAGCCTGATTGTCCGAACAGTATTACCCTGGGCAGACAATGCCTGCTTGACGCGGGATTGTTCCAGATGATTTAATTGTACTACACTGGATTAATCTCGGTAGTTGTCATCATAAGCGGAGAAGACCACCCTATGCGAAAAACGCCGGCAACAAAGGGCCGCCTGGATTTGTTCATCCTGATATGCGGGGCGATTGTGACTACCATCGGCGCTCTTGTCCTCCTGGGCTGGGCAGGTGGGTGGCGCTTGCTCACGGCAGTACGACCAGACTATATTCCGATGGCGCCCAACTCTGCCCTGGTCAAACCGTATACTCTGCACACCATGCAGGCCATGCTCAAAACGGTTGTTATCGACCAGGAAGGGGAGTGATGCCGATGCCCCCCCGGCAATTAGATCATCAGCAAATATCCCATGTTTTTCTCAAACCCGGGGAGATGTACCTGACAAGACATCCGGCGGTTATTCAGACCGTGCTCGGCTCATGCGTGTCGGTAATCTTCTATAATGCCCGGATTAGTGCTGCCGCAATGTGTCACGCCCTGCTGCCGCGATGCAAGGAAGGAAGTTACTGTGATGAAGGGGGCGTGGTTACGTATAGATATGTGGACTCATCGGTCAACCGGATGCTGGCCGAATTCAGTAAACTCGGAATCAGCGGCCAGGATATTGAGGCCAAGCTGTTCGGAGGGGCCAGCATGTTCGAAAAGGAAAAAGCCAACGAACCCTCCCGGTTGATCGGCAACCAGAATGTGGTCATGGCCCGCCAGCTTCTCGACCAGGCCGGGGTGAACCTGGTCTCCTTTGACACCGGCGGCTACCAGGGCCGGAAGCTGTTTTTCAAATCCGATACCGGCGAGGTCCTCGTGAAGCTGATCCAGAAGATGGACCTGATAGATTTAGGCAACCCCTTATTATGACTATCAAATCACGACCTCGACGAATCTCCACCGATGTCGGCCGGGTTATGCCTAAATACACGGCCGAGATTAGACAAGTATGATCAAACCAAGTTAGCGGAAGAGCCGCAAGGCCGAGCAATCGCCTTCCGGGCAGGCCTGCGGTTGATTCAGGTTGTTGGCAGCCAGAACCTGGCCCCACAGGGGACTTGATCGGCGTGACTGCACAGCGATCAAGACCTCCCGTGTCGAGATCTGCCCGGAACTGTCTTTTGCCAGCAGACGCAGGGTCAGACCCGGGTTCTGCTGATTCGAAAACACTGCCGGCGCCATAAACCGTACCACCGAACCTTCGCCGTTCACTTTCTGAAACTTTATCAACGGACCTGCCGTCTGTTCCCAGGCAAAGCTCAAAGTTGCCCGATTGTCATCTCTGGAGGCGCTGGCATCCAACTCAATGGTTTCACCGACCGCATAGATCTCTTTTTCCAGGGGTTTTAGGTGAATCTGAGGATAGGGATTACCGTTGGCAATGCTTATATAGAGCTGGCGGATCTTAGAGCGTTTCTTGCCGACCGTAAACCGATAGCGGATACTCTCTTCCCCGACGAAAAAGGGCTCGGAAGTATAGCGGGAGCGGGCCGCTCCCAGCTTTTCCAATTGACCGTGGATATCAGCTCCTTCAATATCGACATGCACGTTCGCATCAAAAGATTTGCTGGTGGCAAATCGCCAGAGTTCGGCCCAATCAATGATCACCGGCTCAGTATTGAGCATATAAATATGCTCAATATCGCCGGGTCGCAAAGCAGCCGTCTGGATTGCCGGCGCAGATTGCGGAGCCTCCTCGGTCAAGATCTCCTGAGGCAAAGAGGGACTGGTCGCTGCCTGGAAATACGGGGAGGTCCTTGGCGAGGTCCGGCCGACCTGACGCGTTTCATGCTGCGGTCTGCCGGCAATTTTGGTCAAATCAGGCCCGATAATCCGGATAATCGCCGACCCGCTGGCGACATGGCCATCGTTTGCCTGAAACTCAAACATATCCTGCCCCGGAAAGCCGATGCTCGCCACATAGGTAATATTGGGCGATTCACCATATAATACACCAAATCGCGGCTTACCGGTAACCTGATATGTCAGGGCATCACCATCCTCATCATGGCCGGTCATCCGGACAAAGACACCCAGGCTGTTCTCAGCGATCTGATAGACCCCACCCTTGACCTGCGGGGCTCGATTGGGGAGAGTAGTTGGTTCTTTGGCGGGCTGGACCTTTACTGTCTGCACGGTCGGCTGGGCCGGCTTTACTGCTATTACAGGCGCCTGGATCGGCGCTTTTTCCTTGAACGCTGCTTTCAGCAGAGGTTCGATCTTGGGCCATAGTCCATAATACAGACCGGCGCCAAGGAAGAGCAGCAGACTAAACAAAGCGCCCATTCTGATCGATCGGCTGGTCCGTATATTGTGTAGCCATATCGGCAGGGTGTGCTGGAAAACAGTCGACTTGACCTTCACTTCAACAGAATCGTCAGCCGGCGATGCAGAGACATCCGCTCTTCTTTTCTTTACTTCAATCCGAGGCTCCTCAACCGCCTTCTCGCCCGGAATATCCGGGGTGTCGTCATCGAACTTGAAATCGTTTTCATCAAGCCCGAAGGCCTTCATGCCCGATGCCGAAGAGACGGCCGCCTCTCCCATCATTTCATCCAAGAACAGATCGTCATCGCTCTTGGTTTTCTCTCTCTCTTTTTCCGAGGCCATCGCCTCAAAAAATATTTTATCCATCTCCTCCTGGCTCGGGACCCCGGTAACCGGCGGCGCCGCAGAACTGTCCTGAATTAGGGCATTGATTCCGATACTGATCTCCGAGTTGCGATCAGAGTTCAACAGGGCATCGAGATGGGCCTGGTCAATTACATGAATCCCTTCATTAGCGTCATCAACCTGAGCCGCTGCTTGCGGGGCCGACGCTTTTTCGCCGCCGCCAAATAACGCATCAATATCGTCCTGATGCAGAGGGCCGCTCGAATCAACAGCGGTTGGGCTGGCCGGACTGGTTGGCGCTGCGACATTTA
>MGTA01000120.1:6163-9932 GCA_001799225.1 Deltaproteobacteria bacterium RIFOXYD12_FULL_50_9
TGGTTCAAATCCCCGATCATCTCCTCGTCGGCTGCGCCGGACAGGGTGCTGCTCCCTGCCGCAACATCCGGCGGAGCACTTCCACCAAATAACGCATCGATATCGTCCTGATGCAGAGGACTGATCATCTCTTCAGCGGTTGGGCTAGCCAGGCTGCCGGTAGCTGCTGCTACAGCAGATTCCGGAGGCTTGCGATTGCCGGTGCCCAACAACGCATCAATATCGTCCTGGTTCAAATCCCCGATCATCTCTTCATCAATAGACTCGGGCGGCTTGACAGCCGACTTTACCGAGCCTGGCGAGGCAGTCAGGTTGTCAGCAGATAACAATGCGTCAATATTTGCCTGATCCCCCTCTGAGAACATCGCGTTCCCGGTCTCTTGAGCGGTTTCGTTCAGCCAGTCGTCTTGAGCGGTGTCTGCTTGGTCAATCTTATTATCAACAGGCATAATCCTTGCCATCCAAAAGAGAGAGTTTGGTCATCTATCCAAAACCGGTCACTTATTCGCTGATCACCACAAGGGCGTGAAGAGCCCGATAAACGGCTTCCGACATCTCGACATTAACCACATATGATCGTCTTTCTCCCTTGAAATTGACCCCGCTCATGTGTACTCGGAGAAAACCGTCGAGTTCCTGTATAACGCCATCCAGTCCCTGGTCCGTCTGAACAACTTTACCTTTAGAAGAGGAGACTTCGTTGGCGTCGCTGTTGATCCGCGCTGCCATCTGATCGGCCAGCGTCACGCCAAGCACTGTATTCCGTCGGGGATTGAACTCTTCGATGACAGCAAACGGTTTTACCTTAACCTCCCCCGAACCGAAAAAATCATAGAACTGGGTACTCGCCTCCTCGCAGACCTGGTTGATCATCTGGGGTACAGAGGAGTAACCCTGAATCACCGAAATCGGCGGTCGAACCAGAGCGCCGGCACCGGTGTTTTCACCGACCTCCTTGGCGTGGCTCAGGGTTGCTGTGAGCACCCCCAAGGCAACAATGACAAACCCTAAAAAACAGTATTCGGACAATCGAGAACAGGGTTTCATGGTATTCACCTCGCGATGCCTTTGACAGGAATAGTGAAGGGCTTTTCCGGCAACTGGAAAAGACTCAGGACATCCCGGTTCAGCGGCAAACTATGCCGCCAGGAGGCGATTATCCGCCAGTCCTTGAGACTCACCAGCCTGCCCTGCAGGATCAGAGTCTTTCGGGTATTGGAAAAGGTAGAGACCACAACATAGTCAAGTTCGGGATTACTGTTAGCAAGCTCGCCGACGTTTCTGGTCAGGATATACTCGCCGGTTTGCGGCAGGATCTGAATCTCCTTGCCAATCCTTAACTCTGTAACGTTAAGGCCGCGGTCAGCAAAATCAGTAAGCAGGTATTCAGCAACCACCCGACCGAATTCGGTCTCACGCTTTAAATCGGAGAGCGGCACCGCTGCAACCACCGCAACCTTGCCGAGCAAACCGTTTTCGCTCAACTCCTTAAGCTCGTAATAGACCTTACCGGCGATCTCCTTGGATATCTCCGAGAGCAGGATCTCCGTGCCGACTACTGTTGTCGCTTCCGGCTGATATTGATGGGTCTGGTAGTTCACCGGCACCCGCAGGGCAGCAGCCCGCCGCAGAGCCCCCTCATCTTTCTCTGCAGCCAGGACTTGGGCCTGCCAGACCAGAAACCCCAGACAACAGGCTGAAATTATAACTATTTTGTTGTTCATGCTCTCCCCCTGCTAAACATGATTCGGTTTATTGTAGGGGCGTATTGTAATACGCCCCTACAATACCAATTCTACATATCAAGTCGCTTTTTATAGATCGGCTCGCTTTTTTGTCCGTTCAAGCTTGCCGCATCAGCCAGCAGCCTTTCACCGACCCCGCGCAGCGGCAGGACAATTGAGGCGCTCGCCAACGTGATGGCGTTGCGGTTATCCATGATCCGGGCGTTAATCACAACCTGGTCGCCGGCTACCTGATAGGTGCCGGTAAGCATCGCACCTACCGAAAGCGCCGGTTTGATCTCCTCAGGCACCCGGGACAGGCCGTATTCGCCCCGCTTTTCCTGAATCGTAATGCTGTTACTCTTGCGGATATCGACGACAATGAACTGCTTGCGGGCAAACTCAGTCATAAGCTGTTCGCCCAGCAACCGGCCCATGGATGAGGTGCGGGAAAGCTTGGCAAGATCTGTAAAGCTGCAGACCACTATACCTTCGGCAAGATCGCCTTGCTGCGGGTCAGGATCAGCCAGGCTGGCTACAAGATCATCGGCCATCTGACGGATACTCCGGACAAAAAAACCGGCATCAGGAGGTGGTGGTGGAGTAATGACCGGATTAAACGGCCAGAAGGCTCGTGCCTGGCCGGCTGATAAAATTTCCAGGCCAAGCACCAGAAGCAGAATCACCACCCGCCGCCAAAACCATTTTTCAGATGAATGCATATCGTATCACTCCTCATTCAATGCAGGTTGTTCAGGCTGACTGTTTACCTTTTCTTAACCTATCATCGGTATGACAAGAGTACGACTTTAATAAATAATTTCTTTTTCTGGGAAATTACCCCTGATTGGGCAAGGCAGACCACATAATTGTAGGGGCGTATTGCAATACGCCCCCAAGGCAGGGGGGCGGGCTACCCCAAAGATGAGAGCATCACTCGGTTGCGCCCCTCTTCCTTGGCCTTGTACAAGGCCAGATCAGCAGCGGCGACCAGGGACTCGGGGGCGGCATCGGCTTGCGGGATCGCCGAGGCCACTCCGACACTGATACTGACATACTCACTGACCTTGGATTTGGCATGCGGTATCCGTTGTTCCTGAATCCCGGCTCGCATGCTCTCGGCTAGACTCATGGCCCCGGCGGCATCAATCTCGGGCAAAATGGCCACAAACTCCTCGCCGCCATAACGGGCCACCATATCTGAGACGCGACGCAAGCAACCTTCAAGCGTCCGGGCCACCTTTTTCAGGCAATCGTCGCCACCCTGATGGCCGTAGTTGTCATTATAGAGTTTGAAAAAATCAATATCGAGAATGATCACCGACATAATTGAGCCGCTGCGCATGGCCCGTCGCCACTCCTGCAGCAAGGCCTCATCAAAACGCCGACGGTTGGATATGCCGGTCAGGCCATCCAAAGAAGAGAGCTTTTCGAGCTCCCGGTTGGCGGCGGCCAGCCTCTCCTGACTCTCCTTAAGGGCTTGAAAAGCCTCATCGCGTTGCTTCTGATTAATATAGGCCCGGGAGTGATAACGAATCCTGGCCATCAGTTCCATCTTGTCAGGCAGTTTTACCAGGTAATCATTGGCACCGGCCGCAAAGGCCTCGCTTTTTATCGTTGCCTCCTCCTTTACCGACAAGACAATGATCGGGATAAGCGCGGTGTCCGGGTTCGTCCGGAAGAAACGAACCATCATCAGGCCGTCGAGCTCCGGCATGACCAGATCCTGCAGAATGACGGTGGGCCGGATATCCAAGGCCATCCTGATCGCCTTGGTTGGATTCTGACAGTAGTGAAA
This sequence comes from Deltaproteobacteria bacterium RIFOXYD12_FULL_50_9, assembly GCA_001799225.1. Taxonomy (GTDB): domain Bacteria; phylum Desulfobacterota; class Desulfobulbia; order Desulfobulbales; family CALZHT01; genus XYD12-FULL-50-9. The sequence goes on from MGTA01000120.1 coordinate 9,686, forward strand.
ATCAATATCCTTTTCATCCTGCAAGGCCCGCCGAACCGCCTCGGAGATCATTGGTTGGTCATCGACAAGCAACACCGTAATCCTGTATGCCTGCAGATCCGCTATCCGACTATTTTCAATTGTGCTGCCTTGCGGTTCCATTAGAGTCACTCTTACCCTTGGCCAGCAAATCAATAATGGCCGGGCCAATCTTGTTAAGCGGCAGAATATCCTTGGCCGCCCCCAGCTCAACAGCAGCCTTGGGCAT
>MGTA01000120.1:9968-12573 GCA_001799225.1 Deltaproteobacteria bacterium RIFOXYD12_FULL_50_9
TCGGCGCCATCCCGACCCATGCCGGTGAGCAGAACAGCGATAACCTGGCCGGCCCAGTTCCGGGCGACGCTTTGAAAAAATACGTCAACGGATGGGTGATAAGAGATGTTGGTCGGCTCCTGAGAATAGCTGAGAGTCCATCTGGGGGTCAAAACCAGGTGGCCGGTAGTACTCGGAATCAGCACCTTGCCGGCCTGCGGCCGGTCACCCTCCAGGATTACCCGGGTCGACAGATTGATCTTGCTGTTGATCCATTCTACCAATCCGGATGTGAACTGCACATCCATATGCTGCACTACAACGATCGGCGCGGGAAAATCGCCGGGCAGGGCAGAGAGGATCTGCACCAGGGCTTGCGGCCCGCCAGTTGAACTGCCGATGGCTACCAGAGTATCCTGACTTACCAAAGGGTCAAAAATCCTTTCTTTGGGGACAACTCTACTAGTTACCAGACAACCGGAATCGCCGATCAGAATGCCGATACGGTTGATTTTTTCAAGCAAAGCCTTGGCCTCACCCGAATCGCCGTTGCTCCCGAAGCCCGGTGTGATCATTACATCCAAAGCCCCGGCACTCATCGCCTCAAAGACCTTTGCTGAATTACTCTTGATGGTCGAAGTCACTATCAGGATGGCGCAGGGTGAATTCTTCATAATCTGGCGGGTAGCCTCCACCCCGCCCATTACCGGCATGATCATATCCATTAATATCAGGTCGGGCTTATGTGAAGCACATAATTTTACCCCCTCGGCGCCATTCCTGGCCACCCAGATGATCGTGTGCTGAGGCGTAGCAGTCAGGATGCGGCGCATACTCTCCACAGCGATGAGGGCATCATTGATAATTCCGATTTTCACTCTTTGATCTCTCCGTTTAAGTAATTAGATAAGGGGGTAATTCGTGAATTACCCCTACGACCCATCAACCTCAGGTCCGCCGATAAGGTCTTGCACCGCCTGCACCAGTGTTTCATTCTGGAAGCTGCCTTTGGTGAGGTAGTAATCAGCGCCGGCCTCGAGCCCTCGATTCCGGTCCTCCTCGCGGTCCTTGTACGATACGATGACCACCGGCAGGTGCTGGAGATTGGGGTCGCGTTTGATCATGGTTACCAGCTCAATACCGTTCATGCGCGGCATATCCACATCAGTAACCACCAGATTATAATTACCGGCTCTGACCGTATTCCAGGCATCCATACCGTCCACGGCCAGATCAACCTCATAGCCTCTGGCGACAAGCATCTTTCGTTCGACCTCCCTGACGGTTATTGAATCATCAGCCACCAGGATACGCTTGATGCCCTTCTCTTTTTCCTCTTCACCCTGATCAATACGCCTGATGCGATTGCCGGAGATCAACCCGTCCATGGACAAAACCATATCCTCGACATCGACGATCAGCACCGGCACCCCATCCTCCAGCAGAGCGGCGGCGCTGATATCCTTGAGTTTGCCAAACCGCGAATCGAGCGGCTGGACCACCAGATCGCGGATACCAAGAAATCGATCGATAATCAGGCCATATTGGTTGAGACGGTCACTGAGTACGATGATCGGCAACTCATCATCAGCAGACTGACTAGGAATTTTTTCGAGGATCTGACGGGCGGCCACTATGCCGATACGCTTCTCCTTGAGGATAAAATACTGCCGGCCCTCCACCTCCTTGATCGACTCCCTCTGCACCCTGAGAACATGGTCGATGGCCACCAGAGGGAAGGCGTACGGCTCGTAGTTGATCTCGACAAGCAGCGCCCGCATTACCGAGAGGGTGAGCGGCAGTTGCATCTCGAAACGTGTGCCCTGGCCAAGTTTGGTCTGGGCACGGACCACGCCTCGGACCTCATGAACTACATTGTGCACGACATCAAGCCCTACCCCGCGACCGGAAACCTTGCTAACCGTTGTCTTGGTACTGAAATTGGGCAGAAACAGGAAATCCATCAGCTCGGCATCGCTGAGCACCGCTGCGATCTCCTCGGAAACCAGCTTTCGGGCTACTACGGTCTTGCGCAGAACTTCCAGGTCGACGCCCCGGCCGTCATCCGCCACCGTGATATTCAACATCCCGGATCTGTGCGTAGCCTCCAGTCGGACTGTGGCCGCACTCTTCTTGCCGGCCTTTTCCCGATCGGCCGGCATCTCGATACCGTGATCAACGGCATTGCGCAAGAGATGATTGAGCGGCGCCTCTATTTTGTCAAGGATATCGCGGTCGACCAGGGTATCATTGCCATGGATCTCGAGATGGACATCCTTGCCGAGCTCGCGGGCGACATCACGGACCATGCGCGGGAACCCCTGAATGCCGTCGGCAAAAGGCCGCATCCGGTTGGCTATGACCTCGCGGTACAGCCGGTGCGAGGTTTCCGTAGTCCGTCGGGCATGATCCTCGAGTTCGGTCATGCTGTTGATCGTAAGTTCACAGCAGTTCAGGATCTTCTGACGAAGATCGAGCATACGGTTGGCTGGCTGCTTATCGCTCATTGTCGACTCTTCCCTGATCCGGTCGACCAGCACTACCAATTCATCCTGCCGCCGTTTGAGACGAAGCATGCTCTGCGCAAATGTCGGCAGCCAGCGCGACTCGATCATGACGTCACTGG
>MGTA01000121.1 GCA_001799225.1 Deltaproteobacteria bacterium RIFOXYD12_FULL_50_9
CCAGAAAGCAGTTTGACTTTAGGCTGTTTGACTTTAGGCTTGCCAAATTTGCAGCGATCTATTATTGTCGATTCGCGTTGCAGGCATCGATTCAACAGTCTGCAGCACTTTGATGTATGGTGGGCGTGGCTCAGTTGGTTGGAGCACCGGGTTGTGGCCTCGGAGGTCGTGGGTTCAAGTCCCATCGCTCACCCCAGATAAATACTAAGGGCTACGGGAACATGACGTAGCCCTTTTTTCATTGCTTAAACAACCCTAATGCAACCGCTTGTTTTTTAGGAGGAACACATGAATCTGACTTTTACATCCAAATGTTTTACAACCGAAACCATTCAACTCGCCGAAACCAAAGAGATGATAGTCCGCGGTGGTCGAGACAAATTCCATTTGCTTCCCAAGGCCTTTGCCGGCATCAAACAGATCGGCGTTATCGGTTGGGGCTCACAAGGTCCGGCCCAGGCCCAGAATTTAAGAGATTCTCTGGAAGGTACCGGCATCAAAGTTAAAATCGGCCTGCGCCCGGGAAGTTCTTCCATGGCCAAGGCCAGAGAGGCCGAATTTACCGAAGAGAGCGGCACCCTCGGCGAGATGTTTAGCGTTATCAGAGAGTCTGATATGGTAATCCTGCTGATCTCGGATGCCGCTCAGGTGGAAAACTACAAAGAGGTGTTCGCCAACTTGAAACCGGGCGCTACCCTGGGGCTCTCCCATGGCTTCCTGCTCGGCCATCTGATCAGCGTCGGCGAGACCTTCCCGAAGAATATCAATGTGATCGGCGTCTGTCCCAAGGGCATGGGCCCGTCTGTCCGCCGACTTTACGTCCAGGGCAAGAAGGTCAACGGCGCCGGCATCAACAGCAGCTTTGCGGTTGAACAGGACATCGACGGCAAGGCCACGGATCAGGCTCTGGGCTGGGCTGTGGCTGTCGGCGCTCCCTATATCTTCAAAACCGATCTCGACCACGAATACCGGAGCGACATCTTCGGCGAACGCGGCATTCTGCTAGGCGCGGTGCACGGCATTGTCGAAACCCTCTACCGCCGCTATGTTATGGAAAAAGGCATGACCGAAGAGCAGGCCTTCATCGCCTCGGTGGAAAATATCACCGGCCCGATCAACCGGATCATCTCCCACGATGGGATTCTGGCAGTTTACAACCATCTCGACAGTACCGGAAAAAAGACCTTTGAATCGATCTACTCCCATGCCTATGGTCCAGCCTTTGAGATCCTGTTGGAGATCTACGAAGAGGTGGCCAGCGGCAATGAGATCCGAAGCGTGGTGATGGCCGGCAGGCGCTTCGCCCGCTTTCCAATGGGCAAAATCGACGGCACCCGGATGTGGCAAGTCGGCGAAAAAGTGCGCGCCAGCCGCACCGGCGCTGATCCGGCGATTGATCCATTCACCGCCGGCCTCTACTGCGCAACCATGATGGCCCAGATTGATCTGCTGATCGAAAAAGGCCACTGCCTTAGCGAGGTCTGCAACGAATCGGTCATTGAGGCGGTTGACTCCTTGAACCCCTATATGCACTACAAGGGTGTGGCCCATATGGTCGATAACTGCTCGACCACCGCCCGCCTCGGCACCCGAAAATGGGGACCGCGCTTTGATTACAACCTGAGCCAGCAGGCCCTGGTCGATTTCGATCTCGGCAAACCGGCCGACGCCAAACGGATCGCCGCCTTTACCAGCCACAAAATCCATGCGGCCCTGGCAACCTGCGCCACCCTGCGCCCGGCCGTGGATATTGCCGTCATCAGTTGAACTTGCATCAACTTCGCAACAACCGCCCCCTATACAAAAAGCCGTTCAGATAATTCTGAACGGCTTTTTTGTTTTTTTTCAACCTACATAATCTTGTCCGCTTGACTATTTTTTCATATAACCGAGCCTCTTCACTGGAACGCTATCAAGGGGTAGAGTTTATTAGCCCGGTGAAATTTTTCGCCACTCTTGCAACCAAATATCCGCGATAATCGCAGCCCGCCCCCTTAACAACCCCCACTTTCCTCCATAAAACGTAATGACAATGACAGTACAACATGTTATAATTATGAAAAAATCGCAGGAGGTTTTTTATGCCCACTTTGAGTAAAGCGCCGAGCAGGCGCGAAACGCTGAATATCCGCATCAAGCCCGAGGAAAGGAGCTTTATAGACCGCGCCGCTAGAATGAAGGGAAAGAATCGTACCGATTTCATCTTGGACGCCGTACGGGTAGCCGCAGAAGAAGCGCTGTTTGATCAGTCGGTTATCCTGGCCAGTCCGGAAGTCTATACAAAATTTCTCGCTCTGCTGGATATGCCCCCCCGTATCAATGAACGCTTGCGCAAAACGATGCAGACCACCGCACCCTGGGAGAAGGCGTGACGCTTACACCGCCGGAGCCGCTGACCGACCGGCACAACATCGAGACATTTACCTCTGGCGTGGAAAGTTTGGATACCTGGCTCAAACGCCGGGCACTGAAAAATCAAGCCTCAGGGGCATCTCGAACCTTCGTTGTCTGCGAAGGCCAGCGAGTCTCGGCTTATTACGCTCTGTCGTCAAGTGCCATAGCTGTAGCTGAAACGCCTGGCAGATTTCGCCGCAACATGCCCGATCCCATCCCTGTTGTTGTACTTGGCAGGCTGGCAGTTGACCAGTCTTTTCAGTGCCAGGGGGTAGGACGAGCTTTGGTTCGTGATGCAGGATATCGGATTATCCAGGCGGCCGACGTTATCGGTATCCGTGGCCTGATCGTTCATGCCATCTCCCCTGAGGCCGGGGCATTTTATGAAGCGATTGGCCTTGATCCATCCCCTCTTGACCCTCTGACCCTGATGATCACCCTGGCCGATTTGAAGGCAAACCTGTAACGATACTTCTCTGCGCCAAACGCAAGGATCAAAATCATAGTATGACGTTCACACCTTAACCGGCACCTCGCAGCCCAGAGCCGCCGCCTGGACCAGGAAATAGTCATCGGTCATGCCGGCGATATAATCGCGGACAATGGCAGCCGGCGGCCTTGACCGGGTATACTGCTCACTCATCTCATTCAAATATTTGCTAAAAATTAAAGAATCCCGTTGCGCCTGGATATCCGCAAGATATGACTCAAACATCGCCCGATAACAGGCAGTTATCTTGGCCAGACCTGTTTTAATCATGGGATTGAGATAGATCCTCTGGTAGTTGAAATGTTTGAGTTCAAGCAGGCTTTCAGAGATCTCCGGATTGAATGAAATACCATCCTCAGTCAGACCATTGGCCAACAGATCACTCACCAAGCGGTAGACAATAGTGCCATTAGTGCTGCCCAGAAGCTTTCGGCAATTAATCGGGATCTCCTCTCGGCTGATCAATTTCAATTCAATGGCATCCTCAATGTCTCTGCCGATATAGCTGATGGTATCACTGAACCGGACCACACACCCTTCCAGGGTCATGGGAATCAATGCCAAGCCGGGGTCCTCGGACTTTGCCGCAATTTCCCGGTCAAAATCAACAAAACTCTTCTCCGGTCTGGGCCGCAGAACCCGATTATGGATCTCGCCATCATGGCAGAGAATCCCGTCCAGGGTTTGAAGGGTAAGATTCCAGCCTCTGCCCCCCTTTTCAATCTCTTCAAGAAAAATCACACTCTGAATGTTATGCTGAAATAACGGAAGACCGTGTTCCCGGCAAAGTGTGGCCAGCACCTTTTCGCCGTCGTGTCCAAAGGGCGGATGACCAATATCATGGGCCAGGGCAATGGCCTCAATCAGGTCCTCATTCAAACCCAGAAAGCGACCGATGGTTCTGGCGATCTTCGAGACCAGTTGGACATGCAGAACCCGGTGGGTGATATGGTCATTCTCGACCATGTAGAAGACCTGGGTCTTATCAATATATCTCGTATAAGCTCGTGAGTGGAGGATCCGGTCGCTATCAAGGGCAAAATTCTGCCTATGGCCGGCATAGGGCTCCGGCCGGCGGCGCACTCCATCTCGACTACGGACTGCCCTGGGAGAGAGAATGGACTCTTCCCGGACGTCCAGGCCCTCACGGATGGCTAAGAGTTGCGGATTTGTAAAATATTCCGGATGGATATCGAGATGATTAGACATATCTTGGTCAACCTGTTTATAATCGGTAATGGGGCAAAAGAAAGGATGGCCTAAGAAGATAACCCCCGACATCCTCACCAGCGTCTCTAACACTGCCAGCGCCATATCCTGATGTCAAGGTAAAAACAAAAGGTCATTTTTCGTCAAAAACCGGCTTGTTATCGCTAGCGCTTTCCTGTTATTGTAAAGAGCTGATCAACATTTAATTGTAATGCCAATCCATTAAATATTAAGGAAAGGAGGAATACTAATATGACTGTTTCCACTAGCCGGGCTGACTTTGATAAGGCGCTTCAGGTAGGACGACCACCCAATATCACTAGACTATTTCCCAATTCACGCGCCCTGATCGTAAGCGGCAAAGTTATTGACCGAGCCTTGCTGGCCAAAGACAAATCGATGACCATTGCCGCCAACGGTAGAAACAGCTTTGTCATCCGTGGCGCCCTCATGGCCGCCCAACGAGCCAATGCGACAATCATTATTGAGATCGCCAAATCAGAAGGCGGGGCTAATGCCTACTGCCCGGTTAATTACTGGAACATGGCCAGGCAGGTCGATGCCTTCTGCAACGAACTTAATATCACTGTGCCGGTCGCCATTCACGCCGATCACTACGGCATTAAAAAAGAGAAGGATATTGTCCAGGCCCGTACTGAAATTCCGTCCATGTTCGATGCCGGTATCACCTCGATTGCCATTGACGCATCGCATATGGCGGACGACGAGAACCTGCTGGCCAACCTCGCTTTGAATCCGCTCATTCCCTCCTGGGCGGGCCTCGAAACCGAGGTTGGCGAAATCAAAGGTAAGGAAGGCCTCTCTTCTCCGGCTGAAGCCCTCTTTCTCATCCAGGGCCTGAACGCCCATAGCATCTTCCCGGATTGGATTGCCCTCAACAACGGCACTACCCACGGCATTGAGGCCAGCAGCCAGGGAATCCAGGTAGATCTCACGGCCAGGATCCACAAGGCGCTTACACCATATCATATCTCCGGCGCCCAGCACGGCACCTCCGGAAACAGCTCGGACCGCCTGCGAGAAATCGCCGCCCAGACCAACACAACTAAAGCCAACGTGGCCACCGCCCTACAGATGATCTCCTGGGGACTTGAGGTCAACGACTACGGCAACGCCCTGCTTAATGAACAAGGTACGTTCAGCAAGGTGCCGAATGCCGGAATGAGTGAGAGTATGTGGGTGGAAATGGTGACTTATGCCGAAGAAAAAGGCTGGAAGATCGGTAATTACAAGAATCTCAACCTGGCCTTTGAAAACAAGCTGCTCAGCCAGCCAAAGGAGATCCGCGACCGGATGAGCAAACGGGTCGAGGAGTTTGTCTACAACCTGTTGGTCAATGTGTTCAATGCCGGCGACACGGCGCCCCTGGCCATTACCGAGATCCTGAAGGCCGGGTCTTACGCGATGGCTCCTAAAGCCAGATGCATTGAAGATCCCAGCCAGTGGACCCCGGAGAAGATCAGACTGCGAGCCAGATCAATCAATACCGATAAAGGCCCGGCAGGTAACTTCGACGATTGAGCCGGAATTACCAATTTTTTTAGACAGATAGGCTGAAAACTTTCTAGAAGAGAT
>MGTA01000122.1:0-1161 GCA_001799225.1 Deltaproteobacteria bacterium RIFOXYD12_FULL_50_9
GCTGCGTCAAGAAGGCTGCTGATGACCGGAGCGGTCGGGACAAGCTGTTTGTTGCGAATCTTATTCAACAGATCTTCGGCGGCATGGGCCAGGGTCTTTACCGCATTGAGCCCGAGAAAACCGGCCCCCCCTTTTATGGAGTGCATGGCGCGGAAGACCTTGTTGACCAACTCCTGATCGATATCGGCGCCGGCCTCTTCAATGGCCAGCAGGTCGCTTTCGATCCCGTCCAGATGCTCGTGCGACTCTTCCTTGAAGGCCCGCAGTGTTTCGTCGTCGTTGATGAACGCCATATCGTTTTTTCCTTATCCCGTCAGTGCTCAGGATGTCCTGATGGTATCAAGAAAAAGGGTGACATCGCGGCGCAGGGAATTGGCTTTCTGGCTGAGCTCCGAAGCGGCGGCCAAGACGTGACTGGCTGTCATTCCGGTCTCATCGGCCGCTGCGGCAACGATGGAGATATCGCCGGAGACAGCCTTTGCGCCGTTGGCCGCCTGCTGGGTATTCTGGGCGATATCCAGGGTGACAACTCCCTGTTCCTCAACAGCGGCGGCGATACTTGCCGAAATTTCATCAATCTCGCCTATGGTTGTACCGATGTCACGGATTGCCTCAACCGCCTCGTTGGTCGCACCTTGAATACCGGCGATCTGTTCGCTGATCTCTTTGGTGGCAGCGGTTGTCTGTTTGGCCAACTCTTTGACCTCGTTGGCCACCACCGCAAAACCTTTGCCGACTTCACCGGCCCGGGCCGCCTCAATAGTGGCGTTTAAGGCCAGCAATTTAGTCTGCCCGGCAATATCAGTAATCAGTTTTACGACTTCTCCGATTTTTTGCGAAGCGTTAGCCAGGCTGCCGACCATCTGATTGGTGTATCCGGCCTTTTGCACCGCATTACGGGCGACCCCAGCCGATTGGGCGACCTGACGGCTGATTTCACCAACCGAGCTTGATAACTCTTCGGTGGCCGAGGCGACGGTCATGACATTGGCTGAGGTGTTGGCAGCCGCCATTGCCACGGAATCGGATTTCGTCTTGGTCTGAGAAGCAGTTTCAGCCATTTTCTTGGCGCTGGCCTCCAACTGCACTACCGCAGCAGTCACTCCGCTGATCAGCCCGCCGATATTGGCCTCAAAATCAGCGGCCAGTCTATTCATGAGT
>MGTA01000122.1:1181-7258 GCA_001799225.1 Deltaproteobacteria bacterium RIFOXYD12_FULL_50_9
GCCAGTCGTTGGCGGTCCAAGGCGTTGTTTTTGAAGACCTGGACGGCGGCGGCCATCTCGCCGATCTCATCCTTTCTGTCACGAGCCGGGATTTCGACGTTTAAATCACCGTCGGCCAGCCGGGCCATGGCCATGGTCATTTGCACCACCGGTCTGGTGAGTGAACGGGCCAGAAGAAAGATTATAACAATGACAATCGCCAGCAGACCAAGACACCCCAGGGTAAGCATGAGTTTTTGGTGACCAAGTGCCTGATTTAACGGCGTCAAATCAAAAGTAAGAACTATCATGCCACCCTGCTCATTCTCCTGCCAGGCCGGATGGCAGCGGACGCACTCAGGCGTCACCATCTGCGGGGTGTATATCCGGACCGCTGTGGGTCCGACTTTGACCAGAGGTTTCTTGATGTTTTGTAACTCCTTTTGCAATTCAGCGGGCAGCTTGACAGCTTCCCCGGATGAGGAGAGATTGCCACGCAACTCCCGGTCATAAAGAGAGACATCCACAACCCCTCTGATATCCTTCTGGCGCAGCAGAAGTTTTTGAAAATTTTTCATCTGTCCACGTTCCAGAGAATCCTTAACACCCTGCTGCAGCGACTGAGAAAGGTTGTCAACAGCCGTCATGTAGGCGCTGGTCATCTCGTTGCGAACATAATTGTTAAGCAGCACGGTGCCAACCAGCATAGAGGCGAGCAAGGTCAACACAACTGAAACAACCAGCTTCATGGTTATCGACCGGTTGGCAAGCAGAGATTTGGTCATCGTCTTATCTCCTTCTGAGGCAGGATACCTTCTCTTTAACCTTTTAAGATTTTGCACTGCATTAACTCCCTCCCTTTTAAGGGCTCTCTGTACTCTCCACCCCGGCATAGCGTATAGTGAGGATATTCATCCTGATCACGTTTTCCGTTTTTTCATCCGATAAAACGGCATATTTTTTTGTTTGGCAAAAAGTGGGGATGCGCAGCCGATACACGGAGCATTGGCATTGATGCACCAAGTTTGGCCGCCATTCCACCAGCGGCTCGAGCAGTCGGCCTTAGTCTGTTGACCAAGGCAACCGAGCTGAAACAGACAACCACCGTCTCCGAGTTTCGCCGCAAAAATTTCCTGCTGGAAATCGTGATATCTGGGACAGGTTTCATGGATGCTGCGGCTGAAAAAAAGCTTGGGAGAACCGATTTCAGTAAGCTCCGGCATCCCGATTTTAACCAGATGGACTACTGTCTGCCAGACCCAGTCCGGATGAACGGAACATCCCCGGATCTGAATCACCGATTTGTCGATCTTGCGCTGGGCAAAGAATTTCGGCAGACCAACAGCGCCGGTCAAATTCCCTTCTGCGCCAGGGATTCCGCCATCACAGGCGCAAGCCCCGATGGCAACAGCGCCAACCATGGTCCGGGCTGCCGATTCGAGCAGACTGGCCAGGGACTTATCGCCAATCTTGCAGGCCGTCGGCATTTTTTCCGGGATGGCCCCTTCAAGGACCAGAAAGTATGGTCCTGCCTCACCGGCGATATAACGCTCGATAAGATCCATGGCCTGTGAGCCGCTGGTCGCCGAAAGATCGGCATGAAAAACCAGCTGGGAATACCTGGTAATCAAAGTTAGAGGCGTAGGCTCCCTGGCCTGGAGCAGGGAGATGGAACATCCGGAACAGGATTGCCCCTGTAGGTAAAGGAGTTTGGGAATAGTCTGAGGATCGATCTGCCTGAGAGCCGCTGCTACTGGTTCCGGCAGGTTGCCGACGCCAAAGGCAGCGCCGATGGCGGCAGCCATTGTCATGAATTCACGTCTGTTCATCATTGCAGCAGCCTCATTTTAATGGACGGCACAGGCCAGGCATGGATCAAACGAGTGGACGATCCGCACTGATTCAATCTGCACTGCCGGGTTCGCCACCTTGGTGCCAATAAGCGCCGACTCCATGGCCCCGGGATTCCCTCTGTCGTCACGGGGAGAGCAGTTCCATGTCGTTGGCACCACGCACTCATATTTCTCGATTTTATGATTCTGCAGGCGGATATAGTGCAAAAGGGCGCCACGGGAGGCCTCAGTTGCGCCGAAGCCTTCACCGGTCGCCGGGATTTCGAGATCGAGTGCGGATGGCCCGCCTGGTTCGATCCTTTCGGTCTCTTCCAGGAGAAAGTCGGCGATAATCACTGCACTGATCGCACGACAGAGATGACGGCCCAGGACTGAATTCAACTGCTTAGCGGTAATGCGGGCTTTGGCGGCGAAACGATCAACCAGTTTGGTCACCTGCGGGTTGTTCCCTTGCTTATAGTCGACCAGAACCCTGGCAGCCGGCCCGACTTCGACCATCTGACCGTTATAACGCGGTGCCTTGACCCAGGTGTATGCCTCATTTTTTTCAGGGGCAGGCGTCAGCTGCCCTTCAGTGACTCTGAGGCCGCTGGGTGAAGAGTAGCGGGCATATTTGACGTCTTCGGTAATCAGGCCAAAATCGACAGGCCTGACTTTGCCGTCCAGCAGCACGCCCGCCGCGAACAACCGACGGCTGTCGGCCCCTGGGCCGAGTGGAAGCACACCGAAAGACATGAAGCCGCCGCGACTCTGGCCGATATGCCAGTAATCGGGAAAGGCGTGCGCAACGGCCAAGAGGTCGGGGATATATTTCTGATGGATGAAATCCCTGACTTCCTCGATCAGGGCCTGATAGGTAGAGATCAAGTCAATGGTGGGCTTCTGGGCGCAACCGCCGGGGAATATCCCGGTCGCATGCGGGAATTTGCCGCCGAAGATCGCTGCCGCACGATTGGCCTTCTGCTGAATCTCCATGGCCTCGATATAGTGTTTGAGCGCCCCGATATTGATCTCATCGTTATGTAAATATTGCCCTTTAAGACGGGGCAAAAACGGGGCGCCGGGAAAGGTGTTTTTCGCAGCCAGTTCCGCCTTCACCCAATCCCGCACCTGCACCAGATCCCTGTCCGTTCCGTGATAGTTGACGATGGCGGTAATATCGATGAAGTCAAGAGCCGAAAGCTGATAAAATTGCAGGATATAGTCATAAAGATGGTTAGCGCCTTGAATCAGGTTATGGAGGATACGGCCATTGGTGGGCGGTGTAATTCCATACGCTTTTTCCTGGGCATAGGAGGAGGCAATGGCATGAGCATAGGGACAAACCCCACAAATTCTTTGGGTTATCTGTTGAGCATCAAGCGGATCACGACCTCGCAGAATCACCTCAAAACCTCGAAACATCTCGCCGACGCATTGGGCATCTTTAACGACATTGTCAATGACGGTTGTCTTTACATTAAGATGACCTTCAATTCGGGATAAAGGGCCAAGTTCAATTTGCATAATTCAACCTGTTGGATTGACAAATGAGTCAGAGATAACGCGCCTCTAAAACTAGAAAAATGGCAATGGACTAAAAATCACTCGGTAAATCTTAAAATATCATGCTATAGTTTTTCGTGTTTGAATGTCAAACATTTTTTGTGGTGTCAACAGTTTAGGTCCCTTAAACCGGTGGCTTGACAAAGTCAAACCGTACATCATCCGGTGTTGGTCGGAGGCGAAGCCGGTACAACGACCTCTCTTGCCTGATAAAGCTGCCAGAGCGGCGTGATCCGCTTGATCCTGTCCAGGGTCAGTCGGTCCCATAAAATGGCATACGACCTTGCTCCCGCAGATTCAAGCATTACAAAACCATCTGCAGAGACAAGGCCCTGCACTCTAGCATCCCAGGGATCATGATCCAATGGTTCGGCAACTCTCTGCGGTTCCGTTACAGCGGCCACAATAACGGTCTGAGCGGTCACCGCTCCATAAGCCGCCAGAATAGCCAACGACAAATCGAGAAACCCGTGCCCGTCACCGACCATATAGCCATCGCGATCAATTGCCAAGGTGTCGGTAGCCACAAGATCTATTGACAGACGACAAAGCTCACCGGACTTCAGTTTCGTGCCATAGCGACTTATTCCCCCAAGGGATACGACCTGACTTAATTGTTTAAAGGGTACGGTAAATGGTTTCAGAAGAAAAAAACCATCCCTTAGATGCGGAGACGGCATTACCAGCACCTTGTTGTCGGCCAGGGCATTCATGCAGATCTGCTGCAGTATCATCGCAGGCGAGGCAAAAATCATCCCGGCCTGCCGATAAACATCGCTCTGCCGCAGATGCTCGGCAAGTTTGCCGTAGCCATTCTTTTGAATCTCCGGAGCGGCTGACTGCGCTGCCGTTTCCCGGATGGTGGTTTTTGAAAGCATCTAAGCTCCTCATGATGTTATTCGAGTACCACAATGTAACATTAATATTATGCAACGCTCATATAATTGACTTTTTTTTCTGGAAAGAATAATATCTAAGAAATTTAAACTGATAACACCTGAGTAACAACAATTTATTCGAGTAATTCATGAGAATAATCATTGCTTCGACATATGAACAGATCAGCGAGGAGATTAACCAATTACTTAAAGCCCAAACCCCTCTGCTCTTTTGCCAGAAAGGAACACCCCACTCCTCGGTCACCATAACCAGAATTGACAATTCCCAAGAGAAACCAATCCTTATTCTGACCAAACAGAGTGAGTTCCGCCTGACTGAACCGGAGGGCTTTATTTTTTATAAACATCCCAACAAACTAAACAGATGTTTTAAGGCTGACGAAATCCGCGAGCATAAAAATCTGCTTGCCATCTCTTTTCCGGCGGAGCTCATAGAGATTCAACGTCGAAAATTTTCACGCATGCCCACCGCCGGAAATTCTCGGGCTACCTTCGCCGTCGAAGGCAAACAACGCATGCACCACTGCATCCTGAAAGATGTCAGTCTTGAAGGGGCCAAAATGAGAGGCAACTTCGGCACTGTTCAACAGGGCCAGATCCTCAAACCTTTTACCATGATCCTCGGCATGCGGCACAGTGATCTGGAAGAGACCGTTCCCGTCACTGCAGCCAGCGTGGCCTGGGTAGAAATCACTAATGATTCTGAAGGGTTTATCGGAGTACATTTCAAAAAAGGCACCGTTGACCAAGGGCTGCTGCAACACTATATCAAAATGCGCCTGCTTGAAGGCAGGTAATAGCTAACCCAATACGGGAAAGAGCTGCTTCAAACCGCTGGCAATGAACTCGACGCCGATAGCGGCCATAATCAAACCCATAATCCGAGTCACCAGGTTAATCCCGGTCTTCCCCAGAAATTTGGCAATATGGGTGGCAACCCGAAAACAGATCCAGGTAATCAGGCTTATCAATAAAATCTCGACGCCAAGGACCATATAATGACTGGCTGATTCTTGGCGCTGCGCATAAAGGATAACCGTTGAAATTGCCCCGGGCCCGGCCAGAAGCGGCATACCTAGCGGCACAACCGCCAGGGAATCCCGGTCAGTGGAATCTTCAGTCTCTTCCTGGGTATGTCTGGCCGCACTCATCCTGGCATGCAGCATGGAAAGGGCCATCAGCAGGATAAGGATGCCTCCGCCGACTCGAAACGAGGCAATCGAAATCCCAAAAAATCTGAGGATCCCTTCGCCGCACAAAAGGGCGACGAACAGGATAACCCCGGTGGCCAAAGCGGCAATACTGCCGGTGTGCCGGCGTTCCGGCATACTCTGATTGACAGTAAGCTCTATAAAAATAGGGACAGCCCCAATTGGGTTGACAACCGCTAATAATCCTGCAAAAAATTTAGCATACTCTGATATACTTTCCATCTTCCTCCTCTACTGCCGGGAGCTCTTAATAGTAAACACTCTCCACACTATACAAGGATCGATCCATGAATAAAAGATATCTCGGGCATCTGGCTGACCATGATCCGCTCCATTACTATCTGCAATACGATATCCTGCCGCAAATCTCCGGCCCTGCACAACACGCCGATTTCCGTGTCTTTCAATTAACCGGCTCCAATGACGTTTATCTGTATGAAGACCGCTACAGCGGCAGCAAGGTGGTGGGGAAATTTTTTTTATCAGCCCGCAAACGGGAACCAGTCCGCGCCGCCAAGCTGATGGCCCGCGAATTCGACAACCTTGTTCTCTTACGGAATCACGGTCTGAACGCAATGCCCCATTACGTG
>MGTA01000123.1 GCA_001799225.1 Deltaproteobacteria bacterium RIFOXYD12_FULL_50_9
TAATGGGCACTTGATTGCTGAGTACTCTGATCCGGGGCACTTTAAGGAATACGAACTGACTGTTGCCAGCTCTGATGATCCTGAGACAAAACTTATGCGGCTTGAGCAGTCCGAGTTCAGTATTAAAAACGAAATCCTGGGGAGCTGGTATACATCCGGTCTCCCCGTCGGCTCCTATGAATTGCGCTTAACTGCTCGGGATACTGTTGGTAATGTCGGAAGCACAACTGTAACAATGATTAAGTATCCGCGCATTGAGCTGATCAATGACCTGCGACTTAACCCGGGAATTGTGTCGCCTAACGCTGATGGTCATCAGGACTTTACCGAGATACAATACAATTTGACGGAAACTGCGAATATTGTCCTCTCGTTACAGGGCGCCACGGATCCGGCGATCACCCTGGATTCGGCTGCGGCTGTTGCCGCTGGTCCCCATACCTACAATTGGAACGGCTTGGACAGTAAAGGCCAGGTTTTCCCGGATGGGCCTTACAAGGTCAAACTTACAGCCGTTCAGGCAATAAACCCCGTTATTGCTCAGGAAGAATCCATCACAATCATTGTTGATACAACGCCACCCGGTATATCGATCACCCAGCCGGCAGTGAATGCTTACCTGCCGGGCTGGTTGGCGGTTCATGGTTCCCTGATTGATGCCAACCTGCGGGAATACACCATCGAGGTGAGCGGCAACGGTATATCGCTACCCATCGATCATGGCCACCAGAACCGCACGGATTACACATTCGGTAATGAGACAAACCTGGCTGACGGGGTTTATAATCTGATGATCAGCTCGACGGATGGCGGCAGCAACACTATGCAGACCGAGATTCCTTTTACCGTGGATCAAACTCCTCCGGAGGCGGCCTTTACTGCTCCTGAGGATGGTGTGCTGGTCGGGGGAACGCTTAAAGAGGTGAGCATGGCCGCTGAGATTGTGGAAACCAATCTGCAATCATACTCCATCTTGCGCGGTAGCGGTCAGGATCCCGAGCAATGGACGGAAATTGTATCCGGCAGTGAATTGCCAACGGATAATATCCTGGGAATTTTAGTGGTAGGGCCGGGATCAGGTTTAATTGACACGGATTATACACTGAAACTGGTTGTGATTGACCGGGCCGGTTGGCAGACGGAGGACCGCCGGTTGATCACCGTTGATAACACCCCACCGGCGTTGGCGATATCCTCTCCCGTCGCAGGCGGTTATATCAAACAGCCATTCCAGATAACCGGCTCAATCCATGACGAACATCTTGAGGAGTTCAGCCTGGCAATGGCGCAGGGTGTCTGTGGCGTGGCAGGTGAGTGGTCGGTTCTCCGTCAGGGCACCAAAAATATTGACGGCATTTTATCCGCCATGGCGGTTTTGCCTGCGGATGGTGCATATTGCCTTCGGCTGGCGGCCACTGACGCTGTCGGCAACACCAGTGAAGTCATGTATGGGATTACGGTTGATACCCTGCCGCCCGCGCCTCCCTTACTCAACGCCGGCAAAGAAAATGACCGGAATGTGCGGCTTTCCTGGAGTAATAATAACGAGCCGGATCTTGTCGGCTTTGACATCTATCGCAATAGTCAGAAGATAAACAGCCAGTTTGTTAGCGGATATGAATATCTTGATGTGGATCTCCCGGAACAGGAGTTTGAGTATTTTATCAAGGCAATCGATCGGGCGGGTTGGGCAAGTGCTCCTTCCAATAAAGTGAGTTTGCGTATCGATACCTCACCTCCGGTTGCCGGAATCATTCTGCCCATGGAAGGTGCGGTTATCGGCAATTATACCGACATAACCGGCACAGCGTTCAGTAAGGATGACTTTAAGGAGTACCGACTCTCCACGGGGTTGGGCAGTGCCCCGGTTACCTGGAATATCTTGCGGACCTCCCCTGTGCCGATTCAGGGCGGATTGCTTGGCCGCTGGGATTTGATGGCGGTCAGCGATGGCACCTATACGATCAAGCTTGAGGCAGAGGATCTCAGCGGCAATCAAAGTACGGCAACCGTGCAGGTTATTGTCGACAACACCCCGCCGCTAGCACCTGTCCTGCTTTCCGCCGTTCCTGCCGGTTCGACGGTCGAGCTTGTCTGGCAGGCCAATCTCGAAAGCGATCTGGCCGGATACCTGTTGTACCGAAACGGCCGGCTCGTCAACTCCTCCGGAACGGTTATCGGTGATCTCACCCCGTATCTGATTAAGAGTACACGGTATTCGGATGCCGAGGTCCCGGACGGCACAATATCCTATTATCTCATGGCAGTCGATAAAGCCTTGAACGAGAGTGCCATCTCCAATGTCCTCACCGTGGAGCTCGATAATCATCCTCCCCGGGCAACGCTTGTGTCGCCGGCCAATAATACCCGATTTGAACAGCCGCTTATTGTTAGAGCGGAGACAACTGATTTTGATATCGCCGATGTGCTATTCCAGTACAGGAGTGCAAGTGATACCAACTGGCTCGATATCGAGAGCATTGCCGTACAACCGTTTGTCGTCCTGTTTGATCCGGTTAAACTTGGGTTGTCATACGGAACATCATACCGGCTGCGGGCCGTGGCCACTGACCGCAACAGCAAGACCGACGCCGCGCCCATGGAGATTACCGTAATCTATACTGATCTGACCCCGCCGGCGATTCCGACCGGGTTGAGCGCCCGGATCAACGGCGGCTTCGTCACCCTTAATTGGCATGCCAACAGCGAGACCGATCTAGCGGGTTACAACGTATATAGGGACACAGTTGCCAATCCGCTCAATGGGACACTGCTTGCCGTTCCCGGCATGACATACCCGGGCGATTCGTCCGGACTGACAATCGGCATATACACCTTCCATGTCAAGGCAAAGGACACTTACGGTAATGAAAGTCCGGGGGCGCAGGTTGTCGCCGAGGTTTTTGCGCCTGTTCTTACCCAGCCTCAGCAGAGTATGGTCAACCAGCCGGAGTTGCAGCTTAACGGTACGACTTTGGCCAATAGCACAGTGGAACTGTTCCGGGCCGGGCAGTCCGGCCCGCTCTTGATCGGCACGGTCCATTCGGGCGGAGATGGCGCCTTCTCCCTTAATCTCCTGCTTGATCCCGGCCTGAATACCTTTTCCGCCGTGGCGACCGATCCGGCCGGCAATATCAGTCGGGTCTCGAACACGGTTACCGTGCAATACGACGCTATTCCCAGTACACCAACCGGCTTAACCGCCGTGGTTAATGGCTATGATGTCTTGTTATCCTGGAATGCTAATCCGGAACCGGACCTGGCCGGTTATAATCTCTATAGAAATGGCTTGTTATGGAATGTGCCGACATTGGTTGCCGCCGGCAGTGCGGCCAACGCCTCAGACTTGTTTCAAGATGCGGGTAATGCCATTGACTCCGATTCCGGCACCAGTTGGGAAACGTACTATTATTTTGGCGGGTTTCCCGGTGTCTGGTGGGAAATGCTTCTTCCGACGCCGCAATGGCTGAACCGTCTTGAAATTGAATGGGGCGGGAATGAACTGGCAACCCTTGCAGCCGGAAAACAGTACACGATCTCGGCATGGCGGGATAACTCCTGGGTCATCCTGGTAACGGTTGAGAATAATCAGCGCAAGATTAATACCCATGTGTTTAACTCGCCAATATTTACCAACAGGATTCGTATCAATATCAGCAAGACCACCTACTCTGAAACACTCGACCATGTCGAACTGGCCGAGGTGCGATTCTATCAGAAACCGTATATTACCAGCACCGCTGTGACGGATTCCGGCCTTGCTGATGGGGAATACGAATATCAAGTGTCGGCGGTTGACAAAATCGGTTCCGAAAGCCCCTTGTCGGCAACCGTCAAAGCTGTGGTGGGTGATATCGTGCTGCCGCAGGCTCCTCAAGGTTTGGTGGCTCAGGTAAATGGCTCTGATGTCCTGCTTTCCTGGTCGCCGAACAGCGAGCCTGATCTGGCCGGATACAATATCTATCGATTCACGGAGCAAGAATGGCGTTTGATCGGCACGGTTCTCGCTATTGAGCTCGCCTATAGCAACCTTGGGTTGGTCAATGGCCCTTATCGCTATCGGATTACCGCATTTGATGCGGTTGCCAACGAGAGCCCGCCTTCTTCGGAGGCGACTGCCCGGGTGACGGTAAACCTGCCGCAAGCGCCAACCGGTCTGACGATAACCTCTCCTCTTGAGGGCGGGGCCTTACTGGCCTGCTGGAACGCTCCCGCAACCGGTGCGCTTGGCTATAATCTTTACAGAAACCTGATTTCCGGTGGGCCTTATGGTCGGGCCAACAGTGTGCCAATAACAACTACCTGCTATCGCGATGCCGGCCTGATGAACGGAGTCAGATATTTCTACGTGGTTGTTGCCCTGGATCTGCCCGGTAATGAAAGCGGCTATTCGAACGAGGCTTCGTCAATTCCCCTCGACCGGCAGCCGCCGGTTGCTCCAATTCTGGTTTGGCCGACCAACAGCAACGGAATGCCATATGTAAGCCGAAGCGACCATGCCACTCTGTTCGGCAAGGCCGAGCCGGGAACCATTGTTGATCTGTTTAATAACGGTGACTATATGGCCTCCGCATTTGCCTCAGCCTATGCAGACCGGCAGACGATTCCTCTTTCGGAGATCTCATTGGTTAGTGATTTTGATGTGTCATCAGATGGTGGAACCGTCATCTATTCAGCCAGGCAGGACAGTTCCTTATTTGACTATTATTTCTGGCAAAAGGATCTGCGCACCGGCGAATCGTCTATAATAATGCCTGAGGTAGAAGGGGGATGGTGGCCGCTTCTCTCCTCGGATGGCGCCAAATTGGTCTATCAGTACAGTGATTCTTCCCGGAATTACAGAGTAGGTGTCCATGACCTGAAAAGCGGGGTGTCTACTCCTCTAACCGCTGGGTTAAATGTAGAAGAGTGGGAGCCATCTTGGTCTCCGGATAGCCGCAAAGTTGTTTTTGGCGGCGATCGCGGCAGTGGTTTTTATGAGATATGGCTGCACGATCTGGAAACGGGTATGACAACGCAGATCACCAACGGCGTTAACGGCGGGTATCCGGAATTTTCAAATAACGGCGACATGGTTGCCTATGTTGACTATAACGCGCCCACTACCGCAGACACCACCCTCTTTGTCGTGGATATTGACGGCGGTACTCCAAAGCTGGTGGACAGCGCCTTAACCTGGCCGAACTGGTTCCCGAATGCCGAGTGGTCACCGGTTGATAACAGACTGGCCTTTGTCTCCAGCCGTGACGGCAATCCGGATATTTATATATATGATGTCGATTCCGGAGAAACCAGGCGGTTGACCGATACTCAGGAGGCGGAACTCGACATTGTCTGGTCACCGGACGGCAGTGAGCTGGGCTTTATAATTGATACCGCGAATGGCTCGGAGATCCGGGCTGTCTCTATAGATGGCGGCGACAGTCGGGTGCTTGGCAGGTATGACAATCTTTCTATGTGGTATATCCGTTGGAAACCCACGGGAATCTATTTTGTTGCCAACCAAGATTTGCACTGGTTGCCCCTTCCGGGCTTCGTGACCTTCAAGGACATTCCTCTGCAGGCCGGTGCCAACGTCTTTAACGCTACCGCAAGCGACGATGCCGACAATATCAGTCTGTCGTCCAATCAGGTGGTGATAACCCTTGATCCGGCTCTGCTGCCGGATATCGAAGCCCTGGCCGAAGATATCTCCTTCTATCCGGCTGCCCCTATTACCGGTGACCAGGTTGTGGTTCTGGCCGCAATCCGGAACAACACCGATGTCCCGGCTGAAAACGTGCTTGTCGAGTTGTATGTTTCGAATGCAAAGGGCCGTAGCCTGGTCGGTACTGAAACTGTGCCGTATCTTCAACCGCATTCCGAAGAGTGGCTGGGTTTCTATTGGAACAGCAGTGGATTGACCGGCAAGAACGCCTTTGAGTTTCTTGCCGATCCGGAAAACGCCATTATTGAAGCGAAGGAAGACAACAACAGCGCGCGCGAAAAGTTGCTGGTCTTGAGCGGAGAGGGCCTGGCTATGGCCACCAGCCTCGATAGCGGGCAGTATGGCTATGGCGAATATGTA
>MGTA01000124.1:0-8104 GCA_001799225.1 Deltaproteobacteria bacterium RIFOXYD12_FULL_50_9
AGCCCGTCTTTGGCTTGCAGGCGCGCCAGGGTATCCAGGCTCTGCTGCTGGGCTTTCCTGTCCAGATAGATCAAAAGATTTCGACAGAAAATAATATCGAATTTGCCCAGATATTCCATAAACGCCTGGTTAAGCAGGTTGCCCTGCTTAAAAGTGACATTCCTGCGCACTTGGTCATCCAGAACGTAGCCGGCGCCGGTTTTCTTGAAATAACGGGACCTAAAGCCAAGGTCAATGGTGCGAAAGGAGTTTTCGCTATAGGTGGCGGCCGCTGCTTTTTTCAGGGCACGGCTGCTGATATCCATGCCAACCACCTGAAAATTGGACTCCGGCACACCGGCCTGTAGTAAAGTGATTACCAGTGAATAGGGCTCTTCGCCGGTGGAGCATGGCGCGCTCAGCAACCGAAAGACCTTGTCTTTACCGGCAGCTGCGACAAAACGTTGCACGACCTGAAAAGGCTTCTCATCCCGGAAAAACCAGGTTTCAGGAATAACTACCTCCTCTATAAGTTGTTTTAATTCTGCCGGCGAGGACTTCAAGCAGGTCAGGTACAACTTATTATCCGCTATCTCAAGGGCTCGCATACGTCGATTCACGGCACGATCAAGTGTCGATGAACCGATCGAAGTCAGCTTAAGCCCAATAGCTTCATTCAAGATAGCCTCTATTTCGGCTTCAACCATTACCAACATCCCCACAAGGCCGTTCTGCAACTTGGTCGACGCGACCGGTCTGCCGATCAAGCCGGGAACAGCATCTCGATAATGCTTTCCGGAACCATGCGTTGCACATCAAAACAACGCACCATATCATCGTCATTACTACCGAGGGCCCCGACATAAAGGGCCTCATCCATCATAACCCCTGATGCCGGCAAAGCTGCCATGTCAATCTTGACCGTCTCCGTGACCCGTTCCGCAATGAGTCCGATTATATGTTGTCGATCGTTCTTAGCTTGATATCTGACCAGGATATTGCGTGTGCTGAATCTCTGGGCGCAGGGGATGTTTTCGGTGAGCAGGCCGAGATCGAGAACCGGCACCGGCAAGCCCCGGAAATTGATCATCCCTACCACATATTCCGGAGTCCGGGGGATTTTCTTCATCTTGACCAGCGGCACAATCTCGACTATGCGATTCGTGGGCATGGCATAGCGACCATCCCTGATCTCAAACATGAGCAGCAGCATGGCAGCTAGTCCGCCTCAACCTTGAAACGCGACACGCCATCCTGCAGGATAAGCGCCGCCTTATTGAGTTGGAAAATTGTCGAGCCGGTCTGCCGCATTGACTCGGCGGTCAACTGAGCCGCCTCATTCAACTGACTGATCGCTTCACTGATCTGCCTGGCGCCAAGAGACTGGGCCTCTATGCCATCGTTAATCGACTCCACCTGCGGAATAAGAGCCTGTACCTGATCAATGACTTGGGCAAGCTGTTTGCCGGTCTGGCGAATTTCCATAACGCTGCGCCGTACGTCCTCGGCGAATTTGTCGATACCCATCACCCCGGCCGCCACCGCGGATTGGACATCCTGCACCATCTGTTCAATGTCGAAGGTTGCCACCGCGGTCTGATCGGCCAGGCGACGGATTTCCGTTGCCACCACGGCAAAACCGGCCCCATATTCACCTGCCTTCTCAGCCTCGATCGCGGCGTTCAAGGAGAGCAGGTTGGTCTGATCGGCAACCTTATTGATGGTCTTGACCATCCCTGCGATATTACTGGCTTTTTCATTAAGAATCGAGAGTTTGGTAACTATGGAGCCGGTAGCATCCTCCATCCTGACCATTGTCTGGTCAATGTTGGAAAGACCGGCATGGCCATCAACCGCTGAATTGGCAGTATTCTTTGTCAGCCTGGAAACATTCTTCATGGTTTCCATAAGATTGGAGGAGGTGGCCGCGATCTCGGTAGTTGAGGCCGCAATCTCACTGGTGGTGGCGGCATGTTCGTTGGCCATGGAGCCCTGCTGCTTGATGGTGGCCGCGATCTCGGTAACCGAACTCGATACCTGAATTCCCGAGAGCTGAATCTGGGCAACCAGCTCGGCCAGATAGCTGGTCATCTGGTTAAAGCCATTGATCAGAATCCCCAGCTCATCCTGCCGCTGTTGTTCAAGACGACCACTCAAATCACCTTGCATCATGCGCTCCATGGCCTTGGTGATCTGGGCTAGTGGCGCGGTTATACTGAGTATGAGGAAGTAACTGGCAATCAGCGAGACCAGGATACCAACGCAGATTGTCGCGACAAATGCCGTTCTTGATGAGTAATAGTGCTGCTGTCCCTGTTCGTATATCGTCCCGATAGCGGCAATCCGCCCCTGAACAAAGGTGTCGAGCTTGACCTTGAGATCGTCTATCATGGGATAGAGCTTGTCATAGGCAAAGTCGTCAAGCCGATCCAGCTGCTTTGCTTTGATAATCGCAACGAGATCAACCAGCATCTTGTTGGACGCGGTCATCAATGGCCGGGCCGCATCAAGCCAGACCCGCTCTTCGGTTGAGGAGTCACTCTCCTTGCCGGCAAGCACCTCTTCCCATTTCAAGCGAAGAGTTGCTTGATACTGCTCGACCATAACCAGACCATTGTCCCAGGAGATCTTCTCGTTGAGGACCTTCTCCACCGTCTCGCGCAGATCCCCCTGCAGGAGTGACTCAATATCCCGAAGGCGTTCAAGGGGAATGACCTGATTTTTATAGACCGTGGAAAGAGCGTGATTGCTGTTGCGCATGCCATCCAAGCCCGCATATCCTGAACCGATGAGCAGCAGGAGCAGGAAGGAGATAAATACAGCAAGACGCCATTTGATGCTGAGTTTTTTATCCAATTGTAACATGAGTCACCCCTTTATGATGATGAAGGCACGTTTTTCTGATGTTGCGTCTCTCCAAATTCCCTGGCATTGATCAAGAATTATATATTGTATGATAGCCTGCTTTACAACTGTTATTTCAATCATTTACTTTGCTACTGTTTCCAAAATTGACTACGCAACTCTTTGACCTGTCATTTCGCCCGCCGAATAAACGACAAATTATCTCTCCGGTCATGCCGGCGGGCAGAGCGCCTGCCAACCAGCGGGCAGGTTGTCCGGAGAGAGACCGAGATCCCCGGCCAGCAGGGCAAGGGTTGCAGGCGGGCAGTTAAGAGAGGATGGCGCCAGGCGCTGCAGCAATACCTCGTTGATCTCCTGTTCGAGAAAATTCAGCAGCGCTGCAGCGAGTTCGAGCTTGAGATTCTCGGTGCTCAAGGAACGGCCGGCGCAGAACTTGCGAAGCCTCTGCCAGTTAACAGCAGCGCGACCAACCCCCCGATAGATGCGTTGTCGACGGTTTTCCGGAGTAAGATCCCGAAGGATGATGAGCCGATAACGTTCCACCACCATCTCTGCCAGGCTGCAGATGTCATCATCAGCCAACGCAAGTTGTGGTCCGGCTGGGTCGCTGGTCAGATAGTAGATGGAGCCATAAAAGGCGACCTCGGGAATCTCACCCGAGGTCCTGATGATCAAGCACTCTTCATCCAGTAAGGCCTCTTTGTCGAGCATAGGGGAGAAATTATTTGCAACCGGTTGCACTAGTTAAAACTCCTTATATTGTAATGCCTGTCACTCCTAGTGACTAAAAGTTTAAACTTTCTAAGGTAAGGAGTCAATGCCGTTCATGGGGAAAAGAGCATAAAAAGCACAAATTGACCTTTTCCCTATAAACTGAACCATTGCAAACTTAGTGATTTCAGTCTAAAAACTTATCAAGGAGATGTAAGATATTTAGAACCGTAGAATACTTTATTGGGCGCTGCCCCTCACTGAGGAGAAATAAATGGCTGTCATCGAAGGATTTCGGGTACAGAACTATCGTGCTTTGTGCGATGTGACGCTGGGCAAGCTCTCCAACCAGCAAACCGGAGAGCCATTGACGCCTTTCACCGTGGTAATTGGCAAAAACGGCGTGGGCAAGAGCACCCTGTTTGATGCCTTCGGATTCGTGGCGGATTGTTTGTCTGCTGATGTGGAAAGCGCCTGCGACATGAAGCAACGCGGCGGTTTTGATCGTCTGCGCTCGATGGGGGTGGATGAGCCCATCCATTTTGAAATCTATTACCGCGAAGCACCCAAGGAGCGTCCGATCACCTACGAGTTGGCGATCACGCTGGATGCCTCGGGTCGGCCCTTTGTCAAATCCGAGGTGCTTAAGCAGCGTCGCAAGGGCCAAAAATATGGTCGGCCTTATCCGTTTCTGCGACTAAACCACGGCAAGGGCACGGTCTGGGCAGGTGAAGAAGCGGTAGGAGTCGAAGGTGAGGAGGATCTCGCCCAGACGCCAGTGGAACTAACCGATACCCGGCAACTAGGGATCGCCACCCTGGGCACGCTCAAGGAACATCCCCGTATCAAGCGCTTTCGAGATTTCCTCAAAGGCTGGTATCTGTCCTACTTCTATCCGGACGCAGCGCGCAGTCTACCGAGCGCCGGCCCACAGCGGCATTTAAACATCCACGGCGACAACATTGGCAATGTGGTCCAGTTTATGGAGCGCGAGTACAAAGGGCGATTCAAGGCTATCCTCGAACGCATCGCGAAAAAGATTCCGGGGATTGCCAGTATCGATACAAAGGAGACTGATGACAAGCGCGTATTGCTGCGCTTTAACGACGACGCTTTTGGAGACCCCTTCTTCGCCCAGCAGATGTCAGACGGCACCCTAAAAGTTTTTGCTTACCTGCTATTATTGGAAGACCCGGACCCACCACCGTTTATTTGCATCGAAGAGCCCGAGAACGGCCTCTATCACAAGCTGTTGGAGGCCTTGGCCCAGGAGTTCCGTGAGCATGCCACCGGCAGGAAGAATGCCCCGCAGCTTTTCGTGACCACGCACCAGCCGTACTTTGTTGATGCGCTGGCGCCCAAGGAGGTGTGGATCCTCGAGAAAGGCACGAATGGCTATTCTACCGTGCGCCGCGTCTCTGAATTGGAAGACGTGAAAAACCTCGTGGATGAAGGCTTGCCTTTGGGTGGTCTTTGGTACAGCGACTATCTCGACGCGAGGTGAGCATGCACATTGAGATGTTGGTGGAGGACCGTTCGGGGGAGAAGTTGCTGCAAGTGTTGTTGCCTCAACTGCTGGGGCCACAAGGCGAACCGCATACCTGGCGTTTACACGCCTACAAAGGCATCGGACGAATTCCGCAGGGCCTGGTGACGAAGGCCGATCCTGCGAAGCGGATGCTGCTTGAGCAGTTGCCAAAGCTGTTACGCGGTTATGGCAAGACACCCGGAATCGATGCTGTTGTTGTCGTGCTTGACACTGACAGACGCGACTGCGCTGCCTTCTTGGCGGAGCTGAAAGCGGTCGCCAATGCTTGCAATCCTGGGCCTGACACACTGTTCAGACTCGCTATCGAGGAAATTGAAGCCTGGTATTTAGGCGATCAAGATGCTTTGTTGGCAGCCTATCCACGAGCCAAGCGGGAAGTACTCGGAAAGTATGTTCAAGACAGCACATGTGATACGTGGGAGCTGCTCGCCGACGCAGTGTATTTGGGAGGATCAGCAGCAATCAAGAAAGCCGGCTGGCCATTACCGGGGCAAGTAAAGCATGAATGGGCAAAAAAGATCGGTCCGTTGATGGACCCAGGCCGGAACACCTCGCCCAGTTTTGGAAAGCTCAAAGATGGATTGCGCCGACTCGTCGCTGAGGGTAAGCAAAGAGGATAAAAGTTGTGGTCCTTATGAAAACCGGCTTACCTGAACTTATTAACGCTCTAAAAGCGCTGTGCTTTCCGCCGGTCTGCCTGGCCTGCAAATTAGCGCTGCCGGCCAGGCGGGAATTCCTCTTCTGCGCTGCCTGCGCCGAGAGGATTGAGACAATTGTCGAACCGCTCTGTACCTGCTGCGGGCGGCCTTTTCCCTCTGCTGCCGGCGGCAACCATCTCTGTTCCTTATGTCTCACCAACATCTGGCATTTCAGCCAGGCCCGCGCCCTGATTCTCTATGAAGATCCGGTCCGCCAGGCGATCCACTCTTTCAAATACAGCGGAAAAATGGCCGCCCTCCACACCTTCGGTCTGCTTTATCAAGCCAACCAACGCATCCAAAAAGACCATCCACCGGACCTGATCCTGCCGGTGCCGCTCCACGGCAAGCGCTTACGGGAGCGGGGTTTTAACCAGGCTCTGCTGTTGGCCCAGGCCTTTTTCCCGCTCCACCGGCCACGAATCCGGCCCGATATCCTGATGCGGACGCGGGCAACCACACCGCAGACCGGACTGTCGGGTGATGACCGGCGGCGGAATGTCCGGAAGGCCTTTGAGGTGCGGGAGAGGCAGCACCTGGCCGGCAAAACCGTGTTGCTGGTAGACGATGTCTTTACTACCGGCACCACGGTAAATGAGTGTGCCAAAGTCCTCAGACAGGCAGGCTGCCTGGAGGTTCGGGTACTCACCCTGGCCCGGGTCCGGGAGATGGGCGAATAATATCATGAGAATCCTCAGTGTCTGGTTTAAAAACCTCAACTCCCTGACCGGAGAGTGGCGGATTGATTTCACCCACCCGGCCTATGCATCCGACGGTATATTCGCAATCACCGGGCCGACCGGCGCCGGCAAGACCACTATTCTCGATGCAATCTGCCTTGCCCTGTACGGCAGAACGCCGCGCCTCAAGAAGATTACGGAGAGCGACAACGAGATCATGTCGCGCCAGACCGGCGAGTGCTTTGCCGAGGTGACATTCACCACCCGGACAGGATCGTTCCGCTGCCATTTCAGCCAACACCGGGGCCGCAAACGACCGGACGGCAAGCTGCAGCCGCCGCGCCACGAGATCAGCGATGCAGTTTCCGGCCAGGTACTTGAAGCAAAACAGCGCGATGCGGCAAAACGAATCGAAGAGGTGACCGGCATGGATTTTGACCGATTCACCCGCTCCATGCTGCTTGCCCAGGGCGGATTCGCCGTCTTTCTGCAGGCCCCCCCTGATGAACGTGCTCCGATTCTCGAGCAGATCACCGGCACAGGAATCTACAGTAGAATCTCCATGCAGGTCCACAAGCGGCGGAGCGAGGAGCGCGACAGGCTGGAGCAACTGCAGACCGAACTTGGTGGGCTGCAGTTGCTCAGCAGCGAAGAGGAGGTCGAACTGCGCGCATCTCTGAGCCAAAGCAGGGGGAGGGAGTCTGTCTTGTCCGGACAACTTGAAACGATCCGCATTGCCCTTGCCTGGCATGATAAACTTGCCGAACTTAGCCGCGATTGTGCCGCGATTGAGGTTCTCTGGCACGATTTCGCAGGGCGCTGGCAGACTTTTCAACCGGAATTACAACGGTTGGCTAAGGCCCTCAACGCCCTGACCCTCGAAGGTGAATTTGTCAAGGTTACGGCGCTGCGGAACCAGCAGGACAAAGAGATGCAGGAGCTTGGCGACGCCGGGCATAATCTCCCAGACCTCGTAGCGGCGAAAGAGGAACTGCTGGCGGCCCGGAATGTCGCGACCGCAAAACTTGCCGAGAGGCAACTCCTGCAAAATCATGAAGCGAATACTATTAAGCTGGTGCGGGAGTTGGACACCAGGATAGCCGTAAAAATCGATCAGCTGGCAGTTTCCCAAAAAACAATAACAACCTGGGCAAATCAGCACGATATTATTGCCGGTCACCTCAAGAGCGGTCAGGAAGCTTTAAAGAGAGCGGCGGCCCAGCTGCTCGACATCGAGCATTATCTGAACGGCCACGCCGTTGATGCCGGTCTGGCAACAGACCTCTCTGCTATCACTAAGATGTTTGAAGTGCTGCATGACAAGGAGACCGACTACCGAGAGGCCGGCGAAGCCCTGGCCAGGGCGGCTACGGCAAAGGATGCAGCTGTCGCCGGCAGCGAAAAGCAGAAAACAACCCTCGA
Organism: Deltaproteobacteria bacterium RIFOXYD12_FULL_50_9; assembly: GCA_001799225.1. Classification (GTDB taxonomy): domain Bacteria; phylum Desulfobacterota; class Desulfobulbia; order Desulfobulbales; family CALZHT01; genus XYD12-FULL-50-9. Next base: position 7,905 of record MGTA01000124.1, read on the forward strand.
AAAAAACCGTGCCGAAATTTTGCTGGCTGAAGAGGCTCAGCGCCAACTTATAGAGGAGATTCGCTTACTGCTTAACGGCCGTGTCCCGGCTGAATGGCGAGTAGATCTGGAGGAGCGCCGGGAGCGCAAACGCCTGCTTGAGCAGGCCGGAGAACTACTGGACCGCCTGGCCGCCGCCAACCAGGCTCTGGCTGGCCTAC
>MGTA01000124.1:8112-10379 GCA_001799225.1 Deltaproteobacteria bacterium RIFOXYD12_FULL_50_9
AGGGAATCTTTGGCCATTGCCCAGGCAACTCTGTTGGCTGAACTATCAACTGGTGCCGGCCGGAAAGAGGCTGCCGAACGACAGGTCGGTTATCTTGAGACCCAGGTCGGCCTGCTCAATCGCATCCGTGCCCTTGCAGACGAACGACTTCGTCTGCAAGATGGTACACCCTGCCCGCTCTGCGGCTCCATTGAACACCCCTATGCGGCCGGTAATATTCCGGAACCGGACGAAGGGGCTGCCGTGCTGTCCCATGCAAAGATTGAGTTAACAAACGCAGCAGACCGGCTGATCGCGCTCCAGGTCAAACAGGCAGAAATAACCAAGGACATCCAACAGACGGAGCGTGAGCTGGATATCCAAAAAACTGCATTGGCATCGGCTGGGGGACAATGCGCCGAACTCCTTGGTAGAGTCAAGATCAATGCACCTGCTATAGAACTACCGGCCAGGGTGGGCGCTGAACTTGTTGCCGTAAAAGCCAAAATTGCAGATCTCGCCGGGGTCATCGACCAGTTTGAGCAAAAAACCAAGCAGGAAGAGGCCAATCGGCAGGCCTTTGAAAAGACAAAAGAGTTGTTTAGCAAATCCGAAAAGGCAATGCAGGAGTGCGCCCACCGAGAGGAAATCACGGCAGGCGAGCATAAACGCCTGAGCGAAGCTTGCGCTGATTTGGCCAAACAAGTGGCTTATGCGAGTGCCGAAGCCTTGCAGGCAGTTGCCAGGTTTGGCGTAGCAGAAATTCCGGTCGCCCAACGTCCGGCTGTTTTGCAAGCTCTAAAGGCAAAACGGGATAGATGGCGCATTAAAGAGGACCAAAAGGTCTTGCTCGAAAAGGAGATTGCGGCAATAACCGCCGAGATCGCCAAACAACAAGCTTTGCTTGCCAATCAAGAGGGTGAGTTAGAGGCAAAACGACAAGCACAAACGGTTTTGACGGAAGAGGTCACCGCCCTAAAAAAGAACCGCCAGGCGCTCTATGGGAAGAAAAACCCGGACGATGAGGAAAAATGTCTGGCCGCTGCAGTTGCTGATGCGGAAAACAACCTGACGCTGGCCAGGGAAAACTACGGCCGCCTCGAGCAGGCGATAGCTGGTTTGGAAGCAATGATCAAAACCTTAAAGAGTTCGACCGGTCAACGCACCCCGGAAATAGTAAAGGCGGAACATGAACTGCGCGGCCGCCTGCAACAGAATGGGTTTGCAGATGAGACAGGCTTCCGGGCGGCCTGCCTGGCGATTGACGAACGTAACATTTTAAGCCGGCAAGCAGATGCTCTGCAGAAGGAACAGACCGAACTTCTAACTCGCAAGAGCACCAAAGCCCGGGAACTCCAGGCCGAACAGGGAAAAAAAATAACCGAAGAGTCTTACGATGTGTTGCAACAAGAGATAAAAGCCTGCACAGGTGCTATTCAAGAGACCCAGCAGGAGATAGGTGCAAGCAACCAACGCCTGACTGAAAACGAAAGCAGGCGGGCTGGACAGCAGGAAAAGCGGGCAAAAATCGCGACGCAAAAAATAGAGTGCGATCGCTGGGAGACGCTCCATGGGCTGATAGGCTCGGCAGATGGTAAAAAATATCGGAATTTTGCCCAAGGCCTGACCTTCGAGATAATGGTCCGGCATGCCAATCGCAAACTCCGGCAGATGACCGACCGCTATCTGCTCGTCCGTGATAACGCCCAGCCTCTCGAAATAAACGTAATCGACAGTTACCAGGCCGGAGAAATCCGTTCCACCAAAAATCTATCCGGCGGCGAGTGCTTCGTTGTCAGCCTGGCATTGGCGCTTGGCCTGGCGCACATGGCAAGCCGCAACGTCCGGATAGATTCACTCTTCCTTGATGAGGGTTTCGGCACACTTGACGAAGACGCTCTCGAAACAGCCCTCGAAACGCTAGCCGGCCTGCAGCAGGAGGGAAAACTGATCGGCGTCATCTCGCATGTGCCGGCACTCAAGGAACGGATTAGCGCCCAGATCCAGGTGACTCCCCAAACAGGAGGGCGCAGCAGCTTGAGCGGCCCTGGCTGCCGGACCGGCGCTGAAAAAAATTGACAGCTATCGTTCATTGTTGACATCAGAAAAAAAATGATATCCTTTTTAGAGGAGATTCAGTAAATTATTTACCATCATCTCATATTCAAGAAAAAGGTAGTTTACTATAACAATCATTATCCGGCCTCTAATGAATGGAATGACCCCGCAATCTGATTTGTACAGCGGCATTCTCCACGCCATTCTCCACCCCGTCTTTCTGCTCAAGC
>MGTA01000124.1:10484-12054 GCA_001799225.1 Deltaproteobacteria bacterium RIFOXYD12_FULL_50_9
CGAAATTCGAGATATCACTGAATATAGACGGGCCGAGCAGGAAGCCAATGATATGAGCCGAGCCATGATCAGCGCCCTCGAAAGTGAAAAAGAACTCTCCTTCCAGCTGGCCCAGGCCCAGGATGAAACCGAAGCGGCCTTGAAAACCGTTGAAGAGTACGCCAAGAATATCGAGCTGCAGAACAAGGAACTTGAAGAGGCGCGGAGCATGGCCGAAGAGGCCAACAAGCTCAAAAGCGTCTTCCTTGCCACCATGAGCCATGAGATCCGCACCCCCATGAACGGGATCATCGGCTTCACCGACATGCTCGCCGACACGAGCTTGAACGACGAACAACGAGATTATTGCCAGACCATCAAGCAAAGCGGCGAGACCCTCCTCGCCCTGATCAACGATATCCTGGATTTTTCCAAGATCGAATCCGGTCACTTGGATTTTGAACAGATAGAGTTTGATCCGGAATTGGCAATATACCGCGTTGCCGATCTCATCCGGCTGCGAATCGCCGATAAACCCATCGAGATGCTTTGCCGGGTTGCCGACGATTTCCCTCCTCTTGTCAAGGGTGACCCGCATCGATTCAAACAGGTAGTGACCAACCTGGCCGGCAATGCCCCGAAGTTTACGAATTCCGGGGAGATCGAGCTTGCCGCCAAAGTTGCAGAGGAGAGTACGGACCGGGTCGGTCTGCTGATTTCGGTCCGCGACACCGGCATCGGCATTCCCCAAGATAAGCACCAGAAGATCTTTGAGGCCTTTGAACAGGCCGACGGCTCAACAACCAGAAAATACGGCGGTACCGGACTCGGGCTCTCCATCTCCAAAAAACTCGCTGCCGCCATGCAGGGCGATGTCTGGGTGGAGAGCACAGTTGGCCGGGGCAGCACCTTCTTCTTCTCCTGCTGGCTGGATAAGGCGACAATCCCGGCGCCGCTCCCTGCTGTGGAACCGGTCGAGCTCAAACGGCAAAAAGTCCTGGTGGTGGACGATAATGCCAATCATCTGGAGATCATCCGCCACATACTCGACCGCGCCGGCATGGAGGTCGTTATTCTGACCGATGCCCGGGAAACCCTGGCTACCCTTGATACGGCTCACACCAACGGCACCCCTTTTAAACTGGCAATCATCGACATTCAAATGCCGCTGATCAGCGGTCTCGACCTTGGCAGGCAGCTCAGAACAAAATCGGAATACAGCGGATTGGCATTGCTGGCAATCTCCTCGACCCAGGAACGCCTGGCAAAAATCTGCCAACAAGCCGGCTTCAATGCCTTCCTGACCAAACCCATACAACGCCCCCGACTCCTGAAGACAGTCCGGTATATTCTAGGGAACGAGCGGGCAATTCATGAAGAAGGCGCCGCAATAACCACCTCACCAGAACTTCTCGAAAAAGAGAAACGCAACTTATCCATCCTGTTGGCCGAAGATAATCCGGTCAATCAGAAGCTTGCCATCAGCATGCTCACCAAGGCGGGGTATCAGGTTGACCTTGCCACCAATGGACAGGAGGCGGTGGATAAGATCGTAGCGCAAAAATACGATCTTGTTCTCATGGATATTCAG
>MGTA01000125.1:0-6028 GCA_001799225.1 Deltaproteobacteria bacterium RIFOXYD12_FULL_50_9
TACATTTTGTAACCGACTCGCTTCCTTCCTTGTTCAAGCGATTTTTCAATACCTTCCAATAGTTGCGGGCTGCTTGGTAGTCAGGCTGCTGAATCAGTGCCGCGACAATATCGACAACAGAAAAAAACCATACTTCCAACTTTTCATCATAGATTCTGCGGATGTTATAATTCTCAAAAACAGTTAACGCATTTTTTTCGGTCATATTGCGGCCTCCTTATACCGTCTTGAAGACAATCTGGTTGTGCTTCTCCTTGCCCATGTTGCAGTACTGCGTAGCCAACATCGGTGACAAACGACCACTCGTGGCTTGAGCCGGATGTTCCATACGTCATTGCAGTTCATAAACAATTTTCCCCAAATCAATTATTGCATCGGATGATAATGGTATCTTAATATTGAAAGAGTGTGTTTGGCCTTCATAATCGAATGAGGCCTTATATGTGCCGGGGATATCAATTTTGTCAGCAATATTTTTTTGTTCTCTGATTGCCTGGCAACCTTGTTGCTGTGCTGATGGATTTTTAGCCGATGTTTTATTTACGGTGTCAAAATAGAATTCACCGCCTCTGCCGGTTGGAAACTTGAATTCGCTGCCGTTGACGATCATGGTTACGTCATAGAATTCGAGGGGTATTATTTCCCCCCGCTGTTTTAAAATAATACTCCCTGTGATCGCTTGCACCTTGACAACATCAAAGGCAATACACGAACCGCTCCAAAGCCGAGGCAAAACGTTCGTGTTTACACCTGAAATACTATAATCCAGAGGAATGTTGTCGGGTTTCAGGTTGATTTGATTTATATTATATGATCGCATTGAGGGAATGATCAACCGACCCGAGGCATTTGTCTTGCCGATTTCTTCGTTATTCACCATCACGGGAATATCAGGCAGTTTGTCTACCATTACAAAACTAAAGCTGTCATTTACCGGTCTGGTAATTCCGAAAAATCCTCCGACATATACCGCAGCGCCGGCAAAACCGAGATTATGGGTATCTGTACTTATGTCGTCACCTTTCTGGAAATAGGAATCCAGTGTAGAGATACCATACCGTCCGTTATATTGTACAGACGGGTTGAATGAATCCGTTGTCCCCGAGGAATTGTCGGCATTCCTGGCAGCAACGGCATTATAACCCCAACCTTCTCCGGTCGGCATATTCTTTAAGAACTGTACTGTCTCGGTATTGCCGTCCCGGGTTGCCTGATACTGGGCGGAGGTCTGCATACCCTTGGCGGAATAGTAGTTGAGGTTGATGAAACACTGATAATCGGTATCCGCTGTATCCGTTTTCACCGCTTGTGTAGTAATGCCCAGTGTTAAAGACTTGGTCAGGTTATACGAATAGGTTGCCGAGGTTGCTTTCCTGTTTTCTATATCATAAGTATTTTGCCGGGAGTAACCAAGGGAAAATGCTCCCCGGCTTACCGTAGCGTAACTTGCTCCCACGCTGGCCACAAAGTTGATTTTTTGGGGTGATAGTGCCCCCCCGATGGTCGTATAATTCGGTGAATATTTCGCCAAGAGCAGGCTGCTGCCAAATCTTCCATTCTGATAGCTGTGAGAAAATGATCCAGCCCAACCCGCGACTGAGCTGCTTCTGCTGCCGGCAAGCTCCAGTGCTACTACTCCAGACCGGGGAATCAGATAAGACGACTGCATACTGCCATTGTAGATATCATCCGCAGCCTCGCCTCCGGCTCCTATGGTCAGGGAATTTGTAGCGCCATAGCGGTGGAATGCGGAAAAAGCAGGTTTGCGGTAATCATTGCTTTTTATCCCATAGCGCTCTCTAAGTATCCCGATGTTGTAACTATATTCGTGCAGCCCCTGTTTCAAAAGAGCGCTGGTAAAATACGCCGGATAACGGAAGCGCTGTTCATTCCCGAATGGGTCTTTGATGACCAGATCAACATTACGCGTGCCGCCGTAATAATTTATATTTTTGAGTTCAAACTGTCCCGGCTGGATATGCTGACGGCCAGCCAGAATTCCATCCACATAAATATCCACTTGCGAAGGCAAGGTGGCGGCGCCCGTGAGGTTGAGCGTCGGTTGGCGGATCAAAGACGGATCCATTTGGAAAGCCCTCTTGATTCCGAAACCGCCGATATTAATCGTGCTCCCCAAATTGCCGGAGGTGGCAAACATGTCACCAAGCGTAAACCACTGCAGGTCTTTTGGCCGTTCATAGGTGATCGCACTCATTAATCGGACGAAATCTGAGGTCAATTCGGTTTGGGTATATTGTGAATCGGCTATAAAGAAAAAATTCCCTGAGCGTACGCCAAGTTTGTCTATAATTGCGAATGATTGAGAAGCATCAGGATTACTATATGAATAATTTACGGCAAAATTTAGAAAAGCGCTGTTATCTTTGGGTAAGTATACACCATGCAGGGAAGGAGGGACGGTGGAAAGATCCATTATTGTTTTTTGCAACAAACCAACCGGCGCTATGATGGCCAGAGAAAGTTTTCTTTCGTCGAAAACCACGGAAACATCTCGTAAAGAACTCAACGATGCGTAATGTTCTTTTTCTATTTCAACACCAACAATGTCGGCAGGCAATTGTATTCCTAAAGCCGGAAAGTCTGCTGTTTTAACGAAAAATTGGCCTGTAGCATTCTGGAGGACAATAAAATCACCTTTAGCAACACTATTTACCCTGATATTGACGACGATGGTCTCGTCAGCCCAACCGTAATCCGGAAAGATAACCGCCACAATCAACAAAATCGCTGTATAGAGAGAAAAACGAAAAGACCTTTTCGCCGATGCACAGACAATTTTATCTATTCGCCACGAATTTATTGATCGCACATGCCCTTATGCACATCCATCTGTCCATTTAGATTGTAATTTTCAGTTTTCGCCTCAAATTCGACGGATGATAGCTCGTTACATTTTTCCTGCGGGAATGAAGCCTCAATGTCTCTCGCAACCTGGTTGAGGAGATACCAGCCGGTAATTTCTTTGTTAAAAACTACAGAGCCGTCAGCAGACCTGCCTTTAATCAGAATAGAAGTTATTTTGAAGTGAACATTTCCCGTATTGCGTACAACCGCGCTGATTTTGCCTTTTGCCATTTGAAAGGTGTCTATAGTGCCACCAGTTTTTGTTTGAGCAGGTTTGACAAAAATGGGCGGGGCAAAACGAATGGAGAATGCTATATTCACACCCGGGCTTTTCTCGCGGGAAGGAATTTGTTCGATAAATATTCGGTAAGTTTTTTCCTGGAGCATTCGAGGACCCTTTAGCCCGACCCGGATGACCCGCTGTTCGCCTACTTCTAAAGACATAATCTTCGGGAAAAAAACAATATCCGTCGTTTCAGAGTAAACATCCCGGCCTGTGCCGTCTTGTGTCCATTCTGATAATGATATCTGGAAGTTAATTTTTTCCTGTCCTTCATTAAGCACAGTAAATACTCCACTATTCATGCCATCGCCAAGTTCCAGCATCATTGGCGATACCTGAAAATCGCTGGCCAATGCCGGAAAAGAAAAAAATAGTAAGACTCCATAAAAGATGGATAATTGCATGATTTTGTTCAAGGTGTAGTCCATGAATTCATTTTTTAATTAAGGGGTTATGGTTAGGGTGACATAATCCAAATAGTTACCTACATAGGAATTGATATAGCTGCTGTTCAGGATTATGCCTGAACCGGTAATCGTTGTTACAAACTTATTGCCGGTAGTAGGACTAAATGTCACGGTATAAGGCAGATATTCGGTTAATACTGTTTGATGTCTCATCCTTTTGGTTGAACCATTGAAATAAAGCCCGTTATCACCGGTTAAAAACCACATGGGATTGCCGGAACAGCTGATCCTGAGAGTAACGGTGGATGTGGCATTTGTTGTTGCGAATGGATCGAGATTTCCAAAGGGAAGAGTAGCTGAAGCTTGCCTGAAACTACATGATGGCGCCGCAATGCAGATACCGGTCTCCATTATGATGATAAAAATACAGAATCCGACAAATGATGCCTTCAGTATCAACCCGCATTGCCTCATGTGTCACCATTTTAAGAAAAAAGTGTGTCTATGCCGATGGGTGAGACTATTTCCACTGCATAGACACACAATACAACGTGCCAATCCAACCTATGGAGTGATAGTGATAACGACCGAATCGGTGTAATCGTTTGCTGCCAGGGCATTAATGTAATCGGCGTTTGATACCGTACCGGTAACCAGTAATAGAATTGGTGTGCTTTTGCCGGAACCCGTTCCGCTGGCTGATGTCAGGTCGACGGAATATTTAATGAATTCTGAGGGAGATCCAGTGCTCTTCATTCTTTTACCGGCTAAAAAATTCATACCATCGTCAGTTGTTGCTGAATACGTCGCTCCCCTGGTGCACCAAAATGAGGGAGTAGTTGTTGCGATTGCATCAGTGGCTAGACTCGGATCAAGAGTGAAAGACAAAGATGACGCCGGCGTGATGAATTTGCATGTTCCCGTTACGGTACCATTGACTGTCAGGGTGTTAGTCGCAGCCATCGCTAAACTGCCTGTTATAATAACAATTAACGTTAATGCAGCTCCTACCAATAATTTTTTCATGTCTATTCCCTCTATTCCTGTAAATCGGAGCCGGAATTGGCTCCGGTTAAATTGGTGAAATGTTCCTTGCACCTGGTTCTTGGTACTTGCTTTCATGATATTCCTCCTTGTTTATAGATAGGTTATGCAAATGTATTACCAACAAATGAAAGAAAATTATAAATCTGGATTAATCCTTGAATAACAATGAGTTATACTGACATAATAGGGTGGCGAAAAAAGTGTGAAATGATACGTGTGGCCTTAATATTTGGTGGAACTTCAATATGCGGTGGGGATATTTTGAAGGGGCGGCGCCGGAACCGCGGTCATCATCCCTCGGCTTGAGCCATATCCTGCACCACGAATCTGGCGCAGATGAAGCAGGATAAGCCGACCAGTATACGCCTTAAGGAACGTCAGGGCGTACAAATTAGGCTTTGACCATAAAAGGTGTAGATCAATGTTCTTGACCTTGCTGCAAAATTGCTTTACATTCTTGCAGCATGATAACAAGAATAGCAGATCTTCCGGACAATCGCTCCTTCTTCCTCTTCGGTCCTCGCCAGACTGGGAAATCCTCTCTTATTCGTTTTGTTTTTGGTGATGATGGCTGGACGTTGAACCTCCTGCACGGGGAGGAGTATGCCCGTTATGCCAAACATCCTGCCCAGTACCGGCTTGATGCCGCGGAAAAGATCAGAACGCTGAATACTCGAAGATTTATTCTGGATGAAGTGCAGCGGATACCGGAACTTCTGAACGAAGTGCATGCGCTGATGGAGGAGTACCCGGACAGGCAGTTCATTCTCCTGGGCTCGAGCGCCCGCAAACTCAAGCGCGGGGGGGCGAACCTCCTGGCCGGCAGGGCTGTGCAGCGACTCCTCTTTCCCTTTACGGTCGCAGAGTTAGGGGAACATTTTAATCTGGACGATGCCCTCCGCTTCGGCACCCTTCCGCCTCTCCTCGGGCAAAGCGCTGTGGAAAAACAGGATACTCTCATGGCATACACTCAAACCTATCTACGAGAAGAGATCCAGATGGAGGGATTAGTTCGCAACCTTGGGGGGTTCTACCGATTTTTGGAGATGGCCGCAGCTGCTGTCGGGGAACTGCTCAATTTTTCCAACATCGCCAGGGAGTGCCGACTGCCGATCCGAACAGTGCAGTCGTACTACGAAATTCTCGAAGATACCCTCATCGGTTTTCGATTACTGCCCTGGTTGAAAAGCGGACGTAAACGATTGGTGGCCCATCCGAAGTTCTATTTTTTTGATACCGGGGTAACCAACGCCATTAACCGCCGCCTGGCAGCACCGCCCGACCCGCGTCTGGCTGGCCGACTTTTCGAGCAGTTTATCGTTCTTGAACTCCATCGCCACCTGCACTATGGCCGCTCGGAAACCAGAATCTTCTTCTGGCGGACCAATACCGGCTCTGAAGTGGACCTGGTTCTGGAGCGGCATGG
>MGTA01000125.1:6092-7471 GCA_001799225.1 Deltaproteobacteria bacterium RIFOXYD12_FULL_50_9
CTGGGCGATGTTTCTTGACGAGGCATGTCAGGGGATATTTTTAGCAGGCAGCTGACGACGTGACCGCTGATGCAATACACCATGGGTTAAAACGCGAGGCTGAATAGAGGCCTTGGAATAAAGGATAACTGTATTTATTCCCCTCCCTCTTTTTTCTTTTGACGGAACAAGTTGTACATGATACTTTGTACATATAATCCCGAGGAGGTCATTATGAGATCATTATCCGTATCCTCAGCCCGCAGCAAGCTGCCATCTCTGCTTGATGATGTTTTTACAAAACATGAAACCATCATTATTAGCCGTAAAGGCAAGCCTATTGCTCAACTAGCGCCGATCCCACCCGACACCAATCAGGATGAGGCCACGCGATTTCCATTACGAGGCATTTCAATTGCTTTTGCTGAAGATTTTGATGAGCCTGCGCCTGAATTGTGGGAGGCGTTAGCGTAGTGATTGTGCTCGATACGCACGTCTGGCTCTGGTGGTTGCACGATCCTGCCAGATTATCACCGGTAGCTGCCAAATTGATCCAGCAAGAACAGCTATCAGGTGCTCTTGTTATTTCGGCTATTTCGGTTTGGGAAGTGGCAGTTAAGATACAATCTGGCAAACTTTCGATTCCACTGGATATAAACCGTTGGTATGAGTTGGCCAGAAGTTACCCGGCAACTGTTATTGAGCCGCTGTCACCGCTTGATGCTATTGCCAGCACGCTACTTCCAGGCGATTTCCACAAAGATCCGGCGGATAGAATTATTATTTCTCTGACGCGAAGGCTTGCGGTACCGCTGGTGACCTGTGACCGAAAAATTCTTGATTATGAGCATGTCATAACGATTTGGTAAATCCGAATGTCTGATGTTTGGGGACCGTGGTCATCATCTCTCGGCTTGAGCCATATCCTGCACCACGAATCTGGCGCAGATGAAGCAGAAGAGGCCGGCCAGCACCATGGCAAGAGGGGTGATCAGGAGGGCGTTCTGCAAACCCCACCGGTCGGAGAGCCAGCCGAGGAGGGAGGGAGAAACTGCATCACCCAGTGCGTGGATGAAGAAGATGTTGACCGCAAAGGCCATGGCGCGGACAGCCGGGTTAGTGACGTTGATGATAACGGTATTGAGCGGCCCAGTGTTGAGAAAAAGAAAAAACTCGGCGAGAAAAATCGCGGCAATACAGGAAGTTAAGTCGGAGGCGAGGATGGCCCAGACGGCAAATGGGGTGCCGATCATAAACCCCCAGCCGGAGATGAGCAGATACCCTTGGCCGTTTCTTTTTTGCCAGAGGTCGCCGAGCCAGCCGCCTACCAGGGTGCCCAGGATCCCGGCCAGGACCGTGGTCGCGCCGAACAGCGTATTACCCTTTGCAACATCAAGGTT
>MGTA01000126.1:0-4875 GCA_001799225.1 Deltaproteobacteria bacterium RIFOXYD12_FULL_50_9
GGCGATGGCGATGGGCGACGGCTATGGAGCTGATCTCGATTTCAAAAAAGGGGCCTATGCCATCACGACCAAGCTGATGATCGGCACAAACAAGGTAGTGGATGAATTTACCTATACCGCACCTTAACTCTAAATCTTTTTCTTTTGTTAACCGCCCAACAAAAATAGGGCGGAACATCAATCAAGATGTTCCGCCCCATTTTTGTTATTGGTTAACAATCTGAGCTATTTCACAAAATCCTTGCTGCCAACCACCAGGGTATCTACCACGCTTGGATCGGCAAGGGTTGAGGTATCACCAAAATTCTCAATATCGCCGGCCGCGATCTTGCGCAGAATCCGGCGCATGATCTTGCCGCTTCTGGTCTTGGGCAGTCCGTCTGAAAACTGGATGAATTCCGGCACAGCAATCGGTCCGATCTCCTTACGGACATGCTTCTTAAGCTCATTCCGCAGATCCTCATCGCCAGTGATTCCGGCCTTAAGGCTCACATAGGAATAAATTGTCTGGCCTTTGATCTCATGCGGAGCGCCGACCACTGCTGCCTCAGCCACCTTTTCATGGGCAACCAGAGCTGATTCGATCTCGGCCGTGCCCAGACGGTGGCCTGAAACATTAATTACATCATCAAGTCGACCCATGACCCAGAAATAGCCGTCCTCATCCCGCCTGGCGCCGTCCTCAGGATCGTAAATCCCGGCATAATGCGAAAAATACGCCTTCTTGAAGCGGACCGGGTCATTGAACACACCCCGCAGCATACCTGGCCACGGCCGTTTGATGACCAGATGGCCGCCTTCATTAGCAGCTGCCTCGCGGCCGTCTTCCCTATAGATAGCCGCTTCAATGCCGGGAAGAGGTCGAGTTGCCGAACCAGGCTTTAAGGGCGTAGCATAGGGCAAAGCGGATATCATAATGCCGCCGGTCTCGGTCTGCCACCAGGTATCGACGATCGGCAGCACCTTCTTGCCGATATTCTCGTGATACCAGATCCAGGCCTCCGGATTAATGGGCTCGCCGACCGAACCAAGCACCCGCAGAGAGGAGAGGTCATGCTTGCTGGTCCATTCCGTCCCATCCCGCATCAAGGAGCGAATAACCGTGGGCGCCGTGTAAAAGATATTGACTTTGAACTTTTCAACAATCTTCCAGAAGCGATCCGGTTTCGGGTAGGTCGGCACGCCTTCAAACATCACCGAGGTGGCGCCAAGGGCCAGAGGTCCATACAGGATATAGGTGTGGCCGGTGATCCAGCCGATATCAGCGGTACACCAATGGATATCGTCATCCCTGATATCAAAGACCAGCTGGGTGGTGTGTGCGGCATAGGTTAGATAGCCGCCGGTTGTATGTACTACCCCCTTGGGTTTACCGGTACTGCCGCTCGTGTAGAGAATAAAGAGCATATCCTCGGCATCCATGCTCTCCGGCGCACACTGGTCGGTAATGCCTTCTCCGGCCATCACCTCATGCCACCAGTGATCGCGCCCCTCCTGCATGGGGATATTGTTGCCGCCACGCTGGACTACTATGCAGTTCTTGACCGAGGGGCACTCTTTTAAGGAGTCATCGGCATTGGGTTTAAGGGGGATGGTCTTGCCGGCACGCACTACGGCGTCCGAGGTTACCAGCACCTTGGCCTCGCAGTCCTGAATCCTGCTCTTCAGACTCTGGGCGCTGAAACCGGCAAACACCACACTGTGCACCGCGCCGATCCTGGTGCAGGCCAACAGGGCAATAGACAATTCCGGAATCATCGGCAGGTAAATCGCCACCCGATCGCCCTTCTGGATACCCATCTGCTTCAGGACATTAGCGAAACGACACACCTCAGTATGCAACATCTGATAGGTATAGACCTTGACATCACCTTCGGACTCACCCTGCCAGATGATGGCCGCCTTGTTCCGGCGACCGCTGGTCAGATGCCGGTCAAGACAGTTATAGGAGACGTTGAGTTTCCCGCCGACAAACCACTTAATCTCCGGTTTGTGGAAATCAGCATCAATAACAGTATCCCACTTGCGATCCCAGGAGAGAAGCTGCCCGGCTCTCTCGGCCCAGTATCCTTCCGGGTCATCCATGGATCGCTTGTAGATGGCCTCATATTCGGCCATGCTCTTCACATGCGCTTCGCTCCTTCCCTGAACCGGCGGCTCAAAAATTCTACTTTCCTTTGACAGACTTTCTATTTTGTTTTCATTAACACTACTCATGGTTCCTCCCTATCTAAAAATTCGTAAATCACTTCGTGAGAATGCTATAAAAAACACCCTCTAAGGTCAAGAAAAAAAACAGTCCACCCGGGAGACGCATCTCTTAAGAGGCGCTTCCCGGGTGGAGCACAAATACAAAGCGTTACCAATTATGCTATCTCGCGTGGATAACGGAGGCTTTCGACCATGCGCTGAACCTCGGCCGGAGGCTCGGGCGTCAGTTTAGAAACTACAATCATAACCGCGAAGTTAATAAGCATGCCGATAGTGCCGATACCTTCAGGTGAGATACCGAACCACCAGTTGGCCGCCACGTTGGCCGACGGATTAATGAACTTGAAGTAGATGATGTAGGCAGCGGTAAAGGCAATACCCGAGAGCATGCCGGACATAGCACCTTCCTTGGTGGCCCGCTTCCAGAAGATACCAAGCACAATTACCGGGAAGAATGAGGAAGCGGCAAGTCCGAACGCAAAGGCTACCACCTGGGCCACGAAGCCCGGCGGATTAATCCCGAAGTAACCGGCGACAATAACCGCCCCACCCGCTGCAAAGCGGGCCCAGAGCAATTCCTGCTTTTCCGTGGCATCCTTGATGATGATGCTCTTCAGCAGATCATGCGAGAAGGCCGAGGCGATGACCAAAAGTAGTCCTGCCGCGGTGGACAGCGCGGCCGCAAGCCCGCCGGCCGCCACCAGGGCCACGACCCAGGCCGGCAGCTTGGCGATCTCGGGGCTCGCAAGCACGATAATGTCGTTATCCACATACAACTCGTTGGTGGACTTATCGTCGATGGGGGTGGTCACTACCTTTTCACCATACTGGCCGGTAGTCGTCTTGTCAAAGGCAACCTTGCCCTTAAAGGCATTACCCTTGGCTAGTTGCATCTTGCCGTCACCGTTCTTGTCCTTCCAGGCCACTAGTCCGGTCTTTTCCCAGTTCTTGAACCAGGACGGAGCTTCCGTATAGGACTGATTATGCACTGTCTTGACCAGATTAAGCCGGGCAAAGGAGGCCACAGCCGGGGCAGCGGTATAAAGGATGGCAATAAAAAACAGGGCCCAGCCGGCCGAGGCCCGGGCACCTTTAATAGTGGGCGTGGTGAAGAAACGAATAATGATGTGCGGTAGGCCGGCAGTGCCGACCATGAGGGCAAAGGTGATTGCGAACACGTCGATCATACTCTTAGCGCCCCGACCGGTGTAGGCGGGGAAGCCAAGATCCTTCTGGATCACGTCCAGTTTACTCAGAAGATAGCCGCCATCCGTACCCAAAAGTTTCATGCCGTTCTCACTCAAGGTGGAACCATAGCCCAACTGTGGTATAGGATTGTTGGTGAGCATGATTGAGACAAAGATCGCCGGGATCATGTAGGCCATGATGAGTACGCAATACTGGGCTACCTGGGTGTATGTGATGCCCTTCATACCGCCCATTACTGCATATAAAAAGACAATGGCCATACCGATGATCACGCCGGTATTAATATCCACCTCAAGGAAACGCGAGAAGACCACGCCGACGCCACGCATCTGGCCTGCAACATAGGTGAAGGAGACGAAGATGGCGCAGATCACCGCAATAACCCGGGCTGTTTGAGAATAGTAGCGCTCGCCCACAAACATTGGCACCGTGAACTTGCCGTATTTCCGAAGATAGGGGGCAAGCAGCATGGCCAAAAGCACATAGCCGCCGGTCCAACCCATGAGATACATAGCGCCATCACGCCCCATAAAGGAAATCAGGCCGGCCATGGAGATAAAGGAGGCGGCCGACATCCAGTCGGCGCCGGTAGCCATGCCGTTCATAACCGGATGAATCTGTTTAGCGGCAACGTAAAAGTCGCCGGTTGTTTTGGCCCTGGCCCAGATGGCAATGCCGATATAGAGCATAAAGCTCAACCCGACGATAATCCACGTCCACGTTAAAATACTCATAAATTTACTTCCTCCCGTAATAAAAGCTATTCTGAATGTAGTAGGCGTTGATTATTTTTCATGAACATCGAATTCATGGTCCAGATTGTTCATCAGCTTGACATAAACCACAATGAGCAGCACGAAAATGATCTCCGATCCCTGATTGGCGAACCAGAAGCCCAGAGGGAAGCCGGCCAGCTTGATGCTGTCAAGGGCGTCCGCAAACATAATCCCGGCGCCATAAGAGACCGCAAACCAGATTGCCAGCAGAATAGCAACATAGCGCAGGTTCCTTTTCCAATACTCCTTTAAATCTCTTTTTTGACTCATCTCTTTTCTCCATTTCTTGTGAATGCCGTTTTGTTTCTGTCTTTAACTGCTCAGAAATTAATCTGAAGTCTCCGGGTTATTTGCAGAATGACTCCAGGCTGATCACCAGAGCAGATATACTTGTTTACTTATTGTTCTGTTTGACACCTCCCCTGTTCGGATTAGCAATTAAACTCCGGCTATGGCCAAAATATCTCGTACTCGCTCAACTCCCAGCAGCGGCAGCTCCCAAAGAAAACGCTGCCAGACCTGGGCGGTGACAAAGGCATCATCAAGGGCATTATGGGCGTTTTTCCCCGTGATGCCGTAACGCCCCGCCAAGGCTGCCAAACGCATATCATCGGTTTTACTTTCATAATAGGCACAGGGATTGTCGCGGAGCTTACCCATCCAGGCGTCCGCCTTGCGG
>MGTA01000126.1:4907-5813 GCA_001799225.1 Deltaproteobacteria bacterium RIFOXYD12_FULL_50_9
GTTAAACCGCCTGAGCTCCATTTCGAGAAAATGCTTGTCGATGCCGACAAAATGGCCCACCAGAATGCTATGTTCGCAAAACTTCATAAACTCCGGCAGCAGAACCTCGATAGTCGGACAGTCAGAAGTCTCGCCAGGCGTAATGCCGTGGACCACCACGCTTCTGCCGGTCAGGGCCGTGCGCGGGGAGACAACTCGATAAAAATACTCCCCCAGGGGAATCATGCCGTCTTCAACAACCACCGCTCCCAAGGAAACAACTGAATCTTTACGCCGGGAGAGCCCGGTCAATTCAGTGTCGAATACTACATAGCGCGCCTCCCGAAGGAGAATATCCGACTCCGCCGGACTCTCCTGACCTCGCAGGCCGGAAAACAAAACCTGAGGCAAATACCCCCGGTTTTGCACTCCTTCCTTGATACGTTCGGCAAGGTTGCGCAGCATTACATGACCGTCCCTGGACTGTATTTACGAACAATCAGCTCCTGAGCCCTGGAAATAAGCTTGCAGGCCGTCTTGAGGGTGTTTTTCTCAAGATTACTGAACAATTCGGGGTCGACATAGTTATCAGGAGTCCTGCCGGCCTCGATCAACGCCGACTGATGATGAATGCGGAGCAGCATGATGAACTCAAAGGCATGCTCAAGCTCATCACCCAGCTCCCGGACAATCGAGTGCTTGGACTTGAGGGCCTGGAGACGTTCGGGAGTTGATGTTTCTACTATCCCTTCTTCAAGGCTGAACAGCCGCACGACATTAATGAGCGGGGCCAGACATTTGACCTTGAGGTTCAGTTTGTCCTTGTGCTCGCCGTCCTTTTCCACCACAAAGGTCTTGAAAAAGCCGAGCGGCGGCCTGATGGCCACCACCATATCGGCCATGAGCTTTAAAAACATGGCATTTTGG
>MGTA01000126.1:5822-6562 GCA_001799225.1 Deltaproteobacteria bacterium RIFOXYD12_FULL_50_9
AGACGAGTAAGGTGTGAGCGTAGTTCCTCGGCCAGGGTCAGATCTCCATGCACTCCCCGGAAGTCGAAAAGGATAACTGAAGCAAGAATGGCCTCAGGAGTCGGAGTGTTGATCCAGCCGGCAAACTTCTCCTTCCATGCTGAAAGCGAAATACGCCACTGGGGGTTGGCCGCCATATAATTGCCGGGGCAAAGGGGAAATCCGCAGGTGGTAAGGGCATCCCGGACAAAAATGGCGAACGCCGCAAAGTACTCCTCGGCCCGGGTTCGGAGTGCAATATCTTCGACATCCTGAAAAATAAGGCCGTTATCTTGATCTGTGCGGAAGGTCTGCTCCTTGCGCCCCTCGCTGCCATAGGTGATCCAGCAGTAGGAGACCGGCGGCGGCCCGAACTGCTTCTCGGCAATGGTCAAGACCTTGCGCACGATACGGTCGTTCAGTTCTGAAATAATTTTGGTGATGTTGGTGGCCTTGGCGCCCTCTTTTAAAAGAAGGCCGATGACCCGGTTGATCTTGGCGGAAACCGGTATGAGGCCGCTTACTTTGTCCTGACTCTCGATAAACTTGGCAAAGGAGAGCGGAGAGGCGCCTTGCAGGACCATAAAGTCATGATTAGTGACAATGCCCTGCAGTTTATCGTCCTTGATCACCAGAACATGGTGAACATTGTGACGAATCATCCGCATAATTGCTTCGAAACAAAAATCCCGGGCGTCAACCATGATGAGCGGCGGCTTACT
>MGTA01000127.1:0-3478 GCA_001799225.1 Deltaproteobacteria bacterium RIFOXYD12_FULL_50_9
CGTTCCGGCTGCCGCTTTTAAGATAATCTACCTCCTTGGCTCAGCCAAGTTACTTTATGAAAAATCTTCGCCGCAGGCGGGGTGAGACGCTAAATATCAACATATAATGGTTTCAGTAAGGACACGATCCAACATCAGAAGCAGTTCTTCGATGTGGAATGGTTTGGGTATCACCCCCTTAAACCCGTATTGCTGATAATCAGCCATGAGTGGATTCATTGTGTATCCGCTTGATACAATGGCAAGCACTTCAGGATCGAGTTTGAGCAGGTTTTTAATGGTTTCTTGGCCGCCCATGCCGCTGGTCACGGTAATGTCAAGAATCACAACATCGTAGCGGGAACAGTTTTGCATGGCCGCTTCGTACATATCCAGGGCCTCCCGGCCGTCTCTTGCAGTTTCAACGGCATAACCATTCTGGGTCAGCATCTCATAGGCTACATTGCGGACCATCTCTTCATCGTCCATGACAAGAATTTTGCCCCGGCTGGTTGCTGGTCTTGTCGTGTTTTTTCCGGAGGATGAGGGCTGGTGATCCCTGCTCTGGTCTTGACGCATGGAGGCAGGCAAATATATGTGAAAAGCGCTACCCTTGCCCGGTTTTGAATCCACCGTGATCAACCCGTCATGCTTCTTAACCACGGAGTAGGCCACGGCCAGTCCAAGGCCGCTGCCTTCCTGTCTCGTAGTAAAATAGGGGTCGAATATTTTTTGGAGGTTCTTTTCTGCAATACCAACACCCTGGTCAATAACCGACAAACGCACGTACCTGCCAATCGGTAACGGCAATTTTTCATTGGGCTCAACATTAACATTTTCTGCCAGGATCATAATCTTGCCACCATCAGGCATTGCCTGCTTGGCATTTAACACCAGATTCTGCACTACTTGACTGATCTGATTCAAGTCCGCATCAACCAGCCAGAGGTCTTTGGCAATATTATATTTGCACCGCACTGTGGCGCCGTGGACTATAAACTCACTGGAATCAACAATTATTTCACTGATAGTCGATGTTTTTTTCACCGGTGCCCCGCCTTTAGCAAATGTGAGCAGTTGGTAAGTCAGGCCTTTGGCCCGGTCCGAAGCCTTTTCCGCCTCGGTAAGACGCTCGAAAATCTTGCTGCCCGGGCTGGTGAACATCTTGGCCAGTGATATATTGCCGAGGATTGCCGTAAGCAGGTTGTTGAAATCATGGGCAATCCCTCCGGCCAGGAGCCCCAGTGATTCCAGTTTATGAGCCTTGAGCAGCTCTTTTTCCAGCCGATTTTTCTCAGTCACGTCACGCAGAATTGCCCGAACCATTACCGGGGAGCCTTCGTTGAAAAGGCAGTTGGCATTCCCTTCCACGACAACTCTGGTGCCGTTCTTGTTCCGGAACTGGAGAGTAAATCCATCCAGCCTTTCGCCTCGGGCGGCTAGTCTGAATAAAGCCTTGCCATGGTCGAACGAATCCGGATGCAAGAGATCAAACACCGTGAGTCCGGTGAGTTCGGCCTCCGTGTATCCCAGAGTTTCCCGGCAGGCTTTATTTACATACAGCATCACCCCATCCGGTCTGACGCACTGAATCATATCCATGGCGTTTTCAAACAGATCCCGATACCGCTCCTCACTCGTCTCTTTCTCTCGGATCTCTTCTTTTAAGGTGTCGTTGAGTGCAGCCAGTTCGAGCGTTCTTTCCTTGATCAGGGTCTCCAGATGATCTTGGTGTCTGGCCAGCTCTTTTTCGGCCAGGCGCTTTTGCTCTGCGGTAACTATATGCTGGAAAATGATATAGCCTGACAGCAGGGCAACCAGGATGGCGATTACTCCTGAAAACAATCCGGCCCGGCTGCTGATGGCCGCGATATCCCGCTCAACCTCATCGAGGTAGATTCCGGTGCCGATTATCCAGTGCCAGGGGGGGAAACCCTTAACATACGAAAGTTTAGAGACAATGTGTCCGGGCTCATCCTGCCACTGCCATTTGTAAGGAACAAAGCCGGCCCCATTACTGCGAACCGTTTCTACAAACGCGACAAAAAGCCGCTTCCCCTCAGGATCGGTAAAGGAGTGCAAATCCTTGCCTTCAAGATCACTGCGATACGGATGCATGATCATCAAGGGTTGCTCATCATTGATCCAGAAATAATCCCTGTTCTCCTTGCCGTAACGCATGGCGCGGATCTGAGCAATAGCTTTGCTCTGCGCCTGCTCTCTGCTAAGGACTCCAAGAAGTTCCTGGCTTTGATAAAAGGCTAAGATGTTCCATGCCGTGTTGGTCAGTTCCTGCGCTGCCTCTTTCTTGGTGTTCAAAAGCCCCATCTTGAAAGAGGGCAATATAATGATGAACACTGCAGCAACGAAAAGAACAACTGCCAGCGTCGGCGGCAATACTATTTTTACAAATTCCGGTCTGGTCAAATGGCTCTCCTTAGGTAGCACTTGACATTCAGAAATGCAAAAAATAGACCATCGCAATATCTGTACGCATCATATTGATTTTACGTAATAAGCAAACAGGAGTGGTAGCTGGTATGTGCCAGATGTGGCACTATTTGTTGCAGAGTTGCAACGTGAAATTGCCCTGAGTTATAGCTTGGCAAGGGGAGCCGCGCAGGTAGATAGGTTGTCGGCTATCAACCTGAACAATCTGAGTTGTTATGGCAGACCGTGTTTTTTCATCCTCCGGAACAAGGTCTGGCGGGAGATGCCGAGCAGCCCGGCCGCCTGGTTTCTGTTCCAGTTGCAGCTTTTTAATGTGGCGATGATCCCCTCTTTTTCCGCCTCCTCACGGATGCTGTTGAGGTCGCCCAGCTTGCTCGGCCCCGACAATCCAAGGCCTGGTTCAGGGCTTATGGTTTTGCTGATAAAATCAAGGCGGTTCAAGGTAATATAGCGTCTCAGAACGTTCTGCAGTTCCCGGATATTGCCTGGCCAGTCGTAGTTGTAAAGCTGCTGCCTGATGTTTTCGGGAAGGGAGGGGACTGTTCCCTGGTAATAGTCTGCGAGAAAATGATCGATCAGCAAAGGCAGATCCTCCTCACGTTTCCTGAGTGGTGGCAGATGAACCGGTATGATATGGATTCGATAGAAAAAATCGTCTCGCATTGAGCCTGTCGCTACCAG
The DNA here is from genome assembly GCA_001799225.1 of Deltaproteobacteria bacterium RIFOXYD12_FULL_50_9. Lineage (GTDB taxonomy): Bacteria > Desulfobacterota > Desulfobulbia > Desulfobulbales > CALZHT01 > XYD12-FULL-50-9. The sequence goes on from MGTA01000127.1 coordinate 3,112, forward strand.
GTCGGGCAGGTTCTTGTTGGTGGCGGCGATAACTCGCAGATCAGCCTTTTTTTCCAGGTTGCCTCCTAGCGGCACATAACCGCCGCCATCCAGGACCCGCAGGAGTTTAACCTGCATGTTCAGGGTCAGTTCGCTTATCTCATCAAGAAACAGGGTGCCGCCGTCGGCCAAGTCAAGGAAGCCCGGCTTATCCGTATGAGCTCCGGTAAAGGCGCCTTTGCGGTACCCGAAGAATTCGCTTTCAAAAAGAGATTCCGGTATTGCGCCGCAATTTACGGCTACAAATTTTTTGTTATGCCTGGCGCTCATGTCATGAATTGCTTGGGCGACCAGCTCCTTTCCGGTCCCTGACTCTCCGTACATAATG
>MGTA01000127.1:3487-3845 GCA_001799225.1 Deltaproteobacteria bacterium RIFOXYD12_FULL_50_9
TGCATGGCCCGGCTCCGGCCGATAATCTTTCCACTCAGGGGAAGTTCCTTACCAGCCGGCAAGGAACTTCCGGTTGGGCCTCGCAAGATTTTCAGCTCGGCAAGAGCAGCCGTTGGCTCAACAACATGGGTAATGTCGATCAGGGTTTCTACAACGCCTATAATGTTCCCTTCGATGTCATACACCGGACCGGCCAGAAAGTGCAGGCGCCTTGGAGCTCCGCCAATATTATCGAAAGAATCGATCCCCTCCCAGGCCCGCGGCAGCAGGTCAGATGGTTCGTTTTGAGGATTTTGGTATAAATTTACGAATTCGCTAAAATCGTTCTGCAGAACAAGGTCGGCGAGCACCGGCCGTT
>MGTA01000127.1:3859-6261 GCA_001799225.1 Deltaproteobacteria bacterium RIFOXYD12_FULL_50_9
GGTTTCCACTGCAGATCGGTGCCGATCATCTGCTTTGCCGAGTAACCGGTGAGCGCTTCGCAAGCCTCATTCCAGAAGGTTATCCTGTGGTCAAGCCCAAGAGCAAATCGGGCTACAGGGGTATTGACAAGCAATTCCAGCATGATTTTACCTTGTTAAAGGTTGTGAGGGCAACGGTCATCCGACCATGTCTCATTATACTCCTGTTAAATCGTGAATGGATAAAATATATCCGGATAAAATCGGACTATCAATATTGTCCGGCAATAATTAATCACCCGTTTGGGAGGCGAAGCATCCGGTTGACACTCAATATTAAATACCGTAGAGTGCCGGCATGAAGTGGGCAAGGGCATTGAACCGTCCCGCCCTTACCTATAATCTTAGTTTCCACAGGTTTTGTACAAATGTTTGGAATAGGTCTCCCGGAACTGATCCTGATCATGGCTATCGCCTTAATCGTTATTGGTCCTGATAAGTTGCCCGACCTTGCCAAGACCGTCGCCAAACAGCTTCTGGAGCTGAAAAAGGCGGCCGGCACCCTGAAGGATACCCTGCAGGATGAGATGAATAAGGAAAATGCCGGTGGTGAGTCCGGACAGGGGCTTGTGCAAAAGGTTGAACAGCCGGAGCCTGATTCCGATATCCTGGATATACAAGCAGGGCAAGGGCCTGATTCCGGTGTGAATCCGACTGCCCATCAAGACGATAAAGTAAAAGAGCCGTTGCCGCCGGGCAGCGGGCAGGCGGGATGACACCCCTTACCGAGCATTTCGGTGGCCACTTGCGGGAGTTGCGGCAGCGGCTGGTCATCTCATTGCTGACCCTCGTAGTCGTAACCGGTATCTCCTATCTTTTTGTAGAACATATTGTCCGGTTTTTAATCGCTCCGTTGTTTCATTCCTGCCCCAATCTTACCTCCTTGGTCTACACCCGGCTCACCGAGGCCTTTGTCAGCTACCTCAAGGTTGCTCTCTTTGCCGGTTTTTTTTTCAGCTTTCCGGTTTTGCTCTTCCAGGCTTGGCGGTTCGTGGCGCCGGGTCTGCTTGCCAATGAGAAACGCCTGGCGTTCAAGATAGTCTTCTGGGCCACCAGCCTTTTTCTGGCCGGCGGTCTCTTTGCCTATTTTATTGCCTTACCCAGGATGTTATCCTTCTTTATGGGTTTTGCCGGTGATTGGCTTCTGCCGATGCCCAAGCTGGATGGTTATCTTACCTTTATCGCCCGCACCGTGCTTGCCTTCGGACTGGCCTTTGAAATTCCCTTTCTGATGATGGCCGCCGTGAAAACCAATCTGGTGGCAAAAGATCGGTTTGTCAAGCAGCGCTGGCTGTTTTACCTGGCCATTTTTGGCCTGGCTTTTTTGCTTGTCGCTGGTGATGTTTTTGCCGCGGTGCTCCTTGGTATTCCGCTTATTGGTCTCTACGAGGCGGGTATTCTGGTTACGCGGTTCTTCTAGCGCCGGCCTTTATAAAGCAGGTTGGTGCTCCTGTTTGAGCAGACAGCATGAGATGCGATAGCGCGGGCGGCCTTGCTTGTCGTAGCGCAGATTTCCGGGTTGCAGCAGTTTGTTCATGACGCAACCTTCAGGGATATTAAGGGAAAGAAGTTTTTTCTCAGTTAGACCTGGTTGTTCAATCAGTCTTCCATCTTCGATACGATAAGTGTGGATCGGCATATCTTCGCAGAGCGGGCAGAGATAGACCCGGCCATTTGGAAAAATAAAGTAGTTTTCAGCTATATTGCCGGCGCATTGAAATTTCTCGTCATCATCCAGGAAAACTTTAGGGTAAATTACATGGATCCCTTTGTCGCTCGCAGCTTTCGCTACAGGAGGGATCTTGGTAAGCCACTCCTCCGGGCTGACCTGAAGGTTTAATCCCCCTTTCTGGGCCGATTTCCCACGTAGCCCGATGACCTGAATGAAGAAACGCCTGACCCCGAGCAACTGAAGCAGAGCCGGCATTTTGTCGAGCTGGTTGATGTTCAGGCTGCTGACCGTGTAGATGACGCTCACCTGAAACCCTTGTCTAACGGCTTTGGCAATATTGGCGGTGCAGATGGCGAAGACGCCGGCGCCCCGGATAGGGTCGTTAACGCCGGCGGTCAGACCGTCCAGGCTGAAGCTGAGATAGTCCAGATCGTCCGGGGTGATGGAGTCGAGAAAGTCGTGAAAGAGAAAGCCGTTGGTGTCGACCGTTATTGAGCGGCAGCCGAGCCGGCGGGCATGCCGGATTCCATGAGGCAGATCCTTGTGCAGCGTTGGTTCGCCGCCCAGAAAGATCAGGTTGGTTGGCCGATCGGTTTGCAGGAACAGATCGAGCCATTGCGCCATGATCTCTCTGGAAACCTGGTTGCTGCCATGTTGTTCCGGGTTGATATAGCAGTGCCGGCAGGCGAGG
>MGTA01000127.1:6524-7570 GCA_001799225.1 Deltaproteobacteria bacterium RIFOXYD12_FULL_50_9
GCATCTTCATAGGCATAAACAATTGAGTGGAAATTGTTGATGAGCAGGGTCGAGTAGCACATAAGGCAGGGCTCAAGAGTGGAATAGACCGTGACGCTTGTCCGGTCGACAGTCGGCTGCTCTTCAAGGAGCCGGCGGACCGCAATGATCTCGGCATGATCGAGTTCGTCGGCGCCGCTGAATGAAGATGCCCGGGAGACCCGGCTGGAGTGCCGACTGCCGGAGGCCACCACTTTATCGCCGGCCACCAGAATACAGCCGACCGGGAACTCCCCGTTTTTGAGGGCTTCTTTTGCTTCGGCCAGGGCAAGGTTCATGAATTGTTCGTGCATTTTGTTATAATTATCATAAATAGCATAATTATTGTAGGGCATTATTTACTAAATCGACTTACCCCCTCAAGGGAGTGTTAAAAAAAGTCTCGTTTATCAGGGTTAGGTTGATTAGATTGTAGCCATATCATGTTTGCCGAGGAGTATCACGATGAAAAAACTGCGCTATCTATTTCTGACTCTCCTGTTGACCCCGGCCCTCGCCTTTGCCGCTGACCTCGAACGGATAGCGGCCTCTGCCCGCATCACCTCGGTGATCGTCTATCCCGACCGGGCCCAGACCTCCCGCTCTGCCACTTTTAACCTTAAGCCAGGCAGTTATCTGATCGCTTTTGAGAACCTGCCGACTCTGGTTCAGGATGATTCGGCCCGGGTAACAGGTAAGGGGAGCGCCGGGGCGACCATTGTCGGGCTTGAAGTCAAACGGGTTTTCCTGGAACAGAGTGGCGAAAAGCGGATCAAGGAGCTTGACGAAGAGATCCGCGGGCTTGAGCAGCGTTTTGGCGGGTTGAACGCCAGGAAGACCGGACTCACTTCGCAAAAGGCATTTATTGAATCGATCCGGGTAGCCTGGGGCGAGCGCCTCTCCAAGGAGCTGGCGATCGGCCGTCCGACCTTGGCGGAACTGCAGGATGCCGCGAGTTTTGTTGCGGCTGGCGTCACCAAGGTTGAGGAGCAAACTCTTGATCTTGAGATTGAGAAGAAGAGTATCAG
>MGTA01000127.1:7580-13232 GCA_001799225.1 Deltaproteobacteria bacterium RIFOXYD12_FULL_50_9
AAGAGCATCAGAGACAAGATCGATGCCCTGCGTCGGCAGCGCGATGAGTCGATCGGTTCGCGCCGGAAAGAGACCAAAAGCGTCGAAGTGCTGGTGGAGGTTGCCCGGGCGGGCAGCCTGGTCCTTGAGCTTGCCACGGTTATTCATCAAGCCGGTTGGGCGCCTTTTTACGATGTCCGCCTGGCAGCAGATGCCAAAACCGCTGAGATGACTTTTCGGGCTTTGGTGCGGCAGCAGACCGGCGAGGATTGGCCCAGTGTCGATCTGACCCTTTCCACTGCCCGGCCGGCGGTCGGCAGTGCCCTCCCGGAGCTCTTCCCCTGGCGTATAGCACTCTATCGGCCCCAACCGTTAATGGTAAGGGGGGGAGCAATGATGATGGCTGCTCCGGCTCCGGAATCGGCCATGGTCCGGCAGGCGGACCGGATGCCGATGGAAAACGCCAAAGCAGAGGATGAGCTGGTCGAAGAGACGCCGGCTGCGTATGAGAGTGCTCTGCTCAGTGAGGAGCAAACCTCTGTGGCTTTTCACCTCCCAACGCCGCTTGATATCCCGGCTGATGGCGCTCAGCACGGCAGTGTCGTCAGCATCGAAGCGCTGCCGGTCAGCCTGGAGTTTGTGGCGATTCCGAAATCCTCGCCCTATGTATTTCTCAAGTCGGAGATCAGCAACCGCGCCGCCTATCCGCTCCTGCCCGGCAAGGTCAACACCTTCAGCGGTAACACCTATACCGGCAGCTCGCAACTTAAAAAGGTGGCGGCCGGCGAGAAGTTCGATCTCTCTTTTGGCGCAGACGATCAGGTAACAGTCAAACGGGAAGAGCTGAAGCAACACAAGGAGGCCGGCATATTCGGCAAGAACCGGGTCAGCTTTCGCTATCTTATTGAACTGGTCAATTTTCGTAAGGAACCTGTGACTGTTACCTTGCATGACCAACTGCCGCTCGCCGCTGATGCGGAGATCAAGGTCTCTTTGGAGGAGTCGTCCAGCAAACCGGAGGAGATTAAGGATGACGGCACCCTGACCTGGAAAATTCCTCTCAAAGCTGGAGAGAAGAAGGAGTTGACCTTTGGCATTCTGGTGGAGTATCCGAAAGATCGTGAGATAACCGGGTTATAGGATAAATGAGGAATTTTTATGATAGCTAGACCGCAGGAAGGGGAACTCCTGTCAATGTGGACGGCGCAGCTGCATACGGAGTTCGAGCAGATCCTGTTTCATCATCGGGTAAAGTTGAAAAGGCCGTTGATCGAAGTAATTGATCTGAAAAGCATCTGGGGTAGTTGGGAGCCGGAGAGTCGAACCATCAGGATTGCTTACCGTCTCATAATCGAGCACTCGTGGGAGGTGGTGGTCTGTATCCTCAAACACGAGATGGCTCATCAGATCGTCAGCGAGATTTACCGGACACCGGCCGGCCATGGCGAGGAGTTTTTGACTGCCTGCCGGTTGATCGGTGTTCCTGAGCCTTTTCGGTCAGCCACCGGTGACCTGCCGCAGGCCCGGCCGGGACAATGGCTTGAGGCCGGGACGGAGGCGGACAGACCTATGGAGAAGGTGCGAAAACTCCTCGCTCTGGCCCAGTCGAGCAACGAACATGAAGCTGGTCTGGCGATGCGCAAGGCTAATCAGCTGATCATGAAGTACAATCTTGAACGGATCGAACAGCGTCGGGAGAGCTCTTACAGCTACCGGATCATCAACGCCAAGAAAAAAAAGCTGCAGCTGACCCGGAAAAGAATCTGCTCAATCCTTTCGGAATTTTTCTTTGTTGAGGTGATTCTCTCCTGTCAGTACGACGCCGTCAGCAACGAGACCCATAAAACCATAGAACTTCTGGGCACGGTTGAGAATGTCGAGATCGCCGAATATGTTTACTATTTTCTGCTGCGGCAGCTGGAAAACCTCTGGCGGAGGCATCAGCAGGAAACCGGCTGCCCGGGGAGCAGGAAGCGTTCCTATCAGCTCGGGGTTTTGAAAGGGTTCAGTGAGAAATTGGCCAGCCAGGTCATCAATGCAGGTACGACTGCCGGGGTCGGGCAGGGAAGCGGGTGCAAAGCCACCTGTCTTATGGTTTTGCAGAAGGATACCAAACTTCATGATTTTGTCAGCGAACGGTATCCCCGCCTGTCGCGCCGTAAATCGCGGGCCGCCTCAGTCGATCTGGCCGGTTATGATGCCGGTCGGCAGGATGGCAGGAAACTCACCCTCCACCGCGGGGTAAGCAATACCGGGCAAATCGGCGGCCTTTTGCCTGAGAGATGAGATGGCAGGTAGATAGCCTGCTGGCCGAAGGTGTAAACTATAGCTCTGCCTCTAGGCTTGAAATGAAGGAAAAAATGGTTTAGTTATGTATACCTCGTAAAAAGAGTACGATCTTGAAGGGGGGTTGGTGGTGAGCACACTTCATGTTTTATATTGAGCCTCGCTCTAATGGTACGCGGCTGTGCGGGAAGTAGCTAAAGGCAATCTACAGTCTTTCCAGTAGGGGTTTCAAATCCGGCAAACGCTCCTGTATGACTTTCCATACGGTCTTAAGATCAACGCCCATGTAGTCATGGATCAAAAGAAATCAAGGGACATTATGTTGTGAGTTTGATAATGTTGTGAGTTTACATCTGGTTCATCATATACTTTCAGGAGCATTTTTTCACATTTCTTTTTCTTCCCGCATTTTTTTTTAGATCTGGTTTTTCCCCGTCCATTGCTTGTTGGTGAATTTCCTTTATTTTTTCGATGTTGTTGCGATCCGATGGTACGGTGTTCCGACTCGTGCCCACGAATGTCTCACCGCCGGTTTTTTTGTTAACTCACCATTGCCGGAATAAACCGACCCCTCTACGCCGGTTTTGATTGAACCCACCGCTGGTTCCTTCCCCTTTTTTTCTTCCCCGCCACATTTCTAAACTTTATTTCCTTCCTCATTATTTTTCTTTGAGACTGGTTCCTTTACTTCCTTTTTTTTCGTCATTGTCCGGCTATCTTTGTATCGAGATACAGCTGCTTGCCGGATTTAATAAAAAATAAGGCCCGAAGTGGCAACTTCGGGCCTTTGCGGACAACCCCAAACAGCGGAAGCCCAACAACAAACTATTTTTATTAACCATGGCTTCCGATTGTTTGCAAGTTCGAAGTTGTGGAACTTATGGTTCTTCTGGGAGTTTACTGCCGTGGATGTGACCAGCTTTTCCATGTCTGCCGAAGATGTTGGCGTGGACAAGCATATTGCAGTGACTCCTGCCGGGTTGCGGCGCGACTGGAAATCAAGGGACACTTCCCAGTTTTCTCAATGTTACTGCCACTTCTATAGCATTCATAACGCCCCCTGGCCCTCTTACCTCAAGAGGGGGAGATAACCCGTGCCGATTCTGCTCGGCTGTTGCTGTTAACCTTCTCATCCCTTTGCAGTAAGGTAAGGTCGGAAGGGGTGTAACAGTGAGATCCATAATTAATTATCGTTTTTGCCGTGTCGATAAAAAAATAAAGCAGTCACAATACGATGCGGTCGCTAAGCATTTGCCAGCTTGTTCGCTTGGCCTATCACCTGCCAGCGCGCCTCAATAGTGTCCGCTGACAAATCAGCGCCACAATCCCATTCAACAAAGTATCCACCATTTTGAACCTTCAAAAATTCGGTATAATCCCGAAGGGCCTCAAAGGCCTCATATTCCAAATAATGACTGACATCAAAATTGCCAATACGACCATCTTCTGCCACGATGGTTAACACCAAATTTGGTTGTGGAGAGATTTCCGCTATTCTCATTGATCAAGCCCTCTGATTGAAAAAGGTTTCTTGCCGTTTACAGCCAAGTTCCAGTCGGCAAGCAAATCTTCTTTATGAATTTCGATCCACGCAACGACCAGTTTATGCTTGTTCGGTGGCAGTTCACCAGTCAGAAGCGTTCCGTCAGGAATTGAGTACACTGCAACTTCCCCTTGATAATCAGCATGTATGTGTGGCATATGATGCTTATCGATATCTCGAAAGAACATTCGGATAAGAATTCCATAAAACATAGAAATTGTTGGCATTAGGTCTTATTCTAACCTCCGTAATTGTTCCTTCTCTTTTGTCGATCCAAGAATTTGTAGCTGATATATTAGTACCAAACGGCCTTGAAAATTGCAAGGCACAAAAGACAAGGCAGGCAACGGCGTTCCGCTATACTCGTGAATCCCTTGTGGGATTTATCTTATGGCATAATCTTTTCTTTGTAAAAAAAGCAGAAGAGAAAAAGAGATGTTAACGCAAGTCTTGAAATGATGGGAAAAATGGTTTAGTTATACCTTCGAATCAGACAGAGATCATGATTGGGTAAAGTGGTGAGCAGTCTTCATGTGGAGAAACCATTTTGTTGTCATTGTTAGTTCTCCTGCCTTTTGACATCTCCGGCGAATACTTATGACCATACGGGAAGAAATTGAAGAGCGGGAAAGGGATTATCTGTCGCCCTTTGCCTGTTTGAGTTCCGCGAGTAAAGGTCGGGCCCGGGTTGAGGAGGAGTGTAACTTGCGGACCGTGTTTCAGCGGGATCGGGACCGGATCGTCTATTCCAAGGCCTTTCGAAGGCTCAAACACAAGACCCAGGTTTTCCTGACACCATCCGGGGATCATTACCGAACCAGGCTGACCCACACACTTGAGGTCTCCGAGATTGCCCGGACCATTGGTCGGGCGATGCGGTTGAATGAGGATCTGGTTGAGGCAATTGCCTTGGGCCATGATCTGGGGCATACGCCGTTTGGTCATGCTGGCGAGTCCGTGTTGAATGAATTGACCCCTGGGGGGTTTACCCACTACCGGCAGAGCTTGCGGGTTGTCGATGTTCTGGAGAACGGCGGGGTGGGGTTGAATCTCTCCTACGAGGTCCGGGATGGGATTGCCAAGCACTCCAAGGGGTATGGTGAAGTGCTGCCGGAGAACGGCCACGGCCTGCCGGAGACAGCTGAGGGTTGTGTCGTCCGCTATGCCGATATCATTGCCTATCTTAATCATGATCTGGATGATGCCATCCGCAGCGGGGTGATCAAGGAGAGTGACGTGCCGGAAGAGTGTCATCGGATTTTGGGTAAAACCCACTCCGGTCGGATTCTGACGATGATTCAAGGTGTTCTTTCGGGCAGCCAGCCTCGGGATGGCAGGATGGTCTTTGGTGTAACTTCGCAGATAGGCGGGGCAATGCAGGAGTTGCGGATTTTTTTGTTCCAGCAAGTATATCGTTCACCTCAGGTCCATGGCGAATTTGTTAAGTCCGCCAAGATTCTCCGGGAGTTGTACGTCTATTTTCTGGAGCACCGGGATGTTCTCGAAAAAGAGATGGGGGATTTTGCTACCAGCGCCTCGCTTGAAAGACGCGTATGCGATTTTATTGCCAGCATGACCGATCGGTATGCTCAGAATATCTACCAGCGTATCTTCATGCCTTCCTCCCTGGTGTGAGTTTTTTGTAGGGGCGCGGTCCTTGCGCCCAGGCTTTTTGGGGCAGGAAGACCCTGACCCTACCGGTCTTTTAATTATTATTGAGGCCCTAATTTTTTTATAAAGAAGAAGGAGTACACAGCATGACTGAAGAGCAAAATAACTTTATTCCCTATGAGATGGCCTTGCAGATTGTTGGCAATGTTATTGAGGAAGAGCACCTCCGCGAT
>MGTA01000127.1:13443-13598 GCA_001799225.1 Deltaproteobacteria bacterium RIFOXYD12_FULL_50_9
AAAGACTTCAGCTGCAAAAGACGCGATCGATGGGTTGACCGGGAAAACTGCAGTGATGGCGGGAGAGCAGGCCAAGACCCAGATTCGAACTATAAGCGCTGAACAGAATAAGAAGTTGAATGAAGTACTTGATGATAAATAGATTGTCTCAGCCT
>MGTA01000127.1:13687-14092 GCA_001799225.1 Deltaproteobacteria bacterium RIFOXYD12_FULL_50_9
GCCGCACTGTAGCCATCGTTGAAGATCATCCCGGCCGGGCCGCTTCTGCCGATCCTGCCGGCGATGGAAGAGAGCGTAACCACGGCACCCTCCTGGGCACTCTTGAGCAGGGGTAAGGCGTGGTGAAAGACCCACCACTTGGCCTTCAGGGTGGTGGCCATTTCAAGGTCCCACTGTTCCGGAGTATACGGGCCGTGGACGATCGGCATGCCGCCGCGTTCGATGTTGTTGATCAGAATGTGCAGTTTCCCGTAACGCTGCTTGATCGTTGCCAGCAGATCCTTGACCTGTTCCGGGTTGCGGAGATCGGTTTCGATAAATAGATGATCAGAAGATTGTGCTGCGAGTTCGGCCATGGTGGCCCGGGTATGTTCGGGCCAGTCGAAGTAGGGGAGGATCAGGCTG
>MGTA01000127.1:14166-19843 GCA_001799225.1 Deltaproteobacteria bacterium RIFOXYD12_FULL_50_9
CGATACCCTTGCTGGCCCCCAGAACCAAAGCGACTTTGCCGCTGATTTTCATATCAACAATCAGCCGCCTTTTTCAATCTTGATGGCCAGGCGGAGTCCGGGCTGGATGATATTTCCAGAGATTTGATTCCATTGTTTAATCTGTTCAGTTGAGATATTGTACTTTTGGGCGATATCCCAGAGAGTGTCGCCATCCTGAACCTTATAGTAAGTAAGCAGAGATTCTTCTTTGGCATCCGATGTTTCGTTCTGCAGACCTGCCGTCTGGATTGCCGCAGATTTTTTCGGATAAACGACCAGTTGTTGACCTATAGACAGGCGTCTGGCATCAGAGAGGTTATTCCAGGTAGCAAGCATCTGGGCCGAAACACCATAACGCTTGGCGATTATATAGGCGTTTTCGCCTGATTTGACCTTGTGAACAATTGATGTCTCGGTGTTGGCAGCGCCGGTTTTTTTTGGGAGAGCTGCCAGATGTTGGGTGGATTCCATGAGTTTGTAGGATGTTGTCTGGTAAGGGATTCGCAATTTTGTGCCCGGAGCAACAGAGGCGGTGCGCAGGTTGTTTATTGTTGCCAGGGCTGTCTTGCTCAGGCCGTATTTCTTGCAGATTTTGGCCATGCTTTCTTTCTTTTTAACCTTATGGATTTTATATTCGGTAGTTCTGACTGCCTTTACCCGGGGCAGGTTGGTTAGCAGTTGTTCCGCTTTACCTACGGGCACTTTTAAAGGATACATGGTGCGGTATGAAGGGGTGACCGCCTTGCGGAGTTCACGGTTCAGTTTGTAGATCTCATCATAGTCATGGCCGGTGGCGACAGCAACAGCCTTCAGAGCAGTGCCGCGTGGGACTTCGACGGTATCAAAGGCCAGCGGATCTTCAAAATCAATATCGGTAAAACCATATTTGGCCGGCTCTTTGGCGATGAGAATGGAGGCGATCAGCATGGGGACGTAGCGTTTTGTCTCTGTTTTCAGATAGTCCCCTTGCGCAAGTTCCCAGAAATCAGTGGTGTTATACATGCTTACTGCTTTTCGTATCTTGCCTTCGCCGGCATTGTAAGAGGCTACGGCCAGATACCAGGAACCGAACTCCTTGTAGAGGTCCGCCAGGTAGCCTATCGCTGCTTTGGTCGACTTAATGGGATCATGGCGTTCGTCTACCTCTTTATTGATAACCAGTTTATACCTGGTCCCTGTCGCACTGATAAATTGCCATAGTCCGACAGCATGCATCGGCGAATAAGCGGTAATGATAAAGCCACTCTCGATCATGGCAAGATAGGCAAGATCCTTAGGCAGGCCTCTCTCCGCAAGTTGTTGTTGGATCATCGGCAGATAACGGCCTGAACGCTTCAGCCAGTTGGTAAAGACCTTGGGCCGTTCATACTGAAAGAAATTCAGATAAAATTCCACCTGCTTGTTCAGGGTGATCGGAAAGTCAAATGCAACGGAAACCTCTGGTGTTTTGCCGGCTTCCCATTGCCCCAGAGCATCAAGCTGTTTGATCTCTTCGGCCGCCGTTTGTTCCGGTTCCGGTATGGTCACCTCTTCAACCAGCGCTTCAGGCGCATCCGATAGTATTATCTCTTCAGTTTTTTCTGCGGAATCGTCGATTGATTCGCCATTGTCGGCCAGATCTTCGGCTACGAGAGCTGCTTCTTCAACAGATAAGTCGGATTCGTTTAAAATAACGCTTGATTCGGCAGGTGTCTCGGCTGTCTGCTCTTCTACAGGAATAACGGATGGTGTTATTGGTTTTTCCTCTTGGAGAGTTAGCTTGTTGTCATTGGCGACAACCAGGGCACTCTCCGGCCTGAGTGGTTCGACTTGTGAAGGTGGAACATATTCGGTATAAGTTGCAGAGATGGTCGGCGGCTTTTGCGGATTGAGAAAAGAACAGCCTGATAAGAGTAAAATCAGGCCAACGGTGATCGGGAGGGAGAGAGTATGGAGAATATATTTATTCGATAAGGTCATTTCGTACCTGAGTGGGCTTGAGTGGATGCAACACAATTTATATCTTTGTACAGTACAATAAATCGATTGGCAACCGAAAAAGCCTTATCTATTGAGATTGTTTGTCGTTTTTTGTATATATCTTGTTCGTTGCTTCGGCGGTTGGCCCGTTTATTGGTGCATTTTGCCGGTAATCCTCAATTTTCTTGCATTATAAAAATCGTATTGGTCCAATTGGTTATTGATAATGTTATAGAAGGAAATTTATCTGTGAATGGTTTTCGGTCTATCACCCTATGATTATAAAACGGATGTTTTCAGTTAAAAACAGTGTGATGCGGCGAATTATCGCGGGCTCAGGGGCAGTCGTTCTGCTGGGCTTCTTGCTCTTTGCTCTCTTTTATTGGCTTGTGGTGATCTCGCCGGGTGAGGAGATAAGCCTCGGATACATTGAGAGGATTTTGTCAATGGAGAGTCCGGTCTACTACCGGGATGGCATTAATCCTATCGGTGTTTTTTTTGAGGACTCCCATCGCCAGTATGTTGCTTTTGCCCAGATTCCCAAAAATTTCGTGGACGCACTGATAGCAGCCGAGGATAATACCTTTTATGAGCATCATGGCGTTGATCTGATGGGACTTGTCCGGGCCATGTCGGCCAATATCAGAGCCGGTCGAATCGTGCAGGGCGGCAGCACCATCAGCCAGCAGACCGCCAAGAACCTCTTTAAACGGCAGGATCGTTCGATCCTCTCCAAACTCAAGGAACTTTTGTATGCCTGGCGCCTGGAATATCACTATTCCAAGGAGAAGATTCTGGAGTTTTACTCAAACCAGTTTTATGTGAGCGGCAATGGTCGGGGACTTGGGGTGGCGGCTCGATACTATTTTGACAAATCAGTGGAAGATCTTGATCTTCTGGAGTGTGCTTTTATCGCAGGCAGTGTCAAGCGGCCAAACTATTATAACCCTTTCATCAAGAAAGATGATGAGGAGGGTAAAAAGGCCCGTGAAGAGGCAAGAAGCCGGACGAGATATGTTTTGCACCAATTGTACCGGATCGGCAAACTAGGCCAGGAAGAGCTGCAAAAATACTCCTCAAGAGAGATCCCGTTCAAGCGTGGTCAGATGACATATTCAATGAATACCACTATGGATCAGATCAGGGTGGCGCTGGCCGACCCAGCGGTGGAGGAGGTTCTGCTCCAGCAGGGCATTGACAATATTGCCACATCCGGGGTGCGTATCGTCACTACTATTGATAAGGATATTCAGGAAGATGCTGAGTATGCTGTCCGGAAGGAGCTCTCACGGCTTGATGTCATGCTAAGCGGTTATGAACGTGGAGAGCTGCAGAAGCTTTACGCCGGGCTAACTTTTGGTGCTGCGTCTGAGAAACATAAGGGCGGTTTCCTGATCGGGCGGGTTTTATCGGTGCGCAGCACTCCGGGGGCGGCAGTAGGAGTTACGTTCATGACCGGAGATAAAGCTAAGGTTGAAGGGGTAGTTGATCTGCCGGGGTTGCTGAATATCCTTGATCCTTTGATGAAGTTTCGTCGGAACCTCTGGACAAAAGCGGGTAGTGATGACCTGCCGGCTATTCTCTCCCAGATCCGTCAAGGTGATCTGATCTATGTCTCAATCCGTGGCGTGAATGTCATTACCGGCGAGTATCAGTTTGATCTTGAGAAATATCCCGCCTTGCAGGGGGCGGTCCTGGCAATTAAGGAAGGAACGATCCGGGCCATGGTGGGCGGCATGGATAACAGATTTTATAATCGGGCCATCTCGGCAAACCGGCCGATGGGGTCGGTGATGAAACCTCTGGTTTATGCTGCTGCTCTGCAATTGGGTTGGAACTCCATTGATGTTTTGAACAACGAAAGAAATATCTTTGTTTATCAGAAGCAACCCTATTACCCTCGACCGGATCATATAAGCCCTTATCGGAGCGTCTCCATGAGTTTTGCCGGGGTCTCTTCCGAGAATCTGGCAACGGTCTGGCTGCTTGATCACCTCTGTGATCAGCTGTCACCTGCCCAGTTTCGTGAACTGGTCAACCAGCTCGACTTGGGTTTGAGGGCTGATGAATCATATCAGGCGTATCAGATGCGGATTCGGGATGAGTACGGTATCATTGTTGATGAAGATGCCCTCTATCTGCTGGCCTTTTCCAAGGCGGTTGCTGAGATTGAACCGGATTTGATCTTTGCCGGAAAAACAGAGGAGTCAGAGCTGCTGCGGACCTTTCAGTACGGCATTGGTTTTGATCGTTTTCAGGTTGAGAATGAAGCCGATATGGAGGATACCGAACAGGCGGCGGTAGTTAAGGATATCGGGGTCCGCCGGGAGTTGTTGAAGAGGAATTTTTTAAGAATCAGGAAGCTCTGGTCTGAACTTGTTGATCTGCGTCAGCAGCTGAGAGGCAAATCATTGCCGGAGCCGGAGGATTTGAAATTATATCGGCATAAAAAGACCATGCAACTTGTCTATGGTGCTCCGCTTGCATCCCAGGAGAGTGATTGGCAACGGCTGAGTTTGAAGCAGTTTCAGGCTCTCCTGGCAGCTGTTTCACCCGCAGCCATCGAAGATTTCTGGGATGAGGTGCTGATTGATGGGCTGCTTTCGGTCGGATCGGTCAAGATATTGAATGACGCTGTCGAGCGGGAGTATCAGCGCTTAGCTGTTCTGCCGGGTTACGGGCCGGAGGTATTATTCAATATTCATGATTTCAGAGTGTTGGCCGGTCTTCGTTATCTTGTCGGTTTTTGTCGTGCCATAGGTATTGAAAGCAAACTTGACCCTGTATTGTCATTTCCTCTGGGATCGAATGTCATCACTATTTTGGAGGTGGTGCGCGCTTATGAAGGCCTGGTTTCCGGGTATACCTATCCCGGCGACAGCGGTTCCAAAGAGGTAATTTCCATTATTGAACGTATCGAAGATCCTGAGGGTAAGGTGCTCTTTACACCCAAAAGTACCCGTTTAAAAGCTATTGACCCGCAGACCTCTCTTGCGGTAAGCGATATTTTGCGTAATGTTGTCAAGTTCGGCACCGGCAGACATGCTTATAATACTGTCAGACTCCATAGCCGTGAGAGTGTCAGGGAGGCGCAGCTTAAGGATTTGGATATCCGGGTGCCTCTGTTGGGAAAAACCGGAACCGCCAACCGTTATACCAACTCGGCCTTTGCCGGCGTAGTGCCTGCGGCCGGTTCCGGTAGTAACGTTATCCTGGATGGCGGCTATGTCATGGCTGCCTATGTGGGATATGATGACAATAAACCCATGACTCACAATACTATTCGGATTTCCGGTTCGGCCGGCGCTTTGCCGATCTGGACCAGAGTGGCTGACGCTATTCTGAAGAGTAAGGAGTATGGAACCAGCATGGACCTGGTTGATCTCTCATTTGCCGGGCATGCGGAAATTCCTTTGGTCTATCCTGAAATAGGGCAGATCGAAGTGCCGGGAGAGTCCTTGCAAGTATTGGGCGCCAATACCTCAAGAGGTGAAAAGGGGTTGCCTGGGTCTTCGTATAAGGCGTCGATCTTGACCTTCGGCGATTTTCAGAAGGGTGGGCGAGTGAATCCGGCCCGGTATTTCAAGCCGTACTGGAGTGTGAAGGAGAATTAAATGAGGGTATTTTTGCTGCCATACAGATATTTGCTGCCGTTTATCGTATTTTTTTGCTGTTTAGAGCCAGGCCGGTCGGTTTG
>MGTA01000128.1:0-5490 GCA_001799225.1 Deltaproteobacteria bacterium RIFOXYD12_FULL_50_9
CGCTCCATGCTGTCATAGGCTGATTTGATTTCATATACCGTGCTGGTCCCGTTCAGAACAACCGCATCAGCCTTGCAGGCACCGGCGCGGAACTCAGTCAGCATTGAGGCTGTGTTGAGTGAATGTACCCCCAGCAGGATTTTCCGGGCGATGGCGTTTTTGTATATGTACTCGTTTCGATATGAACGGAACAACAAGGCATGAACCTGATCGAAGAAATCGCACAGCAATGTCGTCGGGTCAAACTCTCGGTATATGCCCGCCTCTTTCAGAATAGCAACGGCAATGGAAGAGCGTCCCTTGGAGGCGAGCTCATCAATGACCGCCGCCGAGAAGATTCTCGCCAAGGCCGGCACACAGGTCGTTGATAGTTTGTTTTTCGTGTTCATAATTTCAAAATAGCCTATCACATGATGTAAATTCAGCAAATCTTTTTGACATTATTCCAACTTTTTTAGGTTATGTCCATACTTCAGTGCTGGCCATATGCTGAAATCTACACCAGCTCACCGAGCCTTTCAAATTTTCTTTCCTGCGGCCAGTAATCTCCTAGGGATTTGCTATAAAAATGCGCAATTAAAGAAGTTAGGGATGATACATCCCCTTTATTGGCATAGCAGGTTGGCTCAAAATTGAATTTCATGTCTGGCCGCTGCCTTTTTTTCGATTGATTGCGACCTTTGAGCCTCCCGAAGGCAGGAAGTTTTCGCCAGTCACCACCTTCTTGCCTGCCTTGGCCTCCAATTCGCGCCGAGCCTTCTTGGCAATGCCGCCGCCTTTTTTGCCGGCCTCTTTGTTCTCCTCCATGCCGGTGGCGTTGACACTCTCGGCGATCTGGCGGGTGGAGAGTTCCGCCAGGGCGGTGAAGATCAGTTCGGCCTCGCTCATGTGGTCCCGGAGGTTCTGGGTCTTGAGATTTTTGAGCGACTTGTGCTCCTTGACCGACACTCCCGACCACTCCTGATGAATGATGTTGGTCAGAATGGCGTACTCCTCTTCCTTGGTGATCTCGTGGTCCTGCCAGAAGTCGGTCAGCTTATTGCGGGTCTCCTGGCCCATCATCCGCTGTTGAATCCATTTCTCGCTTCTGCCGTGCTGTTGCCAGAACTCCCGGGCCCGGTCAAGGGATCGGGCCGGGTCGGCCATGTCCTGCATCCGCTCGTAACCGACCTTGGCCAGCCAGAGCTTGATCGGTTCCGCCTTGGGGCTGGGTATGGATTGGATCAGGCGGAGTAGCGTTTCTGGACTAGCGGCATCGGTGAGCCGCATTTTGCCGTCATCGGCAAGCATTTTCAACCGGTTACATTTTGTAACCGTTTCGCTGCCCTCCTTATTTAAACGGTTTTTGAGTACCTTCCAGTAGTTACGGGCGGCTTGATAGTCTGGCTGCTGGATGAGCGCCTGGATAATATCGATGACCGAAAAGTACCAAGTTTCCGAATCCGCGTCATAATGGCGGCGAATTTGTTTTCCTTCAAAAACCACTAATGATTTTTTTGTCATGGTTCCTCCTTGCGTTTGCTCGGCATTTATAATTTGCGAACTGCTCGGGTCCGAGGCAATGACACTCTTGAAAAAACGCACCAGTCCCTTTGGCGGTTTGCCCTGATCCGGTGCCACAGTCCCAGGCTTTTTCCTGCGCAGGGGATATCGACGCTAAGTACGCGAAGAGCTCTGCGGGATATTCAGGGCGATATTTTTTGTAGTTTTCCGAATTGACTGAAAAATGATCTTTAAACTCAGTATTCACAGGGATTCCAGTTAGTAAATTTTGGCACTTGTTTTTAGGGGTGACCTCATGTCAAATGTGTAGACCTGACCCTGTGTTTTTCGGTGCTTTTTCAATGTGTCTGCGGCCTCGTAGGCCAACCTGAACGTAAACGTTGTTGGCCGTGTGCTCCTGGAGACAAGAATGGACTTGTTTTCGATAGTTGTCATAGTGCTCAAGCGTGAAGTCGTCGAAGTGCATGATCAGATAGACCATGCCGCTGCCACGAGCACTGATTTGGTTTTGGGCAACATCGAGTGTGCTTCGGAGCTTGCTCAAGAAGCATTCATCAAGCTGGTAGTAAATGGAAGAGCGAAAGCGTCTGGGCACATGCCGACGAGCGATTTCTAGGTCCGAAAGTCCAAGAGTCTTCACCTCGCAAAACAGTCTCTCGCATCCATCGAAGTACTCGAGGTCCGGCTGAGTTTTGCTGTTTTCCCGTAGAACTCGTACTTGTCGATAGCCGCGTCGAACGAGATGCCGATATGCGAAGGCGTCGTTCAACTGATTGAAAAAGCCTTGTTTGAGTTGGCCGGGCCGTTGATCCATGAAGTGCTTGACGGCTTTGGTTCGTAGTTCTGCCCATGACTCGGGGTCAAGGAAGTGGAGCGTACGCTCATACGTTCGATAGTCGTCGCCCAACTCTGGAACGGTTAGCTTCTGGTCGTAGTTCGCAAAGAAGCGATCGCACGAATACTCAGCTTGGATGAGAGCAACAAGCTCTCGGAAGCGGTCCATTCATGGCACCCAACAAGTTGTTAAACAGTTCTGTATGTCTTCCTTCTCCCATATATCAGTTTATAGCAAAATGCCTATAAACTCATTGGGAATTCTCAACTTTGATTATCATTTAGTATATGTTGTATAACGCACTTACAAATAGTTAACAAGCGTTTTCTGCCGGTCTTTTCTTGATCAAAAAGAACCTGGAAGGCATACTGATGCTATAAAAATACCGAACGCATCATGACTAACCCAGCAGGGTAATGAGTAGCACCCCGCAGAACATGCACAGGCTGCCAAGCCCTCGCCAGCCCCGATTCTCCTCCTCCCAGAGCATGAAGATTATCAACCAAAAAAGAGCAGGGTAACGATGATGGCCGCGATTATTCCGGCCGCATCGGCCAGCAGTCCGCAGGTTACGGCATAACGGGTCCGGCGGATGCCGACTGCGCCGAAATAGACGGCCAGCACATAAAAGGTGGTTTCGGTACAGCCCTGCATGACCGCAGCCATGCGGCCGGCCAATGAATCCACGCCATGGGTTTTGATGGTTTCGATCATCAGAGCCCGGGCGCCGCTGCCGGAAAAGGGTTTCATAAACCCGGTGGGCAGCGCCTCGATAAAGGCCGGCCGCGGACCTCCCGATGCGCCGGAGAAAAGTCCGGCCAGCCAGGCAATGGCGTCGAGCGCCAGATCGAGCACCCCGCTTGCCCGAAGGACGCCGACGGCCACCAGCATGGCGACGAGATAGGGGACAATTGCGATTGTAACGCTAAAACCCTCCTTGGCGCCGGCGATGAACTCCTCATAGACGTTTACCTTACGCAGGGCCGCCAGGCCGATAAAAAAGATGATGAGCCCGAAGATGACGGCGCTGCCCGCTGTGCCCGCCGCCACCTGGAGACGGTCGCGCCCGAGAATCGGCAGGAGGGCGGCGAGCCCGGCCACCAGTCCGAGAGCGCCGGCAAAGGCTAAAAGGATGCGGCGTTCGAACAGGTTGATGCGCTGGAAAAGGCAGGCCGTGCCCACGCCGACCACGGTAGAACAGGTGGTGGCCAGCAGGATCGGCAGAAAGAGTTCGGTGGGGTTCCGGTAGCCCAACTGGTGGAGTATGGTGAACACCCCGACCGGCACGAGGGTTATTGACGAGGCGTTGATCGCATAAAACATGATCTGACTGTTCGAGGCGGTGTCAGCCGACGGGTTGAGCTCCTGCAACTCCTGCATGGCCTTGAGTCCCAAAGGGGTTGCGGCATTGTCGAGCCCCAGGACATTGGCTGCCATGTTCATCACCATGGAGCCGAAGGCCGGATGGCCGGCCGGTATCTCCGGGAAAAGGCGTTCGAGCACCGGCGCGATGGCGCGCGAAAGCCCCCGGATGCAGCCCGCTCTCTCACCCACCCGCATGATGCCAAGCCAGAAGGTCATGACACCGGTGAGGCCGAGGGCTATTTCGAAGGCGGTCTTGGCCATGGCAAAGACCGATTCAATGACCAGCCCGAAGATTTCCGGATGGCCCAGCCACATGCCCTGGTAGAGAGTAGCGGCAGCAGCGGCGAAGAAGAAGCCGGTCCAGAGATAGTTCAGCATGATCGCGCCCTAAAGTTTTCCGTCTTCCAGGAAACTGAAGTATCCAGTCCTGTTGAAGATGATGTGGTCCAGCAACTCGATGCCTACGATGACACCAGCCGCTTTGAGTTGGGCGGTGTGTCGATGTCGCTTGGCGATGGTTCAAGGCCGCCGCTGGGGTGGTTGTGGGCCACGATGACGGCGGAGGCTCGGTCGGAGAGGGCATCGGCGAATACTTCGCGTGGATGGATGGGGCTGCGGTCAATCAGGCCAATCGAGACCACGCGGATGTTCAGGATCTCGTTCGCACCGTTGATGCTGGCGCAGAGGAAATGCTCCTGCTTGCGGTCGGCGTAGTGGCGGAGGTGTGGTAGCAGGTCGGCCTCGGGGATGTCGTGGATTGTTTTGCTCATGGCCTCAGGCCGCCAGGGATAAATGGGTTTGAATGACGGTCACGGCCATGATGTCGAAGATGCCGCCAATATCGGTGTATTTCGGGTCGGCCAGTTCGTCATAGCGGCCGCGTGCGTCGTAGGTCGTCTGGATCTCGCCGTTGACCTGGCCGCGATACGGGCCATCGAGATACATGTGGTCGTCACGATGCACCTGGACGGTGGTGCGGATATCCGGGTCGGCGATCTTCTCTTCCGTTACCTGCTTGATGTAAAGGGCCTCCTCGTCGGTGATGTCGAACTTGACGCGAATCTGGGCGATCACGTCCTGCACGGACACCGTGGTCGGCACCGGGCCAGCCCCGCCTTTCCCTTTGCCAGGCTGAAGCTTCACCGGGCCGCCGCTGGTCGTCACGCCTTGATATTGCACCGCCGCCCTGGTGACCACGGTGGCGCGAATCTGCTGCATCAGGTCGGATACGGTCCCGGTCTTGATGAGCTGCGGGCCAACCCATTCAGCAAAGGTGACGAACTCCTGAATCGCCGGCGAATAGGTAAAGAAGCAGGTGAGGAAATGGAAGCTCCTCGCAAAGCGAGCCAGCAGAGTGACGAAGGCCTTGCGCTCTTCCCAAGCGCTGAGCCTCACCTGAAAGCGCGTGCGCAGGGCGTTCACATGAAATTGCACCCGGGCATCCGTCCCGCTCTTGAGCAGCACGAGCAGGTCGGCGGCGTCCTGCTGGCTGAAGATGCCGGTGGCGAGAATCTCCGCGTACAGTTTCGGGCAGGTCTCTTGATCCGGTTCTTCCGGCTCGAAGGGCGTGCCCTGCCGATACTTGGCGAAGGCTTTGAGGATTTGCTTGGCGTTGTTGGTGAAGTCTACGACCACCACATCCTTCTTGCCGTGATGGCAGCGGTTCAACCGCGAGACCGTCTGCACCGCGTTGCGATCCAGCACCGGCTTGTCGAGAAACATGCCGGCGAGTAAGGGCTGGTCAAAGCCGGTCTGGAATTTGTTCGCCACCACCATGAGCCGGTAGT
>MGTA01000128.1:5520-6503 GCA_001799225.1 Deltaproteobacteria bacterium RIFOXYD12_FULL_50_9
CGCCCTGTTGCAACTCATTCACTGCGTATTCACTGATGGCCGCGTTGGTTTCAGGGTGAACGAAATCCGAAAAAGCATAGAGCACCTTGTAGTCGGCGCCGCGCTCTTTGAGTTTTTCCTTGATGATATTGAAATAGTAACGTAGCATCGCTCGTGCACCGCTCGCGTTATTCACCACCACAAACATCGCTGTTCGGCTCGCTCGCCCAATCCTCGGGACACAAACCTTTTCTGACGTAATCATGAAAACTCGAGTAAGGCCATGCCTTAACCTGCTTTACCCAGCCGTGTTTTACCGGGTTCCAATGGATATACTCGACATGGCGTTCAAAATCGATTTCATCCCGGAGCAAATGCTCCCAATAGCGCCGTTGCCAAATACCACGCTCTCCCCTTTTTATCCGGCTCGTAGATCTTCTTTCGGTGGGAGGCAAAGCTCGGGAGAATCCGGCCTTGATCAATGCCCACCTTGTTTTGAAATCGGCGTCTCCATCTGGCAAGGTGAATATACAATGGAGATGCTCTGGAAGAACCACAATGGCATCGATTGAAAACGGATGCGCCTGTTTCACTTTCCTGAATGACTGCCTAAGCAAATCGATATTTTCCGTGAGAGTCTGATTACCCCGGCGTTCAGCACAGTTGACGGTGAAAAAAAACGAGCCACCAGTGATCTTTGGCCGCCGATATTCAACCATTGGTTCCCGAGGTTGTTGATTGTTTGATGATCTCGATCAATGCGGTTCGTTCCTCACCGCATCCTACGAACTACGAACTACGAACTGAAAGGTCAACTCGGGTGGCTGTTTCTTCCGTGCCATGATCAATCCTTATCCTTGTCTTCAGTTTTTCGGTTTTCCGGCGGGCAGTAACGTAGGATGTGGTGAGGAACGAACCGCATCGCTCTGAGTTCCGCCGGTCGTCACCAATCCCAAGCCAAGGGGGTGGGCAAATTGCCACCCCCCTTAAAGGACGTTTCCAAA
>MGTA01000128.1:6545-7807 GCA_001799225.1 Deltaproteobacteria bacterium RIFOXYD12_FULL_50_9
CTTTCGGTAGGCGGTGAGGGTGGTGATTTGGGCGTCGATGCTGGCGCTAATACTCTCGTTTTTTTGGATGATAGTCTTAATCTGTTCAGCTATGAGAATTTGTTCTTCTGGCGGTGGAACCGGTAAACGAAGAAATTTAATTCGATCTACAGCTAGCCCAGGTTGAGCTGCTGCGTTGGAATATTGACCGAGATTCATAACCCGAAGTAGTTCTCCAAACCACAATGTATTGTATCTTTTCAACAGGGTCGCGACTACAGCATGCTCAGTTGCCCAGAATTTGCCATTAGCGTAATTGATGTTACCACAGAGCGCTCCCTGCCTTCCGATCAAAGCAAATTGTCCGTTATGAGTGAATGACGATGTATATCCTCGCAGGCCATTTCCTCCATAAACAGGGTAGTCTCCTTCCGGTACAATTTCTTCCGATTGTATGGCATCACCACTTCTGAGCTCGGCTATGTCTTTGATGCGCCTTATCGCCCAATGCGATGGGACCTTTCCCAACCAATCTATTCCTGATATGTTCAATTTAGCTGTGTCATCAAGTCCTTTCGTAACTGCATGGAAAACAGATGAGTACTTGAGTGCGTCGAGAGTTTCGAGTTGGCGGCGTTTGGCGGCCACCGCCGCGTCAATGGCCGCGCAACTCGCATCCAGATACGCCGCGATGCATTGTTGCTCCGGCAACGGCGGAAGCGGTACTTGGATTGCACCAAGGTCGCGCTGCCCCAAGCCCTGCCGCGATGCTCCGGTGAAGCTCGAAAAAACTTGGTCCTGTCCCCAAGGAGCAGAGAGGCAGTAGGTCAGAAACTTGTGATCAAGTCTTGCAGCGGGGCGAATGATACAGACGTGCTGATTGACGTTCCCCTCGCCAAATTTGTCTGGCACGAACGCGCAACGCCCGATTGAGGCTCCGGTGATGTTCAGCAATACATCTCTTGCGCGCAATTTCGAGCCGCTCATTTCGTCGTGCGTTTCGTCGGAGATATAGGCTACGTCGTCGAGCCGCAGCCCATCGAAATGCACGTTTTGGCTTCGCAATAGAGGAACACCGTCATCAAGATACGCCGCCGCTCCTCCAGATGGCGTTACGCCGCTGCCGATCTTCGAAACCTGGTCTTTGATCCGGTCAACGGGCCACACCGATTGCTCTGCGAGCGAACCACTCATTTCTCCCCCTCCATCTCCGCCCGTACAACATCCGCGAGCTGTTTGGCGGTTGGCAGTTTGCCTTTCAGTTCACCGGGCAGCTTCGCCTG
>MGTA01000128.1:7853-11077 GCA_001799225.1 Deltaproteobacteria bacterium RIFOXYD12_FULL_50_9
CCTCCACGTCATCCTTTTCCGCGCAGAGGATGATGCCGATGGAGGGCTGGTCGTCGGGGCCGCGTTCCTTGTCGTTCAAGAGGTTCAGGTAGAAATCCATCTTCCCCGCGTGCTCCGGCTCGAAAGGGCCGACTTTCAGTTCAAAGGCGACCAGGGCCTTGAGAAAGCGGTGGTAGAAGAGGAGATCGATAAAATACTCCTTCTTGCCCAGCGCGATCCGGTGTTGCCGCCCAACGAAACAGAACCCGTAGCCGAGTTCGAGCAGAAAGGATTGCAGGCGGGAGACCAGGCGGTCTTCCAGCTCCCGTTCCTTCACCTCACGACGGATGCCGAGGAATTCCAGGTTATAGGAACTTTTGAGCATCTCATCCGCCTGCTCGGCAAGATACTCCGGCAGGGCAAGGTCGAAATTGTGCGTCTTCTTTTCCGTGACGGCCCGTTCGAAAGCCCCGGCCTTGATCTGGTTGAGCAGGACATTGCGCGACCAGCCGAAGCTTGCGGTGGCACGGAGATACCAGAGCCGGGCGGCGGGGGCGGAGAGCTTGTTTAGAATGAGGAGATTTTGCCCCCAGGGAATTTCTGCAACAAGCTGTCGCAGAAATGCAATCACCGTCTCAGGGGTTAATTTGGCTACAGGTTGTAGCCAAATTTCCGTACCTCCGGGCTGCTTAGCCAATTTGGCTACAGGCTGCAGCCAAGTTGCCGGATCACAGTAAGAGAGATACAACTGCTTGGCGCTGCGAAGATTACGGGGAGAAAAACCTGTTGATCCGGGGAATGCGGCCTGCAAATCCAGCGACACCTGTTCAATCACCGATTCGCCCCAGCCAAGTGCTTGCTGCTTCTCCACTATCCCCTGGCCAATGTCCCAATAGAGCAGGATGGCCTCATGGGTAATGGCCCGAGCCGCTGCAAGGCGGGCGGAAACCACCCGCGACTTCAATTCCTCGACGAACTGCCGGTAGTCGGCGCTAATGGCCAAAGTGGTGGTGGCGGTTTTTTTCATCGGGCAAGCCCCTCCAGCATCTTCTCCGCCTCCTTCTCCAGTCTCCAGAACTCCGCCAGCAACTCCTTCGCGGGGGGCGGCGGCTGGTAACGGTAGAAGTATTTGTTCGGCAGAATCTCGTAGCCCAGTTGCGGACTCTCATCCCAGCGGATGATCGGCTTGGCGATCTCCCGTTTCAGGAAGGCTGCGATCTCCTCGCCGTGCGGGATGTATTCGTCGTCTTGCACATAATGCCGGTGGGTCCATTCGACAGAAAGCGTTTCGTCGGCGTCGGCCAGGGCTTCCTTGAATTTCTTGGCGGCGTTGTCCTTCGCTTTGACGATGAACTCGACGGTCTTCTCCTTACCCTTACCCTTCGCCTTCACCCGCACACGGAAGCTCAGATTGCTCTCGTGGAACTCCTGCTCCTTCTTGACGTTGGCGGCGGTGAAGGCCTTCTCGTAAGGCTCGGTGATAATGGCGGGCTGGTCGTGCTCATCCGTCTGCCAGAATACGACGCGGCCCTGGTGGCTGACGGGCTTGTCGTTCCGCAGCAACCAGATATAGGTGAAGATGCCGGTGTTATAGAAAAGCTGGTCGGGTAGCATGACAATGGCGTCGAGCCAGTCGTTCTCCAAAATCCAGCGGCGGATTTCGCTCTCGCCGGAGCCGCAGTCGCCATTGGACAGCGGCGAACCATTGAAGATGATGGCAATGCGGCTGCCACCCTCCTCGGGCGGGGCCATTTTAGCCAGCGTGGTTTCCAAAAAGAGCAGCGCGCCGTCATTGACGCGCGGCATCCCGGCCTGGTAACGGCTCTTTTCCAGCTTGCGGGCCTCCTTCTCGTAGCCGTCCTTGCCACCCCAGGTGACACCGAAGGGCGGATTGGAGAGCATCCGGTTGAAGCGCCATTTCGGCTCCGGCCACTGGTCGCCCGGCTCCTTACTGTGCTGGTCGTGCGGGATCAGCGAGTTGCCGAGGTGGACGGTGGCCTGCCGGTCGTTCTTGATGAGGAGGTCGGCCTGGCAGACAGCGTAGTTCGTGGGGGAGAGTTCCTGGCCGTGCACGGTGACGTACTTCTCCACCCGCGCCTTTTCCTCCGGGGTGTCGGCGCGCTCCAGCGGGTGCTCCTTGGCCACGGACAACATGCCGCCCGTGCCGCTGGCTGGATCGTAGATGGAGAGATGCTTGTCCGGGATGGGAATATCCAGCAATTCAACCATCAGGCGGACGACCTCGCGCGGCGTGAAATGTTCCCCGGCCTCGTCACCGCTCTGTTCCGAGAAGCGCCGGAGCAACTCTTCGTAGATGTAGCCCATCTCCAGCCCGGAGAGCTGGTCGGGTCCGAGGGCGAGTTCCTTGTACTGGTTCAGGATCGGGGCCAGCCGGTTGAGTTTCACCATCTGGCCGATGGTGGCGCGGTAATTGAAGTGCTCGATGATGTCGTCAACGTTCTGCGAGAAGCCGTTGATGTAAGCGCGGAAGTTCTCCTCCAGCAGGGCGTGGTCTTCCTCATAGACCGAGTGAAGCGTCCAGTCCGTGGTGTTGGAGAACGGGCACTGCTTGGGATTCAGCTCCAGTTCCTTGACCAGCTTGGCGAGTTCCTTCTCGGTGAGCTTCGGCCGGTTCTTCAGCACCTCGGCGGATTTTGTTGTCCGCCAGTCAATCAGAACACACTCAAGCCGGCGAATGACGATGATGGGCAGGATGACACTCTGATACTCATAGGACTTGAATTTTCCGCGCAAGCGTTCGGCGGATTTCCAGATATCGGAGGCGAGATTGTCGAGTTTGGGTTTGTTGAGCGAGAGAGTCATTAAGTGTCCTGTCTATATGTTAAAGTCCGAGTGCGAGAGGTTCTTGTTTAATGTAAAAATGGTTGAACATGCACACTGAACAGCCTTTCTCCTATCCTTCATGAGTATGAAAACATCTAATAAAATGCCCGTCAATAATAAACTGCCTCCTATAGCAAATATGATACATCTGTCAATGATGAGTAATCATGCAGGCTCGTTAGATTAGTATTTTGAGCGAATCCAAGAGAAAAAATATTCCACGTACGTTGACAACAACAAATCAGGCTGGTAAAGCTCATTCCTGCTCATTACAGTTTCACCTCAAATTTTCCCGAAAATCAACTTATGATGGAGTATTTTTTATGCTTGCTTTAACTCGTGATCACATCAAAAAACAGGTGGCTGATTCAAACATTATTTTTCAGCGCGGGGTCCGGCTC
>MGTA01000128.1:11101-12462 GCA_001799225.1 Deltaproteobacteria bacterium RIFOXYD12_FULL_50_9
GGGTGACTCATTTGACCATAGCTGTGATTGTCCTTATCCCGGGGATGGCTGCAAGCATACAGTGGCGGTGATCAACGTCTGATCAAGCTCGATCGACAGACCGGCGAGGTGACCATGAAATTTAAGCTGCCGGGATTTTGCTGAGGTTTTTATATTTATGGATTTTATAACTCTTGATACTCCCCTGGCGATAAACCGTGAAAAGCAACGAGAAAAACTGGTTGCCGCCTATTTTGCCCTGTCCGGAGACCAGCTGAAGGTTGTCGATCTTCTGGCTGTAGCTGCCCCTGAGTCGGTCAACATGACCAACCTGGTGAAGTGCCTGAAGGATCTCGGGATAACCGATGCTCAGGGTAAGGCGTTAAGGCCGTTGGATATCTTTGAGCACATCTTGCAAAAGGATCTGCTGAAAAGCCAATTGATTCTGATCGAAGGGACAACCTCTCCGCAATGTCACCAACTCATCATGGAGGTCGCAGCCCGCCGCCTGGTCCGGGCCGGAGAGTTCGCCGCGTATGCCGCCATTGTCCGCAAGCACATGCCGATTAAAACCCATTTCGGCAGTAGCCGGCATTACCAGCGTCGCACGGAGTTCATCCGCGAGGTGCGGATCGCCAACTATCTCAATGACATGGCATTTATCGAGGGGGAGCTTAACACCTACAATAAAAGTCAATGGCTCGCCCAAGACAAGTTGTTTTTTGCCGACTTGCTGTTTAACATTCTGGATAATCCGTTCGATCCTGAATGGCTGCTGGAAGTTCCAGTTGCCCTGGCAGGAGATTTTTTATTGCAGAAAATTCCGCACCCTTTTGCAATTGTTGCAGCGGCCGATATCCGGTCCGTACTCTATCGGATCAGGGAACGGATTGGCTGGCCCATTGAGGAGAATAGACGCTGCTATTTTCGTGCCTCACTGCTGCTGATCGAGCAGTTGATCATCCGGGGGGAGTGGCGGGAAGCCGAGCAACTCATCGGGGAGAGTAATGGTCTTTTTCCCAACACGCCCGGGATCATGGAGTGCGAGGCCTGGCTGCTCTTTCTTAAAGGAGAAAATGAGGCGGCGCTCAAATTGTTCAGCGCCGGCCATCAGGCCTTGAAAAAGGTCAGCCATAAGAAAAAAATATTTTTCATGCGAAGCGGCGGTATTTTTTACATTCTGGCCTTGCTCAAGACCCAGGATCCTGCCAAGCTTAAAGAGGCGAACGACCTGTTCGAGCTGATCTGGGAAGATTCGATCCCCTTTCTTGTCAAGAGTCCCCTGCGCTATCTGCTCGATACTCTGCAAGGCCTTGAATCTCAGGTCAAGTATGCCAAAGAATTGCCTCCGGTTGACCTATTCCTTGCCAATCCTCTGCACA